>NZ_AP018712.1:452500-794150 GCF_014701195.1 Tepiditoga spiralis
ATTCCTCGTGTCCCACGCTACTTGGGATCAGCTTCGATTAGTTTACGAGTTTTCGTCTACAGGACTTTCACCTTCTTTGGTTTATCTTCCCATATACTTCGACTTCCTCTTTACCTATTCCCTCTATTTACAGTTCGAGTTAAGCTGTCCCTCTACCCCAAATTGACAACGGCTGTACCCTTTTACATCAATTTGGTTTGGGCTTTTCCCTTTTCGCTCGCCACTACTCAGGGAATCTCTTTGATTTCTTTTCCTCCAGCTACTATGATGTTTCACTTCGCTGGGTTCGCCTCCCTTTCGGGCTCTTCCGGGTTTCCCCATTCGGATATCTACGGTTCTTCGATTGCTTGCTTCTCCCCGTAGCTTTTCGCAGCTTGCCACGTCCTTCTTCGCCTCTGGTCGCCTAGGCATCCCCTGTATGCCCTTTTTACTTTGGACTTTCTTTCTTATGCACTTGTCAATGAACTTTTCTGAATGATTTCTTTGGTGGAGTGAAGGGGGCTCGAACCCCTGGCCTTCTGCTTGCAAAGCAGATGCTCTCCCAACTGAGCTACCACCCCGTTCTTTTGCTCACTCAATAATGGATAGAGGTAGTTGTTCTCCTTAGAAAGGAGGTGATCCAGGCGCACCTTCCGGTACACCTACCTTGTTACGACTTCGCCCCCCTCACTAGCTCCACCCTCGATGCATCCGTTCCTTGCGGTTACAGCATCCATCTTCGGGCGTTTCCAACTCGGGTGGCGTGACGGGCGGTGTGTACAAGACCCGAGAACGTATTCACCGCAGTTTGGCTGACCTGCGATTACTAGCGATTCCGGTTTCATGCAGGCGGGTTTCAGCCTGCAATCCGAATTGAGGTACAGTTTGTGAGATTTGCTCCACTTCTCAGCTTCGCTTCCCTCTGTCCGTACCATTGTAGCACGTGTGTCGCCCAGAACATAAGGGGCACGCTTACCTGACGTCATCCCCTCCTTCCTCCGTCTCGTCGACGGCTGTCCCATTAGAGTAGCCCATCTCTACATGCTGGCAACTAATGGCAGGGGTTGCGCTCGTTGCGGGACTTAACCCAACACCTCACGGCACGAGCTGACGACGGCCGTGCACCACCTGTGTGAGACTCCTTTCTTGCGAAAGTTAGTAGTATCTCTACTACCTTATCTCCATGTCAATTCCTGGTAAGGTTCTTCGGTTAGCTTCGAATTAAACCACATGCTCCACCGCTTGTGCGGGTCCCCGTCAATTCCTTTGAGTTTCATCCTTGCGGACGTACTCCCCAGGCGGTTCACTTATCGCGTTTGCTTCAGCACGGAACTTTGACATCCCACACCTAGTGAACATCGTTTACGGCTAGGACTACCCGGGTATCTAATCCGGTTCGCTCCCCTAGCTTTCGAACCTCAGCGTCAGGATTACTCCAGAAAACCGACTTCTCCACTGGCCTTCTTACCAATATCTACGGATTTCACCCCTACTCTGGTAATTCCGTCTTCCTCTAGTATCCTCAAGTTATACAGTTTCAAGCGCTGTTCCACCGTTGAGCAGTGACATTTCACACCTGACTTACATAACCGCCTACGTTCCCTTTACGCCCAGTGATTCCGGGCAACGCTCGCCCCCTACGTCTTACCGCGGCTGCTGGCACGTAGTTAGCCGGGGCTTTTCTTTACATACCTTCCTTGTACTGTCCCCAGTACTTTATATTCTGTAAATTCAGAAGTTTACATCCCGAAGGACTTCTTCCTTCACGCGGCATCGCTGGATCAGACTTCCGTCCATTGTCCAAAATTCCCCACTGCTGCCTCCCGTAGGAGTAGGGTCCGTCTCTCAGTTCCCTTGTGGCCGTTCGTGCTCTCACACCGGCTACCCGTCGTCGGCTTGGTGATCTTTTACTTCACCAACTACCTGATGGGACGCAGGCTCGTCCTTTGGCGCTTCTCTTCCTTTCCTCTCTCGAGCTTATCCGGTTTTACCTACAGTTTCCCATAGCTATCCCAGTCCAAAGGGTTGATTCCTACGCGTTACTCACCCGTTCGCCACTAATACTCTCCACCGAAGTGGATTTCTTCGTTCGACTTGCATGTGTTAGGCGTGCCGCCAGCGTTCACCCTGAGCCAGGATCAAACCCTCCATTCGAATGGTTTGATTCTCACTCTAGTTCTTTCTTACTAGCGTCCTTTTCTTTCGAAAAGTTTTATTTTACTACCTCTATCCATTTTTCAATGAGCTTCTTTCTCCTTCGCTTGCTTTTCCCTCAGCGACTCAATCATTCTATCACTTTCTCCTTCTTTTGTCAATTACATTTCTTTTAACCTTTTTTCAACGTCGTGTTAATCCATCAATCTCTTTTTAATAGAGTTTTTTCATTTACATATTCATATTTTTTTATTTTTAATTCAATATGAAATAAAACCTTAAAGAAAAATGTAAATGCACCTTACTTTTTTCTATTTAAATATGTTATAATAATAGTAAAATATGAAATAAGGAGTGTTGTTTAGTGAATAAAGAAGATAAAATACTTGGGTTAATTGGTTTTTCATCAAGAACCCGAAGTTTTGTTTTTGGTAAAGATGGAATTAGATCTTATATCAAAAGTTTACAAAATAAAAAAGTTGTAATTATTGCTTCAGATACTGGAAAAAGTACAAAGGATGATACTATTAAAAGATGTGAATCTTTTAATGTTCCTTGTGTTGTTTTGAAAACAAAAACTAAGGAAGATCTTTCAAATGCACTTGGTAAAACTGAAGTGAGTATAGTTGGAATAGAAGACGAAAATATAGTTAAAGGTATTTTAGACCTAGTTGGGGGTGATGCTTAATGTCAAAAACCCGTGTTTACGAATTAGCAAAAGAATTGAATATAAGTACAAAAGAATTAATGAATTATTTAGAAAAAGAACTTGGTTTAGAAATAAAAAGCCATATGAGTACATTAGATGAAGATTCAATAGAAACAATAAAAGAATTTTATAATTCTACAAAAAAGAAATCTAATGATAATAAAAAAAAGATTCCTAATAAAAATAATTCAAAAGTTATCTCTAATAAAAACAAAATAATAAAAAATGAAGTAAAAGAAAATAAAGAGATAAAAGAAGCTAAAAATGAAACAAAAAAGGAATCAAGTAAAGAAGATAATATAAAAGAAATAATTTTATCTTCTAATGAATTAAAACTAGATTTATTAGCAAAAAAATTACATAAAAATCAAGGCGATTTAATAAAAAGTATGTTTATGAAAGGAATTATGATAAAACCTAATCAAGATTTAAACATAGAAATAGCTGAAGAAATTGCTATGAATTTCAACTATATTTTAACAATAAATGATGATGAACAAACTAAACCTACTGAAACAAAACAAGAAAAGGATATATTAAAAGAAAGATGGGAAAAAATTTATTCTGAAAAGAAAGATAAATTTAAAGACAGAGCTCCTGTTGTAACGGTAATGGGGCACGTTGATCATGGTAAAACTACTTTACTAGATCACATAAGAAAAACACAGGTTGCCGATAAAGAAGCTGGTGGAATTACTCAATCTATCGGAGCTTATCAAACTGTTTATAATGGAAAAAAGATTACTTTTATTGATACACCTGGACACGAAGCTTTTACTGAAATGAGAGCAAGAGGAGCTCAATCAACTGATATAGTAATACTAATTGTTGCTGCGGATGATGGTGTAATGCCTCAAACTATAGAAGCTTATAACCATGCAAAAGATGCTGGTGTTCCAATAATAGTTGCTATAAACAAAGTTGATAAACCAAATGCAAATGTTGAATTAACTAAACAACAATTAGTAGCAAAGTTAAACTTAATTCCAGAAGATTGGGGTGGAGATGCAATAACTGTTCCTATATCAGCAAAATCTGGGATGGGTGTTGATGATTTATTAGAAATGGTTTTATTAGTTTCTGAAATGCAAGAAATAAAATGTTATCCAAAAGGAAATGCTAGAGCTATAATAATAGAGAGTAAATTAGATAAATTTCTTGGACCTGTTGCTACAGTAATTGTAAAAGATGGAATATTAAAAAATGGAGATTTTTTTGTTGCTGGAAGTACTTTTGGAAAGGTTCGTAGATTAATAGATAGCAATGGTAAAACTATAAAACAAGCCGGTCCATCTACTCCTGTACAAATTTTAGGTTTTGATGAAGTACCAAGTATGCATTCAATATTATATGCTGTAAATACTTTAGATGAAGCAAGAGAAATTTCTTCCATTGCAAAAGAAAAAGAAGAGTCTAAATCTAAGCAAAAAAAACATGTAAAATTAGAAGATTTTATGAATATGATGAAAGAAAATCAAAAGAAAATATTAAATATAATATTAAAAGCTGGTACATATGGTGAAATAGAAGCTTTAAAAAATTCAATTTCAAAATTAAAAAATTCAGATATTGATATAGAAATAGTTCATGCTGGAATTGGTGCTATAACAACAAGTGATGTTATGCTTGCTTCTGCTTCAAATGCTGTTATTTTAGGTTTTAGAGTAAAAGCAGATTCTAAAACTTTAAAAATGGCTGATAAAGAAGAAATTCAAATAAAAAGATATGATATAATCTTTAACTTAATTGATGAATTAAAAAAAGCTCTTCAAGGTATGCTTGAACCTGAAGAAAAAGAAGAAATAACTGGTAGTGGAAAAATAAAAGAAGTATTTAAAATAAAGAAGGTTGGTAACATAGCCGGTATTCAATTAACGGATGGTTATGTTTCTGCAGAAGGAAGAGTTAGAATTTATAGAGAAGGTAAATTAATTCAAGATGTAGAAATAGAAACTCTTCAACATTATAAAGATATAGTTAAATCTGTTAGTGCTCCACAAGAATGTGGAATAAAATTTGTAAACTTTAATGACTTTAATTCTGGTGATGAGTTAGAATTTTATAAATATATTCAAATTGAAAGAACATTGAACTTTAATTCTAAAAAATAAAACCCCATTTGGGGTTTTATTTTTAATGGAGGATACTTATGATATTTGGAATAGGTATATTTATACTTATATGGTATATAGCAAGTCTTTTTTATAATCCAATTATTTTACCAGATCCATTTTTAACTCTTCATACTCTTTTTAATTTAATGATGAATCAATCTTTTTGGATACAATTTTTTGATACATTATTAAAGAGTTTGCTTGGATTCACTTTAAGTATTTTAATTGGAGTACCTATTGGTTTTGCTTCTGGAATAAATAAAAAATTTAAGAGTTTCATTAGACCTATTATAATGCTTTTTCAGGGTGCACCTATTGTATCTTACATTGCAATAATAATGCTTTGGTTTGGTATTGGATTTTATACACCTATGTTTGTTGCCTTTATAGTTATATTTCCAACTATCGTTTTAAATGTATCTCAAGGAATTGAATCAACTGATAAAAAACTTTTAGAAATGGCTAAAGTTTATAATATAAAAAAAAGTGATACTATAAAATTTATTTATCTTGGATCCGTTTTTCCATTTATTATTTCAACTTTGAAAATAGTTTCTGGAACTCTTTGGAAAGCAACTGTAGTTGGAGAATTTTTAGGTGGTAGTAGAGGCTTAGGATATGCTCTTTCTATTTCTAAAATATCTTTAAATACAGATGAAGTATTTGCCTATACTTTATTTTTAATAATAGTTGGAATAATTTTTGAAAGATTAATTTTAAAAATTAATTTTAAGTTGAAACTTCCAGAAAAAAAGTGTATTGAAAAAACTAGAGAAATTTATAAAATAACTCCAGCTTCAATTAAAATACAAAATTTAAAAAAGAGTTTCAACACTGAAATTATCTCTAATTTTTCTACTTTAATTGATCAATCTGAAACATTTGCTATAATAGGTGATTCAGGATCTGGAAAAACAACCATTTTAAATATTTTATCTAATTTAATTCCAAAAACTTCTGGAACAATTGAAAAAAATTTTAAAAGGTTAGCTTATATATTTCAAGAAGATAGATTGATACCTTGGATGAATGTAGAAGATAACATAAAAATAGTAAATCAAAATATTTCAAAAGAGGTTTTTGTAGAAACTTTAAAAACTTTAAAAATATATGATAAAATAAAAAGCTTTCCACATGAACTTTCTGGAGGAATGAAAAAAAGAGTTAATATAGCAAGAGCTTTAATATACTTTCCAGATATAATATTAATGGATGAACCTTTTTCATCATTAGATATAAAGATAAAACATGAAATAATCTTAGATTTTTTAAAATTAAAAGAAAAGTATAAATTTTCCATAATAATTGTTTCTCATGATCCTTATGAACTTTCTATGTTAGCTGATAGTACTGTATTTCTTTATGGCACACCTTCTATTTCTTCAGAAAAAACAACTTATAAAAAAGCTATAAATAGAAATAAAAAAGAAAATGAATTAATTTACTTAGAAATAAAAAATAAAATATTAGGAGAAGAATATGAAAAATATTAAAAATATAATCTTTGATATTGATGGAACATTGGTAAATACAAAAAAAGTTACTATACCAGCTTTTAAAAAAACTCTTGAATCTTTAGATAAAGATGGATTTAAAGTAAAAGTAAATTCAAATGAAATTATGAAATACATAGGATATACAATAGACAATATCTTTAAAAATATATTTAAGTCTGATGATAAAGTTTTAATTGAAAAAGCTATACATTACTTAGATATTTATGAAGAAGAATTTTTATCAAAAACAAATGAAATCTTTTTTGATGGTGTGTTTGATGTTTTATCTTATCTAAAATCTAAAAATAAAAATATTTATCTTTTATCTAATTGTAATAAAAAATATTTAAACATCGTCTTAGAAAAAGGCTTAAATGAATTTATTGATTCACCTCATTGTTCTGAAATGTATAATTGGAAAGAAAAAGATTATGTTATATCAACTTTTATAAAAAAAACAAATAGCAAAAGCTTTGTAATGATTGGTGATAGGCACAAAGATATTGAAGCTGCAAAAGCTAATAATATAAAATCAATAGGTTGTAATTATGGATATGGGAATAAAGAAGTTGAAAAAGCTGATGTAATAATTCATAATATAAAAGATATTATAAATATTTTTTAGTTATATTTCCTTATTTTAGATAATGTTGTTACATAAATACACTTAATATTTATACATATTAAATATGAATAAGTTATAATAAGTTGAAATTATTTCAGATTATGTACTTCAACTATTTTTATTCGGCTTTATTCCTATGTAAAGACTAAATTCTGATTAAAATCAAAAAAATTTTTTAAACATCTGATTCGTGTTGTTTCATATTGTTTAAGTTATTTAATATAAAAAAGTACATAATCCGAGAAAACCCAAATGAAAGGAAGTTTTGAAATGTCAAAATTTGAAGATCTCGGTTTATCCGAAACAACGTTAAAAGCATTAAAGAAAAAAGGATTTGAAGAACCAACTCCAATACAAGAAAAAACAATTCCTGTTTTATTAAAAGGCGAAGTTGATTTAATCGGTCAAGCTCAAACAGGTACTGGTAAAACAGCAGCTTTTGGTTTACCTTTAATTGAAAAATTAACACCTGGTGCAAAACATGTGCAAGCTTTAATACTTGCTCCAACAAGAGAACTTGCTGTTCAAGTAGCAGAAGAAATAAACTCTTTAAAAGGAAGAAGTAAGTTAAGTATACTTCCAATTTATGGTGGAGCATCAATTGAAAGGCAATTAAACGCTTTAAGAAGAGGCGTTGATATTGTTGTAGGAACACCTGGTAGAGTAATAGATCATATAAAAAGAAAGAGTTTAAAACTTGAAAACATATCTTATTTCATTTTAGATGAAGCTGATGAAATGTTAAATATGGGATTCATAGACGATATGGAAGAAATTTTTAAACATACAAATCCAGATAAAAGAGTTTTATTATTTTCTGCAACAATGCCTAAACCTATATTAGGTCTTGCAAAAAAATATATGAAAAATTTTGAAATTATAAAAGTAAAAAAAGAGCAATTAACAACCAATCTTACAGATCAAATATACTTTGAAGTTAATGAAAGTGATAAATTTGAAGCTCTTTGTAGAATAATTGATATAGAAAAAGATTTTTATGGTTTAGTTTTCTGTAGAACAAAATTAGATGTTGATAGAGTTGCTTTAAAATTGACTGAACGTGGATATAATGCTGAAGGTATACATGGAGATATTTCACAGTATCAAAGGGAAAGAATTTTAAAAAAATTCAAAGATAAAAGAGCTCATATCTTAGTTGCAACAGATGTTGCAGCAAGAGGTTTAGATATAAATGATTTAACCCATGTAATTAACTATTCCCTTCCACAAGATCCAGAATCTTATGTTCATAGAATTGGAAGAACAGGAAGAGCTGGTAAAGAAGGAACCGCTATAACTTTTGTAACACCTTCTGAATATAGAAAATTAATATTTATAAAAAGAGTTGCAAATACTAATATAAGAAAAGAAAAGGTACCTGGTATAAAAGAAATTATTAAAACTAAAAAAGAAAGAATAAAGAATGAAATTTTAGATATAGTTAAAAATTCAAATGCTTCTGAATATGAAAATTTAGCAAAAGAATTATTAAATATTTCAGATCCAGTACAAGCAATTTCTGCTCTTTTAAAACATGCTTATCAAAGTGAATTGGATACTGCAAATTATAATGAAATAAGTGAAGTTTCTATAAATACTAAAGGAAAAACAAGATTATTTGTTGCTCTTGGTAAAAAAGATGAAATGGATATCAAAAAATTATTAAAGTTTATCAAAGATAAAACTGATGTTGATACTAAAAAAATTAGAGATGTTAGAATTTTTGAAAACTTCTCATTTATATCTGTTCCTTTCGAAGAAGCTGAAATTATAATCGATACATTTAAAAGAAAAAAGAGAGGAAGAAGACCTCTTGTAGAAAAAGCAAAAGAAAGAAAATCTAAATAATAATAAAAGTAGGTAGTATGTAAAATTTTACACACTACCTATTTTTTTATTTACACAAAATTTTTTATGGTCTCGTTGCAAAAGGTTATTTATTACAAAAAATTATACTAAAAACTTCTAAAATTTACTCTTAAAGCTTATTTCATTAGAGTCGATAATTCTTATGGAAATACTTTAAAAATAATAACTAATTTTATTTATTTTTACCTTCCAAGAAAAGGCACAAAATTTTACACGCTACCTTTACAAAATTTATTTTCTTCCTGTGTGTTCTATGTTTTGTCTAAACATTGGCCATGAAGACTCTGAAACTCCTTTACATTTTGATGTTATCGCGTACAAATTGTTATCCACACTTCCTACGTATATCGTCCCATCTTGCCCTATCGCTGGACTGGATCCTATATCATTCTCTGTTTCATACCTCTACATAAAAACGATATATTGGTGACTCGAATACCCTGCCTTTATCTGATTTTGCTGCTACTTTCCAATAATATATTCCTTTTTCATTTATTTCTCCTAAATTATAACTATTTTCTGTTTGAGCTTCTGATACTTTTAATAAGTTATCTTTTTCTGTTCCAAAGTACACGTCATAGGTTAAATTTCCTCCATTAACACTTATTGCTTCCCATTTTAATCCAACTAATCCTTTGTCTATACTCTTATAATTTTCTGGGTTTATTGAAAGTATCTTGGGTATTGTGTTTCCTCTTTTTACTACTCTAAATCCTAAATCTTTGTACTTATATGTTTTTGTATTCATATTTCTATTTGATACTCTTACATACTTTGAACTTTTAAACCAGCTTCCTCCTTTTTTATATTAAAAATATTTTTTTATCTTGATTTATTCTTTAGTTTTACTTTTAAATATTAATATATCAAAGGTGTTTTTATTTTTCTTTATTTTTTGTACATTTACACAATTAACACATTTTATAACACTTACAATAACATATTGCGAATAACTCATTATTATATCATTTTTCTTTTCAATAAACAAGAGAACCATACGTTGTATAGTTCTCGACTTATTTTACATTATATTTTATTTATATCATAATTGATTACTCATATTTTTTATTTTTTCAATAGATAACTTTGTTGTTTTAGAAATAATTTCTATATCAACTCCATTTTTTAATAGTTCTTTTGCCATTCTTTCTTCTGGAGTTACTTCAACATCTTTATCCAAATTACTAACGATTTCAACCTCTTTTTTATCAAAAGCTATTGAAACTTTTATTATATCATTTATTCCATAACTTTTTATCTCTTCTTCATACTTCTTTTCATTTATTTGTTTTAATCCATTTTGTGCACTGTTTAATAGTGTTTTTTCATTTTTATAAAACTTTTTAAACTCTATTATTATTCCTTTATCTGTTTTATCTTTTGGTATTAAAATAACATCTGCTCTTCCAAGTCCTGTTTCTCTATTACTCTTTATTATGTACTCTTCTTTCAAACCAACGCTCATTCCAAGTATTAGTCCATGATAAAATCTTTCTGGTTCTTCTCCACTAACATCAAAGTAACTCAATGTATTAATAGTTAGTTTTTGAAAGTCTTCTTTAAACTCTTCTATGTATCCATTTATTAGGTTCAATAGTATATTATTAATGTTTATATTTGATTCTCTCAACATATTTCTAACTGTTTGTACAAAAAAATCTTTTACTTCTTCATTTGGTATCTTTACTTTATACATTGTTATATTATTTTTTCTTTTTTTACTCGTCCACTTTAAGTAACCACTAAATAAAAATAATGTCCAAATTGCACTTTCACTATTTAAGTTTAAATCACCATAAACCATAGTTTCTATTATTTCACACTCTACTTCTTCTCCATTTATTAATTTTTCTACATTATCTTTTATATTAACAGTTCCTTCTTTTATTAGCTTTCTTATTAAATAATTTCCACTCGTATTCATCCAATATGGTCTTATTTTCCCTTTATTCTTTGCAAGAGTTACTATAGAAAAAGGATTGTATATTTCAACACCACCAAAGTTATAACCATTGTACCAGTCTATAACTTCATTTTCTTCGTATTCAAGTTCATAATACTTCAATACTTCTTCTACTTCTTCTTTAGTTAAACCATACTTATCATTGAATAGTTCATTTAATACAGTAGAAACTTCTAAATTATTCACACCAGTAAAGATACTTTCTTTAGAAACTCTTGTTATTCCAGTAAGAACTGCTTTTTCAAGGTATACATTATCTTTTAATGCCATGCCAAATAAATTACCTATTAAAGATATTATTTCATCATAATAACCATGTAAATAAGCTTGTTGAATGGGAGTGTCGTATTCATCTATTAATATTATTACTTTTTTATCATAGTATCTTTCCATATATTCTGATAAACTTCTTATACAATTTTCATAATCAGCATCTAAAGCTTCTCTACCCATTATTTTATTGTATACATCTTTTTCCCTTTCATTTAATACTTCAAAAACATATTCATGTTTTATATACAACCTTGAAAGCTCCATAGCTAATAAATCATGCATTTTTTTTAAGTTATTAGACTTTAAATCCTTAAAGGTGATGTATATAACGGGGTGTTTATTTAAATGTTTTTCTATTATGTTTTTTTCTTTGTATATATTTAAATCTTTAAAGAGGTATTCATTGTTTTGAGTAATATCAAAAAAGTACTTCATCATAGATTGACTAAGAGTTTTCCCGAACCTTCTTGGTCTTGTTATTAATAAAACATCTCCACTTTCAATAACTTCTTTGATTAACATACTTTTATCTACAAAATACATATTATCTTCAATTAAAGATTTAAAGTCACTTCTTCCTATTGGCAATCGTTTCATAGAATCATCTCCTCATTTCTAATTCTTTATATACTATTATATCAAAATTACTTTAAAATATTAAAAAATACATTAATTCTTAATAAGAAAAAATTTAAAATGCTTGACTTCTTTACAATCGAGAAATCAAGCATATAGATAATCTAATTTTCATTTAACTTAGATTATCTATCAGTAGGTATCTTATCTGTATGATTTTTTATATAGAAAAAAATTGTTTTGCTATTTCAACAGCTTTTTGTGCATCTTTAACATAATAATCTGCTTTTATCATATCAGTATATTTTTGATTTAAGACTGCTCCTCCAACCATAATTTTACAATCTAATTTATTCTTACGTATTTCTTTAATTATATATTCCATACTTTTAACTGTTGTTGTCATCAAAGCGCTTAGTCCAACTAATCTTATATTTTCTTTTTTTATACTTTCTATTATTTTTTGTGCTGGTACATCTTTACCTAAATCTACTATTTCGTATCCATAGTTTTCAAGTATAACTTTTACTATATTTTTTCCTATATCATGAACATCACCTTGAACAGTTGCCAAAAGTATTTTTTTTCCAACTTTTTTTTCTTCTCCTGACTTTAATATTATTTCTTTTATTAATTCAAATGATTTTTTTACAGTTTCTGCAGATCTTATAAGTTGAGGTAAAAATATTTCTTCTTTTTCATATCGTTGTCCAACTATATCCAATGCTGGAATTAAAAATTCATTTATTATTTCCATAGATTTTTTTTCTTTTAGCAAAATTTTTGTTGCTTCAATTGCTTCATCTTTTAAACCATCAATTATTATTTGTTTTAAATCTATTTCTTTTTGCATTTTAATTTCTTTATTTAATTTTTTTTGTATAACTTTTGAATACTTTTCTATAAATTTCTCTGATTGTTTATCTTGATTTGATAAAACTTTATATGAATAGATTATTTCTTTTATTTCTTCTTTTTTAGGATTTAATATTGGTGCATCAACTCCAGCTGTTAAAGCCATTGCTAAAAATGTTTTATTTAATATGCTTCTATTTGGAAGGCCAAAAGATACATTACTTATTCCCAAAGTTGTTTTAACATTAAATTTTTCTTTAACCATTCTAACAGCTTTTATTGTTTCCATAACATCTTCTTGTTGTGCTGATGCTGTTAAAACTAAACAATCTATCAATATATTTTTTTTATGTATTCCATATTTTTGAGCTGTTTTTATAATTTTTTCTGCAACTTCAACTCTTTCTTCTGCCTTTTTAGGTATCCCTCTTTCATCTAAGGTCAGTCCTACTACACATGCTCCATACTTTTTTACTATTGGAAATATTTTTTCCATACTTTCTTTTTTACCATTTACAGAGTTTATTAATGGTTTACCATTATAAATTCTAACTGCATGTTCTATTACTTTTGGATCTGAACTATCAATTTGAAGTGGTAATCCCATTACTGATTGTATTTCTTTTATAACTTTTATCATAATTTCTTCTTCGTTTATTTCGGGAAGTCCCACATTAACATCTAAAATATCTGCGCCTTCTTCTTTTTGATTTATTGCTTCTTTTATTATATAATCTAAGTTTTTATCTCTTAATGCTTGTTTAAACTTCTTTTTTCCTGTTGGATTTATTCTTTCCCCTATTATTTTTAAAGTTTCACCTATCTTTACAGTTTTTGAATATGATGAAACTGCCGTGAATTCTTTTTCTTTTATTTTTTTTGGTTTTACTGTTTTTAATTCTTTTGTCATTAATTTTATAAATCTTTCATCTGTACCACAACATCCTCCTATTATCTGTGCACCCATTTCAACTATTTTTTTCATGTGAGTTAAAAATTCTTTTGGAGTAATCTTATACTTTGTTTCACCATTTTCTATTTCTGGTAATCCAGCATTTGGTTGAACCATAACAGGTATTGATGAATATTTTATAATTTTTTCTACTATTGGTATAGCTTCTTTTGGTCCAACAGAACAGTTTAATCCTAGTGCATCTACATCAAGTCCTTCTAAAACATTTACCATTGTCAATGGATCTGTTCCAGTAAATGTTCTTCCATCTTCTGTAAAAGTCATTGTACAAAAAACAGGTAATTTTGTATTTTCTTTTGCAGCAAGTATTGCTGCTTTTGCTTCATATAAATCTGATATTGTTTCTATTAAAATTAAGTCTGCACCTGCTTTTTCTCCAGCTATCATTTGTCTTTTAAACATATTATATGCTTCTTCAAACTTCAATGTTCCTGATGGTTCTAATAATCTTCCTATTGGTCCTATATCAAGTGCAACATATTGTACTCCAGTTGCACTCTTTGCTATTTTTACAGCTGATTCAACAATTTCTTCAACAGTATACTCGGTTCTTTTTAATTTAAATTCACTTGCACCAAAAGTATTTGTTGTTATTATTTGTGCACCTGACCTTATATATAGTTCATGTATTTCTTTTATAATATTTGGGTTTGTAATATTTAATGTTTCTGGTAATGTTCCAAGTTTTAATCCTTTTTTTTGTAATTGCGTACCCATTGCACCATCAAAAAATAAAAGCTCATTTTTTATTCTTTCTTTAATATGCACATGAACCACCCTTTCTTTTAAAACTACAATTTAACTTACATCCATCGCAACCATATATATTTGCAACACTATTTTCTTTTTGTAATCCAATAATTGCAGTTACTGATTTTTCAGGTATTAATACATTATTTTCTGTAACATCCAATCCTATTTTTTTCCTTGTATCTAAAATATTTACTATTTCTTGTTGAACTTCTATTGAAAAATCTCCATATCCTGGACTGTATCTTGGAGTTATATAATATGGATACATTTCTTTTTCTATAATACTTTGAACTTCATCACAACTTTTTTCAACATAAACAGAAGCACAAGCATTAAAAATAACTGCTTTAGTCATATCTTTTAATTGATAATAACGTAGTTTTTTATCAATTTCAAATCCTATAGTAACTGCCATAATTGCACATTTGTCTGATGCTCTTAAATGAGTTTTTATATTTTCACCTTTTAATAAAACCTCTGTTCCACTTAATAGTATTCCTTCTTTTAATTTTTCTAAATCAAAAATTTTAAATGTATATCTGTAAATAGAAGTGTTTTTTACTTCTTCAATACTTTTATCTATTAAAAAATCTAATTTATTATCTATTTTTTGATTTTTGTACCCTAAATACCTTAACACTTCTTTTTTAAACTCCAATTTTATTCCTCCATTTTTATATTGATTTTTAATATAGATGTTATTCTTTTTACAATTTCTTTTGCTATTTTAGATTTATTCATAACATATAAGTGAATCCCATCAACTCCAGTTGTTAAAAGATCTATAATTTGATCACATGCATATGTAACTCCTGCATCAATTAATGCTTCTTTATTATTTTCGTATTTATTCATTATTTTTATAAATTTTTCTGGTATATTTACTCCACACATAGATACTATTTTTTCAACTTGTTTTTTATTTACTACTGGCATTATACCTGCTTGAAGTGGTATATTTATATTTCTATTTTTTAATTTTTCTCTAAAATCATAAAAATATTTATTATCAAAAAATAATTGTGTTATTAAAAAATCCGTTCCTGCATTTACTTTTTTATTTAAATAATATAAATCTAAACTTTTATTTCTTGCTTCTATATGTCCTTCAGGATAACAAGCTGCACCTATACTAAACTTCTTTTTTTTAGATATGTATCTTATTAAGTCTTCAGCATAATTAAATTCTTTTTTTATATTTTTATCGTTTGGAATATCTCCACGTAATGCCAGCACATTAGATATGTTGTTTTCTATCAATTGATTTAATATTTCATCTATTTCTTTTTTACTCGAATTTATACATGTTAAATGAGAAAGAGGTTCAATTTTATATTCTCTTTTTATAAAAGAAGAAATTTCTACTGTTTTATTGTTTTTTATACTACCCGACGCCCCATAAGTAACACTTATATAATCAGGATTCAATTGTGCAAGTTCATCTATTGTTTTATATATTGTTTTTATATTTGATTCTTTTTTTGGTGGAAATATTTCAAAAGATATAACTGGTTTCTTTTCTTTAAAAATATCTTTTATGTACATAAATATCACCTCTCTATTTCTATTTTACCCCAACTTCCAAGAGTATTATCAACTATTATTAAAATTCCTATAATATTTTTTATAGAAGTTGCAAATTTTATTCCTTTTTTTATATCTTCTTTTGTTTTAATAATATTTCCAATTGCTGTTGCCGTTGCATCAGCAAGTAATGTGTCTTCAGATAAAACTACCACTGCATCTGATTTTCCAAAACTCAAAGAATGTCCAAACGTTCCAGAAGATGTACATATTCCAAGTTTTTCATAATTTGGTTTTATCTTTAAAGATAGTTTATTAGAAAATTTAGATTTTCCAGCATATATTTTAATCTTTCTTTCCTTTTTTGTTTTTAAAAATATATCTCCGCCATTTTCAATTATTACTTCATCTGTATACTTTAAAAGTTCTATACCAACATATTCTGAAATTGCACCAGCAATCGCAGCCATTGGTCCAACATTAGTTAATTTACTGACTTTAATCATATGCTTTACTATTTTACTAGCATTTTCTTTTTCTACTATTGGTACTAAACTTTTATAAAATTCTATATTTTTAGCTGAATAATTTATTATTTCTTCTCTATATTTTTTTACCATTTTTTTTGTTATCTTAGACAAATCTTTTTTTGCAGAAATAAACAAGTCTGTTTCAAATTCCATTACTCTAAAATTTGTCATATCCTGACTTTTCATTTTTTCTCTATAATCTCTTACTTCATACAAATCAATCATCTTCTTTCATTTTTTTTACTTTTTTATCTAATGGAAATACTTCAAGTGGTTTAGTTAATAAAAAGTTTCCATTTTTTATTTCATCTTTTAATTCATTTGCAATTTTTCTAGCTTTTTTTAAATTAGATATTGATGCAGTTCTAACTTCTTTTCCATTTATTTTCACCATACCACTTTGAAGTTGTTTATAATTTACCTTTTTTATTTTTTTACCACTACTATAGTCAATAATATTTGTTTGTATTTCTTCATTTTTTATTGTTGTATATTTTAAAATTTCTTCATTTAAGATTGGAATTGGTATTCCAATACCAATAAACATTGATATTCCATAATTTTTAAAAATTACAGGTTGTATATATTCTTTATTCATTTTTTTTAAATCTCCTATAACCGCTAATGTTCCTGCAGGTGTAATTGGCACTCCTCTTTCATTTCTTTCTGCAGAAGAATTAAATTGTGTACCCATCCAACTTACATATCCTTGAGTTCCTGCTAAAAATATCTTTGTTCCTATTCCTATCGTTTTATAGTATGGATCATTTAATAGTGGACTTAACTCTCCTGTTGTACTATAGTTTATATTACCCATATTTGGTCTTAAAGTTCCCATATACGTATAAATTTTTTTATCTGAAGCGTTTGTTGCCGCATTATAATTTTGATAAACATTTCTTGGATTAAATAAATAAGCTTCATTTATATCTTCTTTTGTTATGTATGTATCAACATGTTTTTTTGGATAACAATCAGTTCCATTTGAAGTTGCTTCTAAATGTATTTTTTTCCCAGATATTAAGTCATGTATTACGTGTGCTCCACCATATTTTTTATTTTTACTCTCTTGAGATGCCCCAATATATGAATCAACTGCAGCTAATCCAGAATATGCTTCTACACCATTCAAATAAGTTTTTTGCATTCTTATTGGCGGATTTGAATGTCCAAAATTTAAAAATGCTCCACTTGAACACATTGGCCCAAAGGTTGCTGTAGTAACAACATCCACATACTCTGCAGTTTTTTCAATTCCAATTTCTTCAACTATATCTATAATTTCTTCTGCTGTTACAACAACAGCTTCACCTTTTGAAATTTTTTCATTTATCTCTTCATAAGTTTTCATACTTCTCAACCTCCTTATTTTTTTCAATTAACTTTTCGTGTAATTTTTTTAAACCAATTTCTGAGTGTTCTTTTGAAACAATACAAGAAATTTTTATTTCTGAGCATGAAACCATGTCTATTGGTATTTTTTCATTTGATAATACTTCAAAAACTTTTGCTGCAATTCCAGGATTAGACTTTATTCCATATCCTATTACAGATATTTTTGAAACACTTTCATTAAACTCCACATTTTTTGCTTTTAATTTTTCCTTTATCTTATTACTTACACATAATGCTTTCTCAAAATCATTCTTACTTAAGGTAAAAGATATATCTATTTCATCTTTTACTTTGTTTTCTACAATTAAATCTATGTTTATACCTTCATTTGCAATTTCCTTAAATATAGTATTTAAAACATTTATAGAGTAAGGTATTCCTTTTATTGAAATTTTTGATTCGTTTTTTGATAATGTAATTCCTTTTATTATAGGTTTTTCCATATTTTTAACCCCTCCAACAATAGTTCCTATTTCTTCTGTAAATGAAGATCTTAAATGTATCTTTAAATTATTTTTTGCAGCTAATTCAACACATCTTCCATGAAGAACTTTTGCTCCAGAATCAGCCATTTCAAGCATTTCTTCATAAGAAATTTTTTGTATTTTTTTTGCATTATTTACTATTCTTGGATCTGAAGTATAAACTCCATTAACATCTGTACATATATCTACCTCCTTTAATCCTAAAGCTGCAGCAACTGCTGTTGCTGTGATATCTGATCCACCTCTTCCTAAAGTCGTTATTTCATTTTTTTTGGTAACTCCTTGAAAACCTGCTAAAATTACTACATTATCTTTTTCTAATTCTTTTTTTATTCTTTTTATATTTATTTTTTTTATTTTTGCTTTATTGTAATTCTCGTTTGTTAAAATACTCGCCTGCCAACCTGTAAATGAGATGGATTTTTCTCCTAAATTTTGTATTGCCATCGATAATAAAGATATAGATACTTGTTCACCAACAGATAAAATCATATCTAATTCTCGTTTTGATGGTGTTTTTGAAATTTTTTTTGCCTTTTCTAAAAGATCATTAGTCATTCCAGCAGGAGCAGAAACAACAACAATTATTTTATTTTTTTTCTTTAATTCAACTACTTTTTTTGCTATCTTTTCTATTCTTTCAACTGTTGCAACTGATGTTCCTCCATACTTTTTTACTATAATATTCATTCTTCCCTCCTAAAAAAAAAATCGGTTGTGAATTTATCTTCACAACCGATTTAAAGCTCTATTATGTCAATTTATATAACAAAAGACATGGGCATAAAAATCGGTTATGCCACACATCCACATATTCATATTTATTTTCTTTACTATTTTTATTACATTCATATAAATTCCTCCATAAAAAAATGTCTCTTTCATTTGAAAGAGACAATATTTTTTATTATCTTTCATTTCAAATGAAATGCTGGATTTAGCACCACACAAAAATTGCAGGTTGCTGAAAGGTCATAGGGCCAGTCCCTCACTTTCTCTTGATAATTTTATTTAATTTTCAAAATAATACCACAAAAATATTTTTTTGTCAACTGTGTTTTTTTATAATTTAATACTTTATTATTTATACCTTTTTATCAATTCTTTTAGTCCTGAATCAGTATTTCCTTCACCTATAGCACCAAATTTCCATTCATTATTATGTCTATAAAGTTCAGCTACTACTAAAGATGTTTTATTAGAATAATCATCACTTAAATTATATTTAAGTAATTCTTTTTTTCCTTCAATATCTACTAATCTTATGAAAGCATTTTTTATCATTCCAAAGTGTTGTTTTCTTCTAACACAATCATATATATTTACAACAAATACCAATCTGCTTATATCACTTGGAACTCTTGATAAATCAACAAATATTTGTTCATCGTCGCCTTCTCCTTCTCCTGTTAAGTTATCTCCTTGATGAATAACACTATTTGCTTTATCATTTAAATTTCCAAAGTAAACTAAATCAGAGTTACTTTGCAACTTATCATTTTTCAACATTAAAACTGATGCATCGCAGTCTATATCTTGATTTTCTTTAAAAAGTGATTTAAAAAAACCTTTTGCACTTTGTTCAACAGGATCCCAACCAAGGCCCACCATTATTTTAGATAAGCCTGCATAATCCTTAGATAAATTTATTTTTTGTCCTTTTGTGAGATTTATACTCATAATATCATCTCCTATACATCAAGTCCATAGTTTTTTACAAGTGCTGCTAAACCACCTGAAAATCCACTTCCTACTGCATTGAATTTCCATTCATTATTGTGTTTGTAAATTTCACAAATAACTAAAGCAGTTTCTACAGAAAAATCTTCTGTTAAATCATATCTTAAATATTCTTCGTTTGTATCTTGATTTACTATTCTAACAAAGGCATTTGATACTTGACCAAAGTTTTGTTTTCTTTGATCTGCTTCAAAGATAGTTACTGTTATAGCAATTTTTTCGATATTTGAAGGGATTTTTTCAAAATCTATTAAGATTTCTTCATCGTCTCCTTCTCCTTCTCCAGTTCTATTATCTCCTGTATGAATAACTGCTCCACTTGGATGTTTTAAATTATTATAAAAAACAAAATCAGTTTCTGATGTTGCTTTTCCATTTGCATCTAATAAAAAAGCTGATGCATCTAAATCAAAGTCAAATCCTCCATCATATTTATTTGTATCCCATCCAAGTCCTACTATAACTTTTTTTATTCCTGTTCCTTTTGTCAAATCTACTTTTTCACCTTTTTTTAAACTAATAGCCATTTTTTTACCCCCTTTTTTATCCATTTATTGCTTTTATGACAACATAAACTATAAAAAGCAAATAAACTATGCCCATTATCCCTGCATCTTTTTTATGCATTCCTTTTTTCTTCAATAATAAAATTCCAGTTGTAAACATTGAAATTAATAAAAATCCAAACATACCTGCATTTTGAGATAGTTGAACTTCTATAGTTCTTCCTGCTATAACCATTGGTATTCCAAGTCCAACACATATGTCAAAGATATTTGATCCAACAGCATTTGAGATAGCTCCATCAGCATCACCTTTTTTAGCAGATTTAACTGATAGTAATGTATCTGGTATAGATGTTGCTGCTGCTATAACAACAACAGAAACAATAAATGGTGGAACATGTATTGTATTTGATATAACTAAAGCTGAAGCAATTATTGCATCAATTGATATCCAAATAATAGCCATTGCAACAACTATCCAAAATGTTATTAACAAATAGCTCATATCTTCTTCTAATTCTTCTTGTTCTTCTTGATTATTTCTAAAATCTTTAGTTTGAAGATATAAAACATATATATATGCAGAATATATTAGTAATAATATTAAACCTGTATAAATGTTAAAGTATCCAATATATGTAAAAATAAATAATGTAACTATTGATATTAAATAAAAAATCATATCTCTATAAACATATTGAGCTTTTACTTTCAAATTTAAATCAATTCCTTTAAATGCTAATATACTAACAAGAGGTATTAATAATATATTAAATATTCCAGACCCTGCAATAGTGGCAACTCCAACATCATTAAATTTATGATATAAAAGAACAGCTATCATTGCTGTTGCAAATTCTGGAAAGGATGAAGCTATTGCATCAAATGTTGCCCCACGAACAGAAGTTGGGATATTTAACTTTAATCCTGTAATATGTAAAACATCTCCTAATTTATCTGATGCTACACTAACTAAATAACTCATTACAACTAATACTGGTAAAGCAATCCAAATATTTGTTATCCACTCAAACATAAAAGTATCCTCCTAATTTTATATTATTTTTTTTAAGCATCAAGTCCATAATTTTTCACAAGTGTTTCTAAACCACCTGAAAATCCACTTCCTACTGCATTGAATTTCCATTCATTATTGTGTTTATAAATTTCACAAATAACTAAAACTGTTTCTATTGAAAAATCTTCACTTAAATCATACCTTAAATATTCTTCATTTGTATCTTGATTTATTACTCTAACAAAGGCATTTGATACTTGTCCAAAGTTTTGTTTTCTTGTTTCTGCATCGTGTATTGTTACAGCTATAGAAATTTTTTCGATATTCGAAGGAATTTTTTCAAAATCTATTAAGATTTGTTCATCATCTCCTTCTCCTTCTCCAGTTTTATTATCTCCTGTATGAATAACTGCTCCACTTGGATGTTTTAAATTATTATAAAATATGAAATCAGAATCTGATGTTGCTTTTCCATTCGCATCTAATAAAAATACTGAAGCATCTAAATCAAAGTCAAATCCTCCATCATATTTATTTGTATCCCATCCAAGTCCTACTATAACTTTTTTTATTCCTGTTCCTTTTGTTAAATTTATTTTTTCCCCTTTTTTTAAATTTATAGACATTTTTTCTCCTCCTTTGAAAAAATTAAATTTTTTTATTTTTTTTTATAAAACTAAAAATATTATACCTCAAAATTAAAAAAATTAAAAATTTTTTAGTTACAAATTAATTAATATGCTTGATTAATTAATTAATTTACTATTGTTTTCCTAAAAAAATGTGATATACTAATAATGAATTAATTTTATAAAAAATAAAATTTTAAATCTTTATATTAAAATGAGGTATTAAAAATGCTTAATATAGAAAGAATTATTATTTCAAAATCAAAAAAATCAAATAACTTATTAGAAGATTTAAAAATCAACATAACAAAAAGAGTTGACTATTATTATCATAAATCTTTATTTGTTCCAGTTTATTTTTATAGAATTGTGGGAAATGAAAAAACATTAAATTACATCAAAAATTCCTTAAATGATAAAAAATATATACTAATACAAGCAAAATCTTTTAAACAAGATGATAATCTTTTATCTTTAATAAAAAATACATACAATGAAAATATTAATATGTTTTTCAAATCTATAAAAAATACCAACTTTTTCAATATAACAAATACTAAAATTTTAAATGATAGTATTGCAATCGCTTTTTATAAAACATTGAAACTTTATGAAAAGAAAAATAATAATATTACTAAAATAAAAAACTTTTCTTATAAAATGCTCTTAAAGATAAAAGAATATTCTAAAGACATTTGTATTGATGAAGATAACACTAAAATTTTATACTATGGAAATATAAAAGAACATGATATATACTTTTTATACTTTTTATTTGAAATAGGATGTGATATCTTATATATAAATGAAAATGACAATGAATTTGAAAAATTTGATTTTATAAATGAAATATCAAATAAAACTACTATACAAGTTCCAACAAATTTTAAGCTTCAATCAAATAAAATACATAATGAATCAAATATAAATAAACTTCCATTAAATACTTTTCATACAGATGATATAATAACAACCTTAAAAAAATCTGATGATATTTTTAGTGATTTTTTTCTTCCTCTATCAAAAAGACATAATTATGTAAATGGTGAAAAAATTATTCTACCTGTATTTTTTTATAGATATATAGGAATTAAGGATAATGAAGTTGATTTTAATAATGAATTATTTCATTTTGATAAGAAATTATTAGAATATGGAAGTAAATATATAAAATTTATAAATAAAATACCATTTAATCCTCAATTTATGCCTAATTTAAATTGGATGAGTCTAAAAACTTCTGAAGAAATTGTACAATATTTAAATCAAAATTCTGCTTTCTTTCAATTAGAAGATAAAAAATATAAGTTAAAATTGTTATCTTCATTTAAAGAAATTCTATATTTATTTTTAATAGAAGAAAATAATCCATCCAAGATTAAAAATTTTGTATTTAAATTTATTTCTTGGATAAATGAATATTTACCAAACCTAATATCAAACTTTGATTATGCCAATAAATTAAATAAAGTTATAATCAATCCTAAAATTTTATATTATGGTGAAATAAAAAAACATGAATTTTATTTTTTGATATTTCTATCAAAAATGGGATCAGATATTCTTTATATAAACAAATTAAAAGATGTTACATATGATCTAAACAATAAATATTCAATTCCATTCTTATTAGAAAAAAGATGTGAAAATACTCCTTTTCCACAAAAAGAAGTAATAACTAGAAAAGAAACAACTGCGTATAAAGCTTCAGAAGAAATAGGAATGATAATACACAATGAAGAAGATGGTGTTTATAAACCTTGGCAATTTCAAAATTATTATCCAAAAGCTGTAACTTTAAAAACAACTTATGATGAATTAAAAATCTTATGGAATAATGAATCGAGAATGAGAACAGGTTTTAAAGTATTTAATAAAAATATTTATATACCAAACATTTTTGCTAAAATAAGTGGAACTCATGAACAAATAAATGATTATTGGTCTGATTTATCTTCTTTTTTAACAGAAAACACTTTGTTTTTTGAAGAAGTTCCTTTTACAAAAATAACTTATACAAAACAAGAACTTTATAAAAGTGCTTTTTTATTTAAAGATAATAAAATAAATAAAGAAGAATTATTAAATTATGAATTTTATAAGTTTGGATATTTAAATACAGGCGTTCAATCTTCTATTATAAATAAAATAGAAGAATTAATAGAACTTAATCCATTTAAAGAAACAATGACTATGGAACTTAAGCTAAAAATATTAGTTACAATTTTAGAATTACCTAAAGAAATAGTTAGAATGATTCAAAACTTTGATTATCCATTTATTCCACCTAAAATTGTAATTTATGATAATACAGAAAAGATGTTTAGCATTGAAGATTCTATTATCATATCTTTTCTAAACTTATTTGGATTTGATATTTTAATACTAACTCCAACTGGATACAATAACATAGAACAAAAAATTAAAACACAGTATTATGATATTCATAAAATTGGTAAAAATATCTTCGATTTAAACTTACCAGATTTAAAAAAATTAAAAAAACAGAAAAAATCAATTTGGTCTATTTTTTCAAAAAAATAAGGAGGAAAAAAAATGGCTGATGAATTTAAAATTGAAAATGAAAACATTGAAGAAGTAAAAAATGAAATAGAGTTAAAAGTAAAAAATTCTCCAGAAGTACAAGCTATATCTTCACAAATAGATTTTAAAAATGTTGAATCAATATTGACCTTCGGAAAAGAAACTGCTGAAGAAATATCAAAATTTGCAGATAAAATTTTGAATTCTATTGAAACAACAAAAATAGAAGATTCTGGAACGCTTTTAGTTCAATTAAACAAGATCATGGATAAGTTCGATATAAAGGATTTTAATGATGCTGAAAAAAAGCAAGGTTTATTAAAAAAATTATTTAAAAAAGCAGAAAAAACTATTGATGGGTTATTAAAAAAATACCATACAATGGGTGGAGAAGTTGATAAAGTATATATTCAATTAAAAGAATATGAAAATGAAATTACTCAAAGTAATAGAATGCTTGAAGAAATGTTCAATAAAAATATGGAATATTATGAAACTCTAGAAAAATACATTCAAGCTGGTCATATTGTTGTTGAAAGATTAAAAAGTGAAATATTACCTCAACTTGAAGAAAAAACCAAATCAGGAGAACAAATAGATCAAGTAAATTATTCTAATGGTTTACAGGTTCTTGAAATGATGGAACAAAGAATTTATGATCTTGAACTTGCAAAAAGTGTCGCTCTCCAAACTATGCCACAAATAAAATTAATTCAAAAAGGTAATTATAATTTAATAAGAAAAATAAACTCTGCATTCATAATAACCATTCCTATTTTTAAACAAGGATTAAACCAAGCAATAACTCTTAAAAGGCAAAAAATTCAAGCACAAGCAATGGCAGCGCTTGATGAAAAAACAAATGAACTTTTATTGAGAAACGCTCAAAATACGGCTATGCAATCAAAAATGACTGCACAACTTGCAGGTAGTAGTTCTATAAAATTAGAAACATTAGAAGAAACTTGGAAAACTATAATGAAAGGCATTGATGAAACTCGTGAAATTCAAGAAAATCTAAAACAAGAAAGAATAAATGGTACCAAAAAACTTCATGAACTTCAAAACGAATATAATAATAAGATAAAAAAATAATGGATAGTCTTAGACTATCCATTATTTTATAAAAGTTAATTTATTTAAATTATATTTAATTCCTTTCTCGGGTATCGGAGATAATTTTAATAAATTTTCATCAATAGTTTTTAATTTTTCTATTCGTTTTAAATCTTTGTCTGTTTTAAACCGTTTTAATTCTAATTGCTTAATTTCTGGTTTGATATAAACTTTTGAAATTAACTGAAATGTTCCTGAATTTAACCTTGAAAAAAGCAGAAATACTGTATCAATTTTCCAAATAATAGGTGCATTTTTATACAGTTTTTTATGTGATTTTATATAATCTGTAATTAAATATTTTTCTATTGATTTTCCAGTAAAAGAACTAAAAAAATCATCTGTTATACCTACTTTTTCAAGATCCAACATTATTCTTGTTGAAAGCGGTTTAATCTTTTCTTTAGTTTTTTCTACATCTAAAAAACCATATTCTGATTCCTTAAGAATCTTTTTTATTGAATGATCTATTGCAAGAAACAAATATTCTTGTACTCTGTATCTTGATAAAACATTACCTTTAATACTTTCTTCAAAAATTATTAAAGGGTTTAGTTTTAATTCAGTAGAAACTTTTTTTATTTGATTATCATAATCTATCTTCCAACGTTTATAATAAGATTTAAGTATTTTATCTTCAGTGTTTATTTTTTTAGTTTCTACTTTTAATGCTTCTATGTATGAATCTATATATTTTTGTAGTTTTTCAACTTCACTTTCTTCTATTTTAAATTCTTTTAAATAAGTTTTTGTCAATATATCCTTTAACTTAAGCAAATGATTTGTATGATTTTTATTTATCTTTAGCCATCCAACTGGTGTACTCATTTCTTTTAATACCAATTTAATATCTTTTTCATTTAAATTATAGAGTTCAAAAATAAGTTTATCTGCTATACTTTCAAATAAAGTCAAATATGTATCTAAAGAATCCCTTTTCTTTATAAAGTTTTTTATTCTCTTTACAGTATCCGTTTCTGTAATTAATGGCAATTGATTACATTGTAATTGATGTAATGGTGATCCTTTATAATGTAGTTCTATTGGATATATATCTAAGTTTTGTTTTTTTATTATTATTAATATTTTTCCTAATAAATCTAAAAATTTTGTTTTATCTATATCTTCAATTATATTTTTATGTATTGGAAGTTTTTTTAAATCTCCAACTTCTAAATCCACACTTCCTGCAATAAATTTATATAAAAACCTTCCAAAAGTACTATTTAAAATAGTTAAAATTCTAAATTTTAACTTTTCTTTTTTAAAAAATATAGAACTTCCTTTACAATCAAACATGAAATTTTTTGGTAAATATCTAAAAGTAGAACCTTTAGAAGTTGTCATTGAATAAGTTATCCCTTCTCTAAAGTAATACTGTCTACTTGGCAATTTATTTCCACTTTTTTTCAAAAGCTCTTTATTTTTATCATCATAAGCTATTACCCACCATAAATTACCATACCACATATTGTATGGTCCACCTTTAGAATAAGGTATCCATTTTTTATTTATTTCTTCTTTGGCTACTTCCCAATTGTATCTTAAAAACCTTTTATTATCTCCTGTTGCTATTCCTTGTCTTACATCAGCTATATCTTTTAATTGTAGATTAGAAAATATATTTAACAATTTTTGATTCATCCAATAAGCAAATGGAAATCCTGGAATCTTCTTAAAATTATTGTTGTCTATATAATAAACATTTCTTGAATATTCAAAATTTTTATTTTTCCATATATAAAATAATTTTTCTTTTTTATTCTTACTTTTTGTTAAATCTATATAAGTACCATGATTTAACTCTGATTTTTCCATTATATAAGCAGCAGTATCAACAAGTGCATCATTAAATACTCCACCAAGGCCAAATTGAACAAACATTCTTATATTCATATTGTTTAATATAAATTCACGTGTTTTTTGATAACTCGATATAAACATAAAAGTTTGTGGTGTAATCATTCCAAGTAATCCTTCATCTTTTAAAAAATCATAGTTCTTTTTTATAAAACAAGTATATAAATTTTTTTTAAAGTTTGTATACAATGAAAAAATCTTTTCTTTTAAATCTTTACTATAATTTGATGAATCAGTATATGGAGGATTTGATAAAACTATATCAAATTTTTGTTCAAATATTGTATTTTTTTGAAGACTTCCCAAGTCATCTGAAATACTATGTATATTAAAATTTAAAGTTTCAAAACAATTGTTTTCTAATGCTTTCAATTTTAAAATTAATTTTGTTGTTTGAATGGCTCTTTTATCTACATCTAAACCAAATAAATTATTTTCAATTATTAATTTTGAAGCATCTTCTGAGGATATTCCGTTTTCTTCATACATTTCAATTAATCTATCATAAGATTTTATTAAAAAATGTCCACTACCACAAGCTGGATCTAAAATACTTATATTTGATAAATCTTTATACTCTCTGTTCTTTTTAGGGATTATATTATACTTTTCTTTTAAATGTGTATACTTATTTATTTCAGAATAATAAGTTGTTAGTGTATTATCCACTAAAAATTCAATTATCCATTCAGGCGTATAAAATTGCGATTGAATTGCTATACTTTTATTATTTTCACGTACATCATCATTATAATATTGATAACACCATCCTAAAATATCATCTTTATTCCAATCTTTTACTAAATTTAATTCATTCATTATTTTTTTTAAAGCATATCCAGATAGAGAAATTTCTGGTTTTAAAAAAAATTCAGGTATTTTTTGATAAAGTTCATTAAAAGCTACTTGAAATACTTCATAATAAAGTTCCTCTGAATTTTTTTTTAAGTTCATTTTTTTTGATATTTTTTCATATATTAAAGAATCAGTTGATGTATATTCTTCACTTATTAAAAATTTTTCTTGCATAATTTTTAAAGCTACAATAGAGTTAAAGTGTGTAAATACCAATTCTTCAATATCTTTTATCTTTAATTTTTTTAAAGCTATTGAACTTTTTAAATCATTTTGTATAATAGATTTTATTTTTATAATAGTATTTGATAAGTTTTTATACATTATTCCTCCATTTTATAATGAATTTATATTTTTCCTCTGTATTATACCCCAAGAAAAATTTTTTTCAAAATCATTTATATTAAAAATATAAAATATTTCTTTTTTGTTTAAGCTTTTGACTTTAACATATCATTTGTTTTATAATATATATATAATATAGGTTAGATTATTTTATTCTTTGAGGTGATTGATATTAAAAAATACACAACTATTTTATTTTTAATTTTTGGAATTTTTATTTTTTCAAAAAACATTCTAATTTTAAATTCATATAGCTATGACTATACTTGGACAAAAAATATTACTTGGGGAATTTTAGATACACTTAATGAAAAATACAGTACATACATAGAATATATGGATACTAAAAGAAACAATTCTGATGAATATTATAAAAAATTATTTGATCTTTATTATATGAAATATAAAGATAAAAAAATAGATCTTGTTATTGCTTCAGATGATAATGCATATAACTTTATTGAAAAGTATGGAAAAAAATTTTTAATAAATATACCAGTAGTGTTTTGTGGAATAAATTACATACAAAAAACAAATATAAATAGTTCTAAAAACTTTTATGGAATAGGAGAATATGAAGATATTGATGGAACAATAAACATTGCTTTAAGCTTACACTCAAAAATCAAAAATATTTATTTTTTAATAGATGACTTTACTCAATCTGGAAAAATAATGTTTCAAGAATTAAATGATAATATAAACAAATATACTACAAAGTACAACAAAAATTTTGAAATAATTAAAGTTAATCATTTACAAGAATCTATTAAAAAAATAAGAACCTTAAAAGATGGAATAATAATTATTCAAGCATTTTTGAAAGATGCAAATGAAAATATCTTAAGCTTAGAAAAATCTCTAGAAATAATTGAAAAAAACTCAAAATTACCTATTTATGGCATGCTTTATTCTTATTTAGGTCATGGAATTGTTGGTGGAGTTTTAACAAGCGGATACTATCAGGGAGTTGAAGCAGCAAAAATATCAAAAAAACTTTTAACAAATCAAAAAGTTAGCAAAGAAGATATTTTGAAAGCAACGATAAATAGTAATCAAATATTTTTTGATTATAATCAAATGAAAAAATTTAATATATCAAAAAAACTGTTACCTAAAAAATCAATTTTAATAAATAATACACAATCATTTTTTGAAAAGTATAAAAAAGTTATTTTAATATACTTTTTTTCAATTACTATTTTAACTTCAATAATATTATTTTTAATTATAAATATTTATAAAAGAAAAAAAGCAGAAAATATTATTCAAAAACAAAATATGGAATTAGAAAGTAGCTATGAAGAACTTGAAGCTCAACATGAAGAACTTGAAGCTACACAAGAAGAGTTAACAAAAAATTATAAAAAAATCAAATCTGAAAAACAAAAAAATATAGAAATAAATGATAAATTAAATAAAATAATAGAAGTAACAGAAAAATTTAGTAAAATGAATACAACCTTTGATGAATTTTGTAATACTTTATTAAAAGCAGCCATTGCCTTAATACCAGAAGCTGATTATGGAAGTATTTCAATTATGGAAAAGGATAAATGGAACTATATTGCAACTGTAGGTCATGATTTAAATATTTTAAAAACTTTAGATTTAAAACCCGAATATGCATTGCAAATTAATGGAACTCAAGATATTAAAAGTTTTGAAGATTTCCACTTAGGAAATATGCCACAAAACATTAAAGAAAAGTTATACAAAGCTTCAAAACCTATAAAAGAAAGTCTAATGACAAAAATAAATATAGAAGAAAAAACACTTTGGATATGTCTTGATATAGATAAAAAAAGTATTAAAACTTTTAAAAGTTATTCAAAAGAAATAATAAATACCTTTATATATCTTGCAGAAAAGTTCATGCGATTAAATTTAAGAATGGATAAAGTTAAGAGTGCTTACTTAGATTTTTCTCAAAAACTTGCAACAATTGCAGAAGCACACGATGATTGTACTGGAAAACACGTAATTAGAGTAGGTGCTTTATCTGAATTAATAGCAAAAAAATATGGATTAAATAATGATAAAGTTCAAGATATAAAAAACTTTGCACCACTACATGATGTTGGAAAAATATTTGTATCCAATGAAATACTAACAAAAAATACTAAATTATCTAAAGAAGAATGGGAAGAAATGAAAAAACACACAATACACGCAAAAAGACTTTTAACAGGAGAATACTTTGAAATAGCATTAAAAATAGCATTAAACCATCATGAAAGATATGATGGAAGTGGTTATCCTATGGGTTTAAAAGGAAACGAAATACCTATAGAGGCTCAAATAGTTAGTATTGCTGATGTATACGATGCTTTACGTTCAGATAGACCTTATAAAAAAGCCTTTACTCACGAAGAAACTTTAAACATACTATTAATTGGAGATGGAAGAACATCTCCAAAACATTTTAATCCTAAAATTTTAAAAATATTTGAAGAAAATCATAAAGAAATTAAAACTTTATTCGACAAAATAAATAAAAACTAAATTTAAGGAGGAACCACAATGAACATAGAAACTTTATCAAAAAGAAGAAATGAATTATTAAAAACCTTACCAAATAATTCGATTGTAGTATTATTCTCTGGAAGAGAAAAGTTTAAAACTGCTGATGAACTTTATACATTTTCTCCAAACAGAAACTTTTTTTACTTTACAAATATAGAGCAGTCTGATGTTGCAATGATATTAATTAAAGAAAATGATAAAACTTCAGAATTTTTATTTATTGAAAAAAATGATCCTATAAAATCAAGATGGATTGGAGAAAAAATAAAACCAGAAGAAGCACAAAAAATTTCTGGAATAAAAAATATTAGATTTTTAGATACATTCAATGACTTTTTAAATCAACAAATACAAAAAAATGAAAATATATACTTTGATCTTGAAAGACAAAGTTGGAATAAAGGTAAAAGTGAAGCAGAAGAATTTGCTTTAGAATTAAAAAATAAATTTCCACATGTGAAAATAAACAATATATACAATAATATTTCTCAATTAAGAATGATCAAAGATGAAGAAGAAATAAAAAATATTAAAAAAGCAATTTCAATAACAAAATTAGGTATAGAAAATATGATAAAAAATGCTAAACCAAATATGATGGAATATGAATTAGAAGCTTACTTTGACTTTTCATTGATCTCAAATGGCATAAGGGAAAAAGCCTTTCATACAATAACTGCATCTGGAAAAAATGCAACTGTCTTACACTATTCTCAAAATAATTGTAAAGCAGAAGATAAAACACTAGTTTTATTAGATTTAGGTGCTGCTTACAATCATTATAGTGCTGATATAAGTAGAACATTTCCTGTAAACGGAAAGTTCACACAAAGACAAAAAGATGTGTATAACGCTGTTTTAAAAGCTCAAAAAGAAGTTGAAAAAAATGCTAAACCAGGAGTTACTTTAATTGAACTAAATGAAATAGCAAAAAAAGTTTTATCCAAAGAATGTAAAAGTTTAGGCTTAATAGAAAAAGATGATGAACTTATAAAATATTATTTTCATGGAGTATCTCATCATTTAGGGTTAGATACACACGATGTTGGAGATAGAAGTTTACCATTGCAAAAAGGAATGGTAATAACAAATGAACCAGGTCTTTATATTGAAGAAGAAGGTATTGGAATAAGAATAGAAGATGATTTATTAATAACAGAAAATGGATGTGAAGTTTTATCTAAAGAAATAATAAAAGAAGTAAGTGATATAGAAAACTTTATGGAGAACTGAAATTATGATTATAAAAAAAATAACGGACAATCCAAATAGAAATTTTTTTATCTCAGCATCAGCTGGAACTGGAAAAACATATACATTAACTCAATACTATATGAGTATACTTGAAAAAAATAAAGATTCAAATATAATTGATAAAATATTGGCCGTTACTTTTACAAATAAAGCTGCAGGAGAAATGCGCGAAAGAATAACTGAAAGTATTTATGAAAAAATGAATGCTGCAAAAACAAATAAAGAATATGAATATTGGAATGAAGTAAAAATAAGTTTATCTGGAGCTTGGATAAAAACTATAGATAGTTTTTGTTCAAGAATTTTAAAAGATAATAATGTTTTAATAGGTGTAGATCCAAACTTTACAATGATAAGTGAGTTTAAAAAAGAAAATGAAATAGAAAGAGCAGTTTATTATACTCTTAAAGTTATTTTAGAAACTTATGAAAATATTGATCCTGATTTGATAAATTTATCAACAGACAGAAAAAACAATGTAGAAAAAATACTTTTAGAGTTCAAAAAAGATAAAGAATTTAAGAAAATAGTAAAAGAATTTTTGAAAAATGAAGGTATTAAAAAATTTGAAGAATTATTAAAAGAAATGGTTAGAAATTGGCGTCTTGAAATGAAAAGAGCTATTGTAGAAACTATGGAACTTTCAGAAAATGGAGACTTATATACAAATTTTTTAAAACTTTTAAAAAATGCTTCATATATTGCATCTGAATTTTATGAATCATTAACTATTGATCAATTTAAATATGATTTTAAAGGTATTTTAGAAAAAACAATATTAACCTTAGAAAATAATAACATACTAAAAAAGTATCAAAATAAATTTAAGTACATTATTGTTGATGAATATCAAGATACAAATTATCTTCAAAAAGAAATATTTGACAAACTGCATCATGAAAATAATTATTTATTCTATGTTGGAGATAGAAAACAATCCATATATAGATTTAGAGGTGCAGATGTATCAGTTTTTTCAAAAACCGAAAATGAATTTAAAAACAAAAATTATATAGTTGAAAGTTTAAATACAAATAGACGTTCAAACAGTGAAATTGTAAGTTATATAAATAAGCTTTCAAAAGATGTTTTATTTGAAAAAAATAATATATATATGGATGATGTTGAAAGTGAACTATTCGAAAGTATATGCTTTAAAGAAATAGATGAGTGTAATTATGAAATAAAAGAAAATAAAAATATTACGCCAAATCTTTTAAAAGATGATAATAAAAGAATAAAATATATATACGCTACTCCTGAAAAAGATAATAAAGAATTAAGAGTAAAAAAAGAAGCAGAAACAATAATCAAAACTATAAAAAATCTTTTAAATAAAGAAATGACATTTAGAAAAAGAAAAAATGGAAAAATAATATTTGAAACAAGAAAAATAAAACCTGGTGATATAGCCTTATTATTAAAACAATTAAGTGGCTATGAAGAAATTTTAAAAAATGAATTTCAAAAAAATAATATTCCCTATTATATAGTAGGAGGAAAATCATTTTATTATAAACCTGAAGTTCAAGCTGTTTTTAGTGCTTTAAGCGCTGTTCAAAACCCTTATAATGATTATGAATTTATAAAATATATGATGTCTTTAATTGGTGGAATGACATTAAATCAATTACACACCTTAATAAAAAATAAAAAAAATTCATTATTTGAAACCTTTGAAACTATTGAATTTTCTTCTGAAAGATTAAATAGAGCCTATTTAGTATTAAAAAAATATAGAAATTTAAGATATTATATGAAACCTACAGATATATTAAAAGGTATAATAAAAGAAACTAAGTATTTAGTATACTTAATGGCTCTAGATAATTCTGAATCGGCTATTTCTAATGTAAAAAAATTAATTACAGGGTCACAACAATATGATTCAATAGCAAATACCTTTTCTGAACTTGTAAAGTTACTAAAAAAATCTACAGAAGTTGATGAGAAAGAAGCTGTTTTAGAAGATGAAAAATCTAATAGTGTAAAAATAATGACAATACACAAATCAAAAGGTCTAGAATTTCCTATAGTTTTACTTGGTGGGTTGCATAATAAAATAGACAAAAAAATAATTAAAAATATTGATTTTTCATTACCAAATTCAAATGGTGAAAGATATTATTTACTAAAAAATGTTATGAAAAATACCTTAAATGAAAGCTCTAATTATATATTAAAATGGTTTAAAAATAATGATTTTTTAGAAAAAACAGAAACAAATAGATTAATCTATGTAGCAACAACAAGAGCTAAAGAAATGTTAATACCTATTTTAATAAATACAAAAAGTAACTCTTATAATAATTATTTTTTTAATTATAAATATGATAATATAGATAAAATAAATGAAATTGATTTAAAAGATATTAAAATAAACAATAAAATTGAAGAAATAATTTTCAAAGATATACCTAAAAATAATCTAAAAAACTTAAAAAACTTAGCTTATAAACAATATATTGCACCAACTTATTTAATAAATGAACCAAAAGAAAGTGAAGAAAAATTCTTAAAAAATATTGGAATAAGCTACAAAAAATATTTTAAACAAAGTGTTTTTTCAGACGAAGAATTAATGTTTAGAGGTTCACAATTACATTTAAAGTTACAGAGTGCACCATCTTTAATTCATTTAAAAAAATTAATAGATAAAGAAAAAAATAGAAATTATGATTATTTACCTCCTAAATTTGATGAATTAAACATAGTAAAAAAAGCTTTTGGAAAAAATGAAATAGTAAAAACTGAATGGAGATTAGTAAAAAAAATTGAAATCAATAATAAAGAATACATGTTATTTGGAATACCTGACAGAGTTTTAATAAACAATGGAAATATAGAAGTTATAGATTATAAATTTTCTGATCTTTTAAATAAAAATAAAATTAAAGATTATATATTTCAACTTCAATTTTATATGTATCTTTTAAAAGATTTTGGATATCCTAAAAAAGGCTATATTCTTAGTATTAAAGAAACCAAAGAACCTATAGAAGTAACTTATAATAATGATATTGAACTTGAAATAATTAATAAAATAAAAAAATTACAGATTTAATCTGTAATTTTTTTATTTTATTATTTTTTTATTTATTATAAATAAATATATATAAGAAATATTAAACACTACTTTTTAATTAATCACATGATTAATTAAAAACAATTTATTTTAGTTAACTTTAAAGAAACATAATATAAATATTATAAATGTATAATTAATATTAGACAAAATTCTTTGGAGGTGAAAAAATGAATAGCTTAAAATGGAGAATGGTCTTTATAATTGGAACTCTTGTAACTGCCATTTTATTAATATCTGGATCAATATCAGTTATTTATTTAAGAAATCAAACAATATCTCAATTAGAAACTAATTCAAAAGAAGTTTTAAAAAGTCAAGCAAAATATGTTGAAATGTGGTTTAATGAAAAAATAGATACATTAAATAATATGGCTAATGCTGAATTTAAAAACACAAATTTTAATGAAAAAGATAATGTTCAAAAGCTAAAAAGAGAGTACAATGTTAATAAAAAATTTTTTGAAATGTTTTTTGTTGCAAGAAAAGATGGTTTTTCTTATACAAATTTAGATGGAGTAACTGCAAACGTAGCTGATAGACAGTACTTTAAAGAAATAATGTCTGGAAAAAATTATGCCATCTCAGGAATGTTAATATCTAGAGCCACACAAAATCCAATCATAGTTGTAGCTGTTCCAATAAAAGATAACTCTGGAAAAACAATTGGAATGATTGGAGGAACAGTTCTTTTAGATAGTTTTCAAAGTCTTATAAACGGTCTTAAAATATCAAACTTAGGTTATGGTTGGGCAATAGATAATACAGGTTTAGTAATTGCACATAAAGATAAAAGTTCTATAGGAAAGGTTAATATAATTAATGCCGATAAAGATTTTGGATATAATGGCTTAACCAATATTTATAACAGATTAAAAAAAGGCGAAATAAATCTGGAAGAAGTAACATTACCTGACAAAAGTCAAGCATTTATAGCTTTTTCTCCAATAGGAAAAACAGGATTTTCTTTTGGAGTAACTATAGATAAAAATTCTATGTTAAAAAATGTATACACTATGATAAAATACTTTATAATAATAATAGCTGCATTTTTATTTATAGGTATATTTTCTGCATACTTAATTGGAAATGCTGTTTCTAAACCTATAATAGAACTTTCAAAAGAAATAGAAAAACTAGGCGATGGAATATTAGATGTTAATATTGAAAATATTAGAAAAGATGAAATAGGTAAAATGCAAGAATCACTTTTAAAAACAACTCAAAAATTAAAATCAATGGTAAAACAAATATTGGGAATATCTATGAATGTTAATAGTTCTTCTACTGAATTATCAGCAACTTCAGAAGAAGCCTCTGCAACTAATCAAGAAATTTCTGCACAAGCAGATCAAATAAATGAAAGCACACAAAGTGTATCAGCTTCCTTGCAAGAAATGGGAGCAAATATAGAAGAAATAACTTCTGCTTCAAATAATCTTGTTTCATTTATAAATAATGTCGTTGAAGAATCTAATGGAATGAAAAAAAATGCAGAAATAGGAAAAACAAATATAAAGAATATAGAAGATGTTATAGCTAAAATTTCTGAAGAAATGCTTGAAAGTTCAAAAATGTCAAATAAATTGTATGAAAAATCAGCAAATATAATGCAAATAGTTGAAACAATAAACAATATTACTGAACAAACAAACTTGTTGGCATTAAATGCTGCAATAGAAGCTGCAAGAGCCGGAGAAGCCGGAAAAGGATTTGCTGTTGTTGCTGATGAAATAAGAAAGTTGGCAGAAGAAAGCAGAAGTGCCACAGAAGATATTTCTCAAATTTTATCCGAAGTCTTTGATTCTATTAAAAATTTAAACAAAAAATCAGAAGAAATTAGTGAAGTTGCAATAAATGCAAAAGATAATGAAGAAGATGCAGCACATAGCGTTGAACAAATAATGGATGAAATAGAAAAAATAGTAGATAGAGTTGGAGAAATTTCAATAGCTATAAATCAACAAAATTCAAGTACAAATGAAATATTATCGGCTGTAAATGTATCTGTATCTTCCATTGAAAATATATCAGAAGAAGTAAATGAACTTTCAGAAGCAATAAAAGTTCAAGTCAATGTAGCTCAAAATGTTGGAGAAAATAGCATGGATTTATCAGAACTATCAAAAAAATTAGAAGATCAATTAGAAAAAACTTTCAAATTAAAAGAAGAAGAAAAAGAAGAAATTTTAAAAACTTTAAGCTTAAAAGTAAAAGCTTAAACTCAATAAAAAACATAAAGAACATTTTGTAAATATTGTATTAATGTGATACAATATTTATGGAGGTGATTTTAATGCTTGATGTTAAAGTAATAAATGCTGTAATTGAAGCTTTAACTGGAACATTTAAAGCGGCTTCTAAAACTACTATTAGTTTAGGAAAGCCCCAAATGCTTAGAGATATTGGTGATTCATTTCAAATAATAACAACAATTGGATTCAATGGTGTTCTTGAAGGAAACTTAATATACTCTATGCCTGAAGATGTTGCTGTAAGTATTGTAACTAATATGATGGGTGGAATGATGCAAATTGATAAAATAGATGATATGGCTCTCAGCGCTATCGGTGAACTTGCAAATATGATATCTGGTGCAATTGCTATATCACTTGAAAAAACTGGATTTCCAATAAATATAACTCCTCCTTCTGTTTTAAATGGAGAAAAAATATCTGTAAGTGTTCATGGAACAATTTTAAAGTTTCCTGGTAAACTCCTTGATGATAAAGAAATGGATGTATTTTTAGTTGTTAAATAAAAAAAGATGGCTATGCCATCTTTTTTTGTTATTTATTATTGAGATATTAATGTTCCTGTTTTACCTTCAATACCTTCTTTAGCTTTTTCAAGAGAGGTTATTAAAGCTTTTCTTCCTTTTTTTGATTTTGCAAACTTAACAGCTGCAGTTACTTTTGGAAGCATTGAACCAGGTGCAAAATGTCCTTCATTCATATACTTTTCTGCTTCTTCAACAGATAAATCACTTAACCATTTTTCATTTTCTTTTCCATAATTTATAGCTACCTTTTCAACAGCAGTTAAAATAATTAAGTAATCTGCATCCAAAATTTCTGCCATTTTTTCACTTGCAAAATCTTTATCTATTACTGCTGGAACGCCTATTAATGAGTTACCTTCTTGAACAACAGGAATTCCACCCCCACCAACAGTAATAACTATATGATCATTTTTTACTAAATCCATAACGGCTTCTTTTTCAGCAACATCAACAGGAATTGGAGAAGGAACAACTCTTCTATAACCTCTTCCAGCATCTTCAACCATTGTATAACCTCTTGTTTCTTTCAATACTTCAGCTTCTTCTTTTGTATAAAACGCTCCAACTGGTTTTGTTGGTTTTTCAAATGCTTTATCATTTTTATCTACAATAACTTGTGTAATTATAGTGGCAACTGGTTTCTTTATACCTCTATTCAAAAGTTCTTCTCTTAATGCATTTTGCAAATGATATCCTATATAACCTTGACTCATAGCTCCACATTCTGGAAATGGCATTGCAGGAGTTCCTGCATCTGATTTTGATGAAACTTCCATAGCAAGATTTATCATACCAACTTGTGGACCATTTCCATGGGCAATAACAACTTCATGACCTGCTTCTATTAAATCTGCAATAGGTTTTGCTGTGTGTTTAACCAATTTTAATTGTTCTTCTGGTGTTTTTCCCAAAGCATTTCCACCGAGTGCAACGACTATTTTATCTTTCATAATTATATTCCTCCTTATAGATTTCCAATAGTAGCAACCATAACAGCTTTAATGGTATGCATTCTATTTTCAGCTTCATCAAAAACCTTAGAATGTCTACTTCTAAATACTTCATCAGTAACTTCCATTGATTCAAGACCAAATTTTTCGAATATATCTTTACCTACAACTGTATTTTTATCATGGAATGAAGGTAAACAGTGTAAGAAGATAACATCATCATTTTCTGTTTTCTTTATCATTTCCATATTAACTTGATAATCTTTTAATAAATTAATTCTTTCTTCAAATTTGTCTTCTTCTCCCATTGAAACCCATACATCTGTATAGATAACATCTGCTCCTTTTACATCATCTACATTTTCTGTTAATGTTATTGTTGCTCCTGTTTCCTTTGCTACTTCTTTCATTTCATTTACAAGTTCTTCACTTGGCCATAATGATTTTGGTGCCAATGCAACAAAGTCCATTCCTGTTTTTGCTGCTCCTATCATTAATGAGTTTCCCATATTGTTTCTTGCATCTCCTACGAATACAAATTTTACTTTATTTAATGGTTTTGCTACATGTTCTTTTACTGTTAAAAAGTCTGCTAAGATTTGTGTTGGGTGGTATAAATCTGTTAACCCATTCCATACTGGTACTCCTGCATATTTTGCCAATGTTTCTACTGTTTCTTGTTTGAATCCTCTAAATTCTATTCCATCATAGAATCTTCCTAATACTTTTGCTGTATCTTCTATTGTTTCTTTCTTTCCCATTTGACTATTTGTTAAGTAAGTTACATTTGCTCCTTCATCATATGCTCCTACTTCAAATGCACATCTTGTTCTTGTTGATGACTTTTCAAATATTAATACTATATTTTTTCCTTCTAATAAGTTTCCTTTTATTCCTGCTCTTTTTTTTGCTTTTAAGTCCATTGATAAATCCAATAAGTATCTTATTTCCTCTGGTGTATATTCTTTTAATGTTAAAAAGTGTCTTCCTCTTAAGTTTACTGACATTGTATCCTTCCTCCTTCACTTTTTTTGTTGTGTTTTATTTTCAATATTTTTTATTTTAATTTTTGAGTTTTTAATGTTTGAGAACTATATTATTCTTCTCTAAATAGTGGCATACTCATACATCTTGGACCTCCACGTCCTCTTGAGAGTTCGCTTGATGGGATTTCGAGTATTTCTATTCCTGCTTCTTTAAATAATCTGTTGGTTACATAATTTCTATCATAAACTATTATCTTACCTGGAGCTATTGCCAATGCATTTGATCCATCATTCCATTGTTCTCTTTCTGCTGCTATTTCATCTGAGTCTCCACATCTTATTACCGTTGCTTTTTCTAATTCTAAGTGTCTTTTCAATATTTCTGATAGTTCTCCACTTTCTTCTGATACTGAATATCCTTTATCTTCTTTTCTCAATACAAATATTTTTATTATTCCTTCTAACTTTGGATGTACTACAAATTTGTCATAATCCAACATTGTAAATACTGTATCTAAGTGCATGTATGCTCTTGATTCTGGTATTAAAAATCCCAATATGCTTTCAAATGAATCTCCATATTTATGAAATATGTTGTTTGCTAATGCTTCTAGTGCTTCTGGATCTGTTCTTTGAGATATTCCAACTGCCAATGTCTTTTTGTTTAATACTAATACATCTCCACCTTCTAATGCGTATGGACAATCTTTTTCATAATACTTTGGTGTTCCTTTGTATTCTGGATGATTATTTATTACATATTCCATTAACATTGCTTCTCTTCTTCTTGCTGGTGTTCTCATTTTATTTATTGTTATTCCTTTTCCTATTGTTGCTGCTGGATCTCTTTGAAAGTATAAGTTTGGCATTGGATTTAAAAAGAAGGGTATTCCTAACTTGGCTTTTCTTACCTTTACTGAAAATATATCTTGTTTTAACTTCAATTCATTTGTTCTTACTCCTGCTATTAACTTGTCTACCATTTCTCTTGTACTCATTGAAGTTAACATCTCTATTAATGCTTCTCTTATATATTGATTGTTTATTTCTGATAGGTCTAAAAATTCTTTTACAAAGTCAAGTTTGTTATTTTGTGAGTCCATGGCTTCTACGAATAGATCTGTTACATACTTTACTTCTACGCCATTTTCTCTTAGAAGGTTGGCAAATGCATCGTGTTCCTCTTGTGCCTTTTTTAGGTAGGGTATATCATCAAACAGAAGATCTGCTAAGTAGCGTGGGGCTAAATTTTCTAATTCTTTTCCTGGCCGATGTAATAACACTCTCCGTAATTTCCCTATTTCACTATATACATTTATTTTCATATTATTTCCCCCTTACTAAAATAATTAAGTAACTTATTAAAGTCTCTTAAGTAATTTCATTATATTATTTAATTAAATAAAACACAACCTTATTTTTAGTCGTTTATAAAAAACTATTAGTAATAAAAAGACTTTTTTTAAAAAAATTTAAATTAAGCATAAAAACAATTAGAACATAAATTAAATATTATTTTTTAATAAAAATAATATTTAATTTATGTATATATTGTATTATCTTATGTTTAAAAATTTTAAATTTTCAAAAATAAAGCTTTGTTAAATAAAGAAATATTAATTTTAATATACTTTATATCATATTTTATATATTATATGATATAAAGTGTTTTATCTATTATTTTTTAATATAAAAGTAATATCATTTACATTAGTACCTGTTGGTCCAGTAAAAATTAAAGAATTTATTTTTTTTAAAGCATTGTAAGAATCATTATTTTTTAAAATTTTTTTCACATCAATATTTAATTCTTTCAAATTTTTTAAACTATTTCCATCAACAATTCCTCCTGCTGCATCTGTTGGTCCATCTGTTCCATCAGATGAAAATGAAGCAATAATCGTATCTTTAACTCCAGAAATATTTAATGCAGCAGTTAATGCTATTTCTTGATTCCTTCCACCTTTTCCGTTTCCTTTTACTTTAACAGTAGTTTCTCCTCCAAATATCAAACAAGTTGGTTCTTTTGACTCAAAATCTTTTGCTATATTTCCTATGAATTTTCCAGTTTCATCTGCATCTCCATTCATGCTTTTAACCATTATAATTGATTTATATCCAAGTAATTCTGAATTTTTTTTAACACTTTCACAAAATTTATTTATATCTCCTATTATGTGAGTTTCAATATTTTTTAATTTTTTAGGTGTTTCTATTTTTAAAGTTTCTAATATTTTTTTTGATATTTTTATATTATATTTTTCTATTATATTGAAAGCATCATTAGATGTAGTAAAATCTGGATATGCTGGTCCTGATGCTATTGTACTCAAATCATTTCCTAAAACATCAGATAATACAAGCGTCATTATCTTTGATTTCGTTAATTTTGCAAATTTCCCACCTTTTACCTTAGATAAATGTTTTCTAACTGTATTTATTTCTCTTATGTCTGCTCCTGATTTTAATAATTGTAAGTTTATTTCTTGCAACTCCTTTAAACTTATATTTTTTTCGGGTATTTCAAAAAGAGATGATCCTCCACCCGAAACTAAAAATAATAAAGTATCTTCTTCTTTTAAATTTGATGCAAATTCAATAGCTTTTTTAGTTGCTTTTATGGTATTTTCATCTGAAATTGGATGTCCTGCTTCATAAATATCAAAATTTTTAATACTTCCTTTTGAATGTTTATATTTAGTAATAATAATTCCTTTTTTTATTTTAGGTAATACTTTAAGTGCAGAATTAGCCATTTCCCATGCTGCTTTTCCTATTGCTAATGTATAAATATTCCCTTCAAATTTTTTATCTTTTAAAAAGTTTTCTACAGAAACATTTGGTAATACATCATTTATTGAATTTTTTATTATATTTAAAGCATCTTTTTTCATTTTAAAATCTCCTTTTTTAAATCTTTAAAAAGATTTTTCCACAATATTCTAAATTCAAAGTATTTTGGTGATAATTCTTTTGCTCTTAACTTTGCATAGTTAATAAATTCTTTAACTTCATTTTTTTCTAAAATATTTAATAATTTTTCTTCTGCATCTTTAAAATTTTTTTCTTCAAAAAACTCCCCAGGATATGGTTTTAGCTTTTCTATATCTATAGAATTTAATTCCTCAATATTTTTTGAATATTCAATCTTTTCTTTTTCATAAAAAAATCTCAAAATATCTTGTTTTAATTTACAAACATTAATTTTATTGCTTTCATTATATTCGGGAGGTAAATGAATTATATTTAAACTTTTATCTAAAAAAAAGGATAATCCTTCCATTTTTGCATTTATTAAATAATCTATATCTTCACCTCTTGTATTGTAAGGATCAAAAGATACTTTTTCAATAGTATTTCTGTGTAAAACCATGTTTCCACCAAAAATAATAGGTGTTTTTACTAAATTTCCAAATTTTTTATCTAATAATTCATAAGTTTTGTCCATAAGTTTTATTTTATTATCAAAAATATTGTTAGTATTTTTATCTTCAAAGCTTAATCTGTGATTACCTTGTTTATCTAAATAATATCCAGCAATACCTAACACAAGTTCATTATTATAATATTTTCCTATATACTTTGTTGCTTGAATTAAATAATTTTTAGGAATTATTTCATCATCATCTATTCCTATTTCACTACCTTCTATATAAGGAATTAATAATTGTAAATTTCTTATATTATTATAATTATTTAAATTTATTTCTTCTAAAATCTTTATATGACCGAGTTTTCTTATTTTTTCTTTTAAATCTTTTAAATTACTATAAGAAAATTGTTTTATTTTTAAAGTTTTTTCAAACTTAGAAATTATTTTTTGTACTTTTTTTCTACTTCATATGATAATTCTTTATGTGTTGAAGCAGTTATAACTAAAATATCAAAGTTATAATATTCAATTTTTTTTAAGCTTTCAAGCGTTCTTTCTAAAGTTCCATCAAAATCTAAAGGAGTTGGATGATCAAAGATAGTATTAGAATCTTTTTTATTGGAAGGAAGTGTCCAATAAGTTGGAACAACTATAGTTACTTTTTTCATTTTAAAACCTCCATACTTTTTAAAAAAGGTGAACTAAAGTTCACCTTTTATCCACATATATTCATATGGTTTTATCTTAAATTCATTTTTTGTTTTTTCATCATTTATAAGGTTTATTCCTAATTTAAAGTACTTAGATAAATTTAATTTAATGCTTTCATTTGTAAAGTTATGTAAAATAAAAAAGTTTCCTCTTTTTATTGCAAATACTTTATCATTAATTTCTAAAATTTCTTGTTCAGCTAATGGTGAAAATTCTTTATTATTATTTCTTATTTTTAACATTTTTATCATTCCATAAAAAACCTTATGTCTTAAAGAATTTTCCTCATTTAATTCTAATCTTAATGTATCATAATTTAATTTTTCTCTATTTATACTTCTATTTATTTTTGTTATTTTTACACCTTCATTCCAATTTCGAGATCCAAGCAAACTATGTATATATATACCTGGAATTCCTTTAAGTGCTATTGCGATTGAATATGCACCTAAAAATTTTTTTATGTTTTCTTCTAATTCAATATCTTTTTCATATAAAGCATCAAAATAATTTATATTCATTTCATATGGTTCTTTTGTTCCATCAGCATTATTTTTATAAGAAACTAATCCTTCATTTTCTAATGTATTTAAAACCATCTTTTTTATTTCTTCAGAATTTAATATACCTTTTACAGGCATTAATCCTATACCATCGTGCGATGCTAAAAAATTAAAAAATGTAGTTTCATTGGATTTATATTCTAATTCCTTTGCCCATCTTGTTATATATTTAGAATTTTGCGATAAAAAACTATATAAAACTAAAGGAGGTAATGTGAAGTTATAAACCATGTGTGCTTCATTATAACCATTTCCAAAGTAACTAACATTATCTTGGTGAGGAACATTTGTTTCAGTTACTATTTTACAATCTCCTATTTTTTCTAAAATTTCTCTCAATAATTGTATAAATAAATGAGTATTAGGATGATGTATGCAATTAGTACCTATTTCTTTCCATAAAAAACCAATTGCATCAAATCTTATTAATTTTGCTCCATTTTTTACGTATAACATTAAAATTTCAAGTATTTCAATAAATACTTTTTCATTTTTATAATTTAAATCTATTTGATCTTTACTAAATGTAGTCCAAATTTTTTTAATTCTATTTGAAGTTTTATATTCATTTAAAAGAGGTAATGCCCTTGGTCTAAAAACTTTAGATAAGTCTTTTGAATCTTCAACTTCTATAAAATAATTTTCAAATTTTTTGTTTCCTTTTAAAAACTCTTCAAACCACAAACTTTTTGCTGATATATGATTTATTACAGCATCAAACATTAATTTATAATTTTCTGAAAGAATTTTTATATCTTCCCAATTTCCAAGTTCTGGATTAACTTTTTTATAATCTATAACAGAAAATCCATCATCAGAAGAATATGGAAAAAACGGTAATAAATGCACTGTATTTATACTATTTTTTATATACTCATTTAAAAATTTATATAATGTTTTAAGTGGAGCTTCATTTTCTTTTTTTATGGAATCTCCATAAGTAATTAATATAGTGTCTTTTTCATTAAACTTTTCTTTTTTTATATTATTCAACGCATATTTCTTTATTAATTTTTTTATATTTTCATACAAAAATTTTGAATTTTTAGGATATAAAATTTCCAACTTTTTTTCTATGGAGTTCACAAAACACCTCCTTAAAACCTTTTTGGTCTTATTACCTTACTCAACTCCTCAAAATGTTTATTATGATTTTTTTTCATTAGCATTGCATTGTACAAAATATCCATTAAAAATACTTCTCCTATCCTACTTTCAATAAACTCATTTTCATGTGGAGAAGCTACTGTATATAAAGCTTTTTTTACTATTTTACTTAATGGTGAATTAACTCCAGATGTAATACCAATAGTATAAGCTCCAGCATCATTTGCTATTTCTGTTGATTTATAAGTATCTCTTATAAATCCAGAATGACTTATTGTAAAAACTGTATCATTTGAGGTCAAAGATGCACTAACCATAACCTGTATGTGAGGATCAGAATAAGCAACAGCTGAATATCCTAAACTTGAGAACTTAATTGCAATATCTTCAGCAATAGGAGCCGATCTTCCAACAGCAAAAAATATTAATCTATTACTTATTAATATTCTATCTATTATTTCGTTTATTGTATCGATATCTAAATTTTTATAAATAGTATTTATCGTTGAGATTGTTTTATTAAAGTAAGATTCATAAACATTACTACTCTTTTCTATTGTTGATTCTGAGCTCATCTCTCTAACTAACTCTAATTTAAATTGCTGATATCCATCAAATCCAGCTTTTCTAACTAATCTATACACAGTTGTTTCACTAACTCCAGACCATTTTGAAAGTTCAGTTATACTATAATGTATAGTATCATCTGGTCTTTCTATTATATAATCAGCAGCTTTTTTTTCTGATTTTGTAAGTGAACTATAAATACCTTTAAGTTTGTTGATTACCATAAATATCCCTCTTTTCTTTAATGAAGTATGTAATTATTATACAACAAACTTACTCCTTTACTCCACCAGTTGTCAATCCACCAGCAAGATATTTTTCCATAGTCATAAATAATATTATTACAGGAACAGCTGTTAAAACTGATGCCGCCATCATTTTTGTCCAAATTGCATGTTCAGAATTAAAAATTTCATTTAATCCTATTGGTAAAGTATGAAATTCTGGATAAGGTCTAATAAAGATTGATGCAAATAAATATTCATTCCACCCTATCATAAAAGCATAAATAAATACAGTTACTATAGCTGGAAGAGATAATGGAATTATTATCTTATATATTACCTTTAATCTTGAACAACCATCTATTATAGCAGCTTCTTCAATTGTTTCTGGAATAGTTCTAAAATAATTACCAAGCATATAAAGAGAAACTGGTAATGTTTGTACTATATAAATTACAAATAAAGAAAGCATTCCTTTTATTCCAGAATTAGTCATACCCATCTTTACAAATATTTGATAAAGAGGAACTGCCAATATAGTTCCACCAAATAAATAAACTAATAAAACACCTCTTTGTATGTAGCTTCTTCCAGAAAATTCTATTCTACTAAAGGCATATGCTCCAAAAATAGAAATTATAACACTTATTAAAGCACTTATTCCTGCAAGTAATAAACTATTTTTAAAAAACCTAAGAAATGGAAAAGAGTTCTTTTTTCTTTTAGAATATATTTTTTCCAAAACTTTTTTCTTTTGTTCTTCTGGCATGTTTTTTACTAAATCTAAAAGTTGTTTATCTTCATTTGAAAGTTCTTCACGAATTGATTTTTTTAACCCCAATAATTCTTCATAAGCATTCAATGTCGGTCTTTTTGGTATTAATCCCTTATCAAAAGCATCTGTATCGTACCTAAAAGATACAGATACCATCCATAAAAATGGATAAATAACAAAAGTAACCAATAAAACTATTAAAAACCAAAAGAAAAAAGTTCTTATAAATGATTTTTTCTTTACCATTTCAACACCTTCTTCACGTAAAAACCTATTAAACTAAACATTACTACAAATAATATAGTTGCAATAGAAGCCGCAACTCCTTGTTGTGGAAGTCCTGAAAAAGCCTTTTCATAAATATATATTGGTAATGTATTGGCAAATTTTGACATTAAATAAACTTCATCGAATTTATAAAAGTTCCATATTCCTCTAAGCAATGCTATAGATCCTATTACAAAATAAAGCTCTGGAAGAGTTATATTTAAAAATTTTTGCCAAGATGAAGCTCCATCTAATTCAGCTGCTTCATAATAATCATCTGATATGGATTGTAATCTTGAAAGAATCATTAAATATACAAATGGAAAATTTCTCCAAATATTAAAAATAGATACAACAATAAATGCATTGTTTGGATCGTTTATCATATCTGTTCCTGAATTAAATCCAAAAATAGATAAAAATTGTACTAGTGGACCATCAATTGGTAAGAATACATACTTCCAAGAAAACACAATTGCAATTAATGGTGTTACATATGGAAAGAGTAATAATCCACGTACAATACTTCTACCAGGAAATTTTTTATTCATTAAAAGTGCTACCCCAAGACCAAGCAATATGCTTCCCATAACTGTTATCAAAGTAAAAGCTACTGTTGTTCCAAATGATTTCCAAAAGGATAAATCAGATAAAACATTTAAATAATTTTGTATTCCAACAAATGTGTTTTTTTCTCCAAAATTTAATGATACTTTAAAAAAACTTAAGTATATATTATATAGTACTGGATATAAAATTAAAAATCCTATTAAAATTAATGTTGGAGAAATTAACTTCCACCCAAAAGTTTCTTCTTTCCTTTTTAAACTTGTATATTTAACCATAAAATTCCTCCTCAAATTATCTTGAGAATATATAAATTAATTAAAAGATGGGGTTTCCCCCATCATTATTACTTACCCAAAACTCTTTTTGCTTCCTTTTGTGCCCATTCTGCAGTTTGTTGTGGAGTCCAATTATTTGCAAACATATAATTTATAGCTTTTCCAATTACAAAGTTAGCAGAAAGTTTACTCATATCAGAAATAACTTTTCCGTTAACAAATTCAAATCTTTCAACACTGTCTAAAGCACCAACAATTTCAGAAATTTTTTCTTTTCCATACCTTGATAAAATTGGATTATCTAAAAATTCAGAACTTTCAGCAACACTCTTTCTTGTTGGATTCATTCCACCTGGTGCCATATGTAACCAATAAACATAGTTCTTTGGTGTCATTAAAAATTTTACAAATTTTTCTACTTCTTCTGTATTATTTGAAGTTTTTAATATTCCTAATCCAACCATTTGACCATAAGATGTTGGTCTTATATTAATCATTTTATTTGCAAAACCAGTATTTAAAACAAGTTTTGGATCAAATGAGTTAATTCTACTCTTTTGTACATCTTCAACTGCTATATCATCCATTATGTATGTTGAATAAAAAATCATAGAAGCTTCTCCAGCAAGATAACCTTTCAATGCATCTAAAACTGTTGTATAACCAGGTTTTGCATATTTATTTAATTCTTTATAGAATCTAAATGCTTCTATCATTGCTTTAGAAGTAAAGGTTATATTTCCATTTTCATCAATAGGTCTTGCACCATTTGCCAAAGCTATTTCTGTAAAAACTTGTTCTGCATAAGAATCAGCTTTTTTTGGTAAAATTAATCCATAAACACCTTTTGCTGGATTATTTAAAGATTTTGCAGCTGTTAAAATATTATGCCAACTTAAAGGATATCCTAAATCTTTACCATCAAACCAATCTTTTCTATACCATATACCTTGTACCCAAGCATGAAATGGTATTCCAAAATTACTTTTACCATTACTCAATAATCTAGAAGCACCTGGATAAACATCTCCAAAGTCTTTTATTATTTTTGATGTTAAATCTTCATTCATATAGCCACTACTTGCTAAAAGTAATAAAGGTTCAATTCCACCTTCTAATAAATCTGGTAATGTTCCTGAATTTTTTGCTACAGGAATTTGTTTCAAGAGATCATTTTCTTGTATTGGAACAACTTTAACCTCTATACCTGTTTGAGCTTCAAATATTGTTGCAAGAGCATTTATCCTTTGTTGTCTATCAGATTCTGTTTCTGTAGTCCAAAATGTTATAGTTTTTGAAAATACAAACAATGAAATCGAAAGAACAATAATTAAAACAATTAACTTTTTCATACTTCCCCCTCCTATGTTGAGATTATTTTTTTCTTTTTTTTAAAAAAACAGAAAGTTTTCTTCAAAATTATAGAATATAAAAAATTTTTTTCAAAATCTGTTTTAATATATTTATATCAAATTAATAACAATTAAGAATAATTAATTAATAAAATATCAAAAATATTAATATATTATTTTTAATAATAATTTTTCTAATGTTTGGTATGAATAATATTTTTTTCCCAAATTAAAATTATTTTGAACTATATCATTATACTTGTTTTTATCATACAATATTGAAATAATTTCATTTGACGCCTTAATTAAAGTATTTTCATTAACTTCATAAAGATCCTTTTTATTTTTTCTTGCATTATCTCCAAGACTAACATACTTAAAACCATTTTTGGCTATATCTTCTTTAAATACTGGATATTCATACATTAATATTGGTTTCATAGCAAATAATGCTTCTAAAAATTGATTTCCAAAACCCTCTAGTATACTTGGATAAGTTACAAAATCTGAAATTGCATAAAAATCCCACAAAGAATACTTTTTATCTTTTCTAATATCTTCACATATGTCATTTGCAAACAACAAATTAACATTTTTTTGTTCAGCTTGCGCTTTTAATAAATTTGTATATTCAAATTCTTCTTGTAAACCCGGTAATAAAAGATAAATTTTTGAATCTTTATCAAATTTTTTTCCATTGTATAAAGTTCCTTGTTTAGCTTTTTTTTGCACCAAACTCAATGTATCAATCGCAAGTTCTATACCTTTTCTTTTAACTACTCTTGTAGCTTGTAAAAATACAATATCATTTTCTTTTATTCCTAATTTTGAATAAATATTTTTATTGTATAAATCAACCTTCCAAAGTTTTTTATCAAAGTCAAATACATTTGGTACAATATAAGAATTAACTTTTTTCTTATTGTATAAATTTTTTTGAGCAATTGAATTAATCACTATATGTTTTATTTTTAATGGTGGAAAAAACTCATTCAAAAGTTCTTTAACATATTCAGACGTTGGATTTTTATAATAATCTCTTTCCCAATAAAAATCATGATGATGTGCATAAACTTTTATTTTATTTTCATGACAAAATTCCCATAAAGCTTTTGCTGCAGAAAGATTATGACCTAAAGACCAAATATTATTTACAACTATTAAATCAAAATCCTTTAATAGTTTTAATTGTTTTTTTATTTCATTAGAAAGTTTATTTATTTCTTTTTCAAGTTTATCTTCACTCCAATCATCCAAACTTATATAGCTTTTCTTTTTTATTATTTCATTACTTTCTTCACTATATGCTAATAGAGGAATTTGTATTCCACTTGCATTTCCCATTTCTCCACCAATTAAAAAAACTTCATTTCCCATGCTTTCAAGAACATTTTTCCATTTATTCATTTCAAGTGAAACTCCATCTGTTTCCCCAACTCTATAATGTAAAAGACCAATCTTCATAAATCACCTCCTGTATATTTTTTTCTTTTTTTAAAATAAAAAGAAAACTTTCTTTTTATTATAGCACTTTTCATATGGTATAATCAATTGATATCTAAAAATATTGGAGGACAGCATGGTACACCAAATGAAATTAATAGAAGAAATGTTTGAAAAAATAAAAAACAAAGAAAAAAAAGTTGAAATTAGACTATTTGATGAAAAAAGACAAAAAATAAAAGAAGGTGACATTATTATTTTTTCAAAATTACCCAAATTAAATGAAACTTTAAAAGTCAAGGTATTTAATTTGAAAAAATTTAATACTTTTAAAGAAATGTTTAAAACTCTTCCAAAAGATATTTATGGATATAAAGATATTTCTTTAGAAAAATTTTTAAGTATGATATATGAGATATATTCAATAAAACAAGAAAAAAAGTATGGAGTGCTTGTAATTGAAATTTCAAACTTATAACTATGTAAATTACCTTTTAATATTAAAGTTATCTTAATATAATTGAATTGAATAATTTACATTTGTGTTTTTTTTTTTACATAAAAAAATTATTATTTAATAAATGAGACATTAAAAGGTGAGGTGATTTTTATGAAAAAAGTACTTGTATTTTTAATGGTATTAATTGGAATTACAGTTTTATGGGCTGATAATACTCCAACATTAGTTAACAACTATGCAGAGTTTTCAAATGATGCAACAACACTTGCTGCTAAAGTTAAAGTTTTTGTTGATCAATGGTATAGTGCAACCTTTAAACCTACACAGTCTTTAACCTTTACTAGTGCAGGAAACTGGGATGGCGGAGATCATTTAGGTGAAGGTTTAGGAACATTTTCAATACAATCAAATGGTGAAGTATTAATGAAAGTAAAAATAGATCCATCTGAAACAACATCAGATATTTATTCAGCTATTTCAGCTTTAAGATTAATACATAATAATGATAAAGATAATCCTTTAACAGAAACAAATCCAAAAGAAATTGCTTTTACTCTTTCTCAAGATGATGCTTTGTCAACAAATGTTTATGATATAAGAGCAGATTTCAATATTGATAGCAAATTAAAAGCAACAGGAAATGATAATTACGTAATATTTTATGTTGTTGATTTTCAACCAAATAATAGATTACCATGATCTTCATAAAAACATGGGGCTTTTTAAGCCCCTTTTGTTTTACTATAATAAAAATATGATAAAATATAAAAGACAAAATAAATTTAAGGGGGTTTTTTAATGAAAAAATTATTAGTTTTTTTAGTAATTTTTAGCTCTATATTATCATTTAGTTTCATGGTTCAACCACTTGTTCAAAATATTGAAGCAAAACCCGGAGAAGAAGTTGAAGTACAATATGTTATGTCAAATACAACTAAAGTAAAAGAAGATATAAATTTAAATATTACTGGTGTTTTTATAAATGAAAAAAAAGATGGATGGGTATTAGATCAAAATTATTCAAGATCTGCTGCAAACTGGATAGAATATAATCCAAATATAACGCTTTTACCAAATGAAAAAACAACACAAAAATTTAAAGTTAAAGTTCCTTTTGGAACTGCAGGAAGCTACTTTGCTGCATTTAACTTTTCTTCAAATGCTCCTGTTACTTCTGGTCAAGTTGCATACAAAATGAATTTTTTAACTGTAGTACAAATATTAGTTAGTGGACAAGGAAGCAAAGAAAAGATAACTGTATCTTCTGCAACACCAACCTTAATAAAAGAAAATGGAGAATTACTTGGTATAAATTTAGACTTAGATGTAAAGAACCCTAGTGATTGGGTTTCTTCTGTTTGGGGAAGAATCGATGTTAAATCAGATCAATTAAGAAAAATATTGGCATCAATAGATATTCCAGAAGAAAATGGTACCTTTGTATCTCCTAAAAAGGGCAAATCTTTAAACTATAAAATAAATAAATTATTACCACCTGGTGATTATAAAATACAAATGGCTTTAAGTTATGGTTATCATAAATATTATTTTGGAAAAACAACTTATGAAAGTACCTTTACAGTTCCAGCTGAAATTGAAAAAAATAGAAAATCTCTATTTTTAAGTACTGATTTAAAAGAACTTTACACAAAAATAGAAAAAAGAAATTCATCTAGAGGTTTACAAGTAAATCCTAAAAATCTCACATTAAATATTTTAAATAATGATTATGTAGAAGCTATAGTTACTCCAAGAATAAATGCTACTTTCAATCCAAAAGGATCTGATAATAACTTTAATAGATTAATAAATCCAAAATTTGTTCAAATAAGACCTTTAAGAGATATAAGAGCAAGACCTTACACAGAAAGAGGTAATTCTTTAAGAATTATGGCTGATTATAGAAGAGCAAATTTAGAAAATTTAAAAGGTGAGTACTATGGAAGTCTTGAATTATCTGCAAAAGGTGAATTAAAAGATAAAACATTAACTAAAAACTTAACTGTACCAATTATAATTGACTTTGGAGATAACACATATAAATTTAATTCAAATGCCACATTTGAAGCGTCTACTTTACTTATAAATGTAGAAAATAAAGGAAATTCAAGAGTTAAATTTGATGCCTCAATATTTGTAATGAATTCAAAAACTGGAGAAAAAATAGGTGATGACATAAACTTAAAAAACTTAATTGTATATCCTAATTGTTCTTATACATTAAAACAAGATATAAATAAAATAGGTGATGCAGATAAAATAATTATAAAATACAAATATTTAGATGGATTTGATACAAATGGAAATCAATTATATTCTGAAAAAACATCTGAAATAAAAATAAAATAATGGGGTGAACTCATTGAAAAAAATTTTAATAAAAAGGCTTTTAATACTTTTAATTTTAATTATATTTTCTACCTTTAATTTTGCAAATGCAAATTTATATAGTGTTTCTTTATTTCAAGAAGATTTAAGAACAGCAATAAGTAATCTTGCTTATGATACGGGAACTACAATAATAATGGATCCTAAAATCGCTGGATTTGTAACTTTAGATGCTGTTGATAAACCATTAGAAACTTTATTGGATATGATTTTAATGCCTTTTGGTTATGCTTGGAAAAGAATTGATGATTATATATTGGTTGGAGTTCCCGATCCTTCAAGCGGAACTTCCATCCATTTAAATGATACTTATGTAATGAAAACAAGATATTTAACTCCAAAAAGTTTAATGCAACTTTTACCAAGATATTTTCAAAATTTTGTGTCATACAGTGAACAAGATAGGAATTTTGTAGTTATAAATGCTCCACCTAAAATTGCTGGAACTATTGCAAATACTATAAGAAAAATAGATATGGGAAGAGCAGAACTTTCAATAGAGGTTAAAGTTGTTCAAATAGATACAGAAGAATTCAAAAAATGGAATATATCAAAACTTGAAATAACTCAACCTTATGATAGAGGAAATGGTTATAATAATAGCCCTCATACACAACTTTCAGATAAATCTCTTGATTTTCTTGCAAATTTAAATGGAGTAGACTATGGATTAATCATAGACAAAGCAATTTCAGAAGGGCATGGAGAAGTTGTTTCAAACTCTAAAATAAATGTTATATCTGGTGAAAACAGTACATTATCTGGAAAATTAGTACAGTCAACAAATGATCAAAAGGTAGTTGGAGAGTATTCTGGTTTTGAATTAAGTCTTTCTCCATATTTAATGTCTGGAAAAAAAGTAAGATTAAATGCAACTGTATTATTAAAAGATAAAAGAAGTGTTGAAAATGATTCTTATCTTGAAAATAAGATACAATCAACTTTTGTTTTGGATCTTGAAGAAGAAGGTACAATAGCAGCTTTTAATTATTCAACAGTAGTTCAAAAAAGTATTGGAATACCATTTTTATCTGATATTCCAGGTATTGGTTCTTTATTTAAAACAAGTATAGATAAAAAAACAGATCAACAAATAATCTTCTTAGTTAAATGCTATGCATCTGGTGGTGAAATACAATGATAATAAAATTAAAAAAACAATTTATAATCTTTTTTATTTTAATATTAATTCCAATGTATATATTTTCTTCATCTAAAATAATAGATATAAATTTCTATGAAACTCCTTTAAAAGATGCAATACAAAGCATAGCAGATGGTAGTAATTCTATTATAATAATTGGCCCTGAAGTTAAGGGAAGAGTTACGCTTTCAGTAAGAGGTTTAAGTGTTGATAGTGCTTTAGAATTAATTCTTTATGGAACGACTTATGACTACAAAAAAATATCTGAAGGTATTTATGTTGTAGGAACATTAGAGGCTCAAAATAATATTTCGATGTACTTAAATCAACCTAATATAATTAAATTAAAGTACATAACAACCGAAAATATAAAAAATGTTTTATCTCAATATGGAGAACGTGTAAAGTATATAGATGGAGCAGACTTTATAGTTGTATATGGTAATGATAAAATAGCAAAAAAAATTACTGATACAATAGAAAAATTTGATAAACTCGGTAATGAATATATCTTTTTGTACAATATTTACTCATTAACTCAAAGTGCCTATCAAGCTATACAACAATTAAACTACTATGATTTTCCTGTAAAGTTTGAAAACTCATTGAATTTCTTGCAAAAAAACTTTACTCGTCTAACAAGAATAGAGCAAACTGGTTTTATAGAAACTACAAACTATGCAAAGTTTTCAATTGGTATAGATTTTAGTAAGTTAAATGGTCAAATTGCTATAGAAAATAATTTATATTCTTTAAAAACATCTATAACAACTCAAGATTCAACTGTCTTAAATTCATTTTCTTCAACTCAAAAAGTTGGAGATACTATATATGCAGCATACAATATAAATGGAGCCTTTTATTTAATTGTTTATAATTTATTACCTGAAATTCAAACATCTTTAACTAAACCAGTTGGAACTTATGCCAAAGTAAATACAGGAATTGAATATACAAATAAATTATTATATACTGCAGGCTTAAGCATAAGTGACAAATATGTACAATTTAGTTATGATTTCAATAAAGATTTTAAAATTTTATTTAAAAGTGATATTGTTTCGGGAATAAATGGTGAAATGGAAGCTTCATTAGATGAAAATTCAAAATTAAATACAAAAATTTCATTTATAGAAGAACAAAAATTTGATCCATTTTTTATGCTTGGAAAGGTATCTTTGGGAACTTCATTAACTATAAAAAATAATGAACTTTCTCCAGAACTTTCAAATCTTGGATATAATCTTGGACTTTATTGGGGATTTATGAAAGATGTTTCTATAATAAAATATATTAATTTTGGAATTGGTTTTGATTTAAATTATGATTTTAATAAATTTAATATACTTCCTGAATTTTTAGTAAAAAACAAACTCAGTTTTGATAAAACTTTAATGTATTTAAACTTCAAAATAAATAAAAATCTTAATTATGACATCAATGGTTATGTGAGTTTTGAATTCTAAGACGGCTTCTGCCGTCTTTTTTTGAAAGGAGTAATATATGTATAATATTTTAATAGTAGAAGATGATGCGTCTATTGCAAGGTTACTTGAATTAGAGTTACAACATGAAGGTTATAAAACATTAATTGCAAAAGATGGTGAAGAAGCTGTTGAGTTTTATGGAAATTTTAAGCCTGACGTGATATTATTAGACGTAATGCTTCCAATAAGGAATGGCTTCGAAATTGCAGAAATAATAAGAAATTATGATAAAGATGTTGGAATAATAATGTTAACTGCAAAAGGCGAGTTAGAAGATAAGGTAAATGGTTTAAAAAATGCAGATGATTATATAGTAAAACCTTTTGAAGTTGAAGAAGTTTTTGCAAGAATAGAATCTTTATTAAGACGCCTTGGAAAAACAAAAAATAGTATAAAAGCTGGAGATATAGAATTATTTCCAGAAAGAATGCAAGTTTTTATAAAAGGCAAAGAACTTCATTTAAGTTTAACTGAATTCAATATTTTAAAAACATTATTATTGAATAAAAATATCGTTGTTTCAAAAGAAAAAATTTTAGAAGAAGTTTGGGGATATGAAGATGAAAACCTAAATATAGTTGAGGTTTATGTTAATTATCTTAGAAAAAAACTTGGAGATTATGGAAAAAAAATAAAAACTGTGAGAGGTGTTGGATACGTTATCAGAGAAGATTAAATCTAGTGCTGTTTTAAATCAAGCAATATTTTTTACTATTATGGTTTTTATTATAATAACCATAATAACTTTTTCTATGAAAATTCTAGTATCAACAACAGCATTGCATGGATACTCAAAAGCTTTAATTAATCAAATAAATCCAAATAAAATACTAAAAAATGATGAAACTGATATATTTTCAAAATTTTTAGAAAATACAGATATAATAAAACGAAGTTTTATGGAAAATAAAATAGTAATATTGGATAACAAATTAATTAATGATCCTTACAAAATAATAGATGAAAACTTTAGAATACCTGGAACACCAGTAGCAATTAAAAAAAATGGAATATACTACATATTTGTAGGTTTACGACTATTTGACAACTCAAAGATGATAGTTGGAGGACCTTCACTTGAATTCACTGCAGTTATGGGAGCTTTTAATTATATATCAATTATAATATTAATATTTGGATTAATATTTTCAATAATAATTTCATATTTATTAGCAAAAAAATCTTTGAGTCCAACTATAAAAATTTCAAAAAAACTCTCTAAAATTAATATAGAAAATTTAGAAAGAGTTCCAGAACAAAAAACTATTGAATTTCAAGTATTAGCAAATCGATTAAACTCTATGTTAGACAGAATCGAACAAGGATATGAAATTCAAAAACAATTTGTTTCAGATGTTTCCCATGAACTAAGAACACCTTTGACAACATTAAATGGTTATATTAAAATGTTAAAGCGTTGGGGAAAAAATGATGAAAAATTATTAGAAGAATCAATAGAAAAAATTGAAACATCAACCAATTATTTAAAATCTATGATAGAAAAACTTCTAATTTTATCTAAACCAGACTTTAATCCTGAAATATCTATTTTTAATATTTCAGATGCAATTAAAGAAGTTTTAAAACTATATAACACTCAAGAAAGAAAATTTATAGAAAAAGGAACATCCTTTAATGTAGAAACATCCTTTGAATACTTAATTATAATACTTAAAACATTAATAGAAAATGCAGTAAAATATTCGGAAAAAGAAATAGAAATAATTTATGATAAAAATTCAATAATTATTAAAGATTTTGGTATTGGTATACCAGAAGATAAAGTTGAACATATATTTGAAAGATTTTATCAAGCTGATACTTCAAGAAAAGATTTTGGGCACGGATTAGGTCTTTCAATAGCAAAAAAATTATGTGAAAAATTAAATATCAAAATTGTAGCAAACTCAAAAATAAATGAAGGAAGTTCATTTAAACTTATGTTTGGAGGAAAAAATAGTGAAAATTGATATGGAATATACCTTAAACTATTTAAAAGAAATAATGAAAGTACATAGTCCATCTGGAGATACAGAAAAAGGCATAAAAAATGTAGAAGAAGAGTTTGATAAACTTAAAATATCTCATAAAAGAACTAAAAAAGGGGCTATTATAGCAACAATAAAAGGAAAAGATGATGAACATCATAAAACTATATCAGCTCATATAGATACACTTGGAGCCATGGTTAAAGAAATAAAAAATAACGGAAGATTAAAAATGGCGCAAATAGGAGGTTTTTCTTGGACTTCTGTTGAAGGAGAAAATGTTATAGTAAAAACATTAAATGGAGAAGAATATACAGGAACAATTTTATTTGATAAACAATCTGTACATATACATGGAATGATTCCTCGTGAAACAATTAGATCTGATGAAAATATGGAAATAAGATTAGATGAAGACGTAAAAAATAAAGATGACGTTTTAAAATTAGGAATTAATGTTGGAGACTTTGTTTACTGCGAAACAAGAACTACTATTACAAAAAATGGTTATATAAAATCAAGATATTTAGATGATAAAGCCGCCGTTGCAATAATTATGGGCATTTGTAAGTATATTAAGGATAATAATATAGAACCAAAATATACAACTCACTTTTTTATAAGTAATTATGAAGAAGTTGGTCATGGAATATCTGCTATTCCAGAAAAAACTGATGAATTTATTGCAATAGACATAGGAACGGTTGGACTCGGTCAAAACTCTGATGAATTTTCTGTTTGTATTTCAGCAAGAGATACATCGGGACCTTATGACTTTTCATTTAGAAAAAAATTACAAAAAATATGTGAAAAAAACAATATACAATATAAAGTAGACATGTATAATAGATATGGTTCTGATGCAAGCAAACTAGTTCATCAAGGTGTTGATGTAAATTATGCACTCCTTGGGCCTGGTGTAGATGCTACACATCATTATGAAAGAACTCATATAAAATCTTTAGATAATACTGCTAAACTCTTATTAAACTATATCGTTTAATTTAAATTAGAAGGTTTACACGTAATATAATCTTAGCAAATTAAAAATTATATAAATTTTAAAATAATTCATCTCATTTTATTACATGTATATATTACAAATAAATAATAAATTTAGAATTAAGGCATTTAGGAATTTGGTGAAAATCCAAAACGGTCCAGCCACCGTAACTGAGAACGAACACTACAAAATACCACTGAGAAATCGGGAAGGTGTAGTTAGTAGAATGATACAGAAGTCGGGAGACCTGTCTTAATTCAATTTTTATCTCAATTTCTTGGTTTGAATTGAGAAAAATTTTTATATGGAGGTATATTATGAAAAAAATTATTTTTAAAGAGTATTTTTTTGCAACTATTGGAGCTTTATTAACTGCATTTGGACTTGCTGTATTCTTAATGCCACATGATATAGCTTGTGGTGGAGCAAATGGTCTTGCAATTGTTTTAAACAGTGTAATTCATGTTCCAGTTGGTATATTGATGTATGGTGTCAATATTATTCTATTTATCCTTTCATTTATTTTTATAGGAAAAGAGTTTGGAGCAAAAAGTATATATTGTACTTTTATTCTTAACTTTTTTGTTGATATGTTTGATAGAATACTCCCTATACCAAAATACACTGGAAATGATATGTTTTTAGCTGTATTTTTTGGAGTTGTTATATCTGCTGCAGGTATGGCAATTACTTTTTCACAAAATGCATCAACAGGTGGAACTGACATAATTGCTAAAATATTTAATAAATATTTTGGACTTTCACTTGGTATAGGTCTTTTAATGTCTGATTTAATTATAGGTCTTCTTGCAGGAATTGCATATGATCCAACAGTTGGAATGTATTCTATTGTATCAGTTATTATAAATGGCTTAACAGTTGATTTCATTATTAGAGGAATAACAACAGATGTTACAATGATGATAATATCTGAAAAGAAAAAAGAAATATTAGAATATATCTTAAAAGATTTAGATAGAGGTGCATCACTTATAAACGCTGAAGGAGCTTATTCTGGACAAAAAAAACAATTTATATATGTAGCTTTAAGTAGAAGAGAAAAAAATGAAATGATACATAAAATTCAATCGATTGATCCAGATGCTTTCATAACTGTACAACCAATTTCTACGGTAATTGGATATGGTTTTAAAAACTTCAAACAAGTAATATAATTTTTTAATTTTTATCTTATACGACAAAAATATGCAAATTTGATAAATCAATTTGCATATTTTTTTATACTAAAAATTATTAAAAAATAGTAATAGTTGACAAAAAATTAAAAAAATGATATCATTCACTTAGTGAATGAATAATCGAGGTGTAATATGTTTAAATTTGAAGAATATTCTTTTTTTAATCCATCACCAAACTTTAGAGAAATGGTTCTTTTACAAATAATATCAAAGGATTCTAATGTATCTCAAGAAATACTTGCAAAAAATGCTGGAATAGCGCCGTCAATGGTAAATAGATACTTAAAAGAGTTTGAAGAAAAAAAGTACATAAACAAAGTTGGAAAAACGAGAAGAAGTATGCAGTATAAATTGACTGAAGATGGAATAAAGAGATTACAGTTTTTAATAGTTTCTTATACCAGCGAAGTATCGAAGATGTATGCAGAAACAAAAATATCTTTTGATGGTGTTTTATATCAAATAAAAAATAAATCTTTAAAGAACATATATTTATACGGTGCAGGTGTTGTTGGAGGAATACTTTTAAAAGTTTTAAATAGTGAAAACATAGAAATAAAAGGCTTTATAGATGAATCACCATTAAAAATAGGAGAAAAACTTTACAATATAAAAATTTTTTCTCCAGAATCAATGAAAAATAAAAATTATGATGCAATTATAATAGCTTCATTTAGACATTATGAAGAAATATTGAAAAAAGCAAAAAACTTTGGATTAAAAAATATACAAATTTTTAAAATAGACAATGAAGGAAAGGTTTCATTGAAGGAGGCTTAAATATGAAAGTACCACTTTTTGATATGACAAGGCAGTATGAAAAAATAAGAACTGAAGTTTTAAATACAATTGATGAGATTTTTAAAAGCGGAAAGGTTGTTCTTGGAAAACATGTAAAAAATTTAGAAGAAAATATAGAAAAATATATGAATGTTAAAAATGCAATTGGTGTTGCAAATGGTTCAGATGCACTTGTTATTGCTGTAAAAGCTTTAAATTTAAATCCTGGTGATTATGTAATAACAACACCTTACACATTTTTTGCAACTGCAAGTTGTATAGTTAGAAATGGATTAACTCCAATCTTTGTGGATATAGAAGAAAAATATTATAACATAGATTTAAATGAAGTAGAAAGAATTTTAAAAACACATCCACAAAAAGAAAAAATAAAGGCAATAATACCTGTTCATTTATTTGGAAAAACAGTTGATATGAAGAAGTTATTAGAACTCAAAGAAAAGTATAATTTAAAAGTAATAGAAGATACTGCACAAGCAATAGGAGCTGTTTGGTACGATGGAGACAAAAAGATATATGCAGGAACTGCAAGTGAGTTTGGAACTATATCATTTTTTCCAACAAAAAATCTTGGTGGATATGGTGATGGTGGAATGATTGTATCAAACAATGACGAACTCTCTCAAAAAGCAAAGTATTTGAGAGTTCACGGAGCATCAAAAAAGTACTATCATGATGAAGTTGGATTTAATTCAAGACTTGATGAAGTACAAGCAGCTATACTTGACATAAAATTAAAACAGTTAGATGAATACATAGAAAAAAGAATAAATGTAGCAAAAATATACAAAAAGCTATTTACAGAAAATGGACTAAATGAATACATAGAGTATCCAGAAGTATTTAAAGATAGAACGCACGTTTATCATCAATATGTTATAACTTTAAAGAGTGGAAATAGAGATGAACTATTTAAACATTTAAAAGAAAACGAAATTGGAACTTCAATATATTATCCAAAAGGACTTCATCTTCAAAAATGTTTTGAAGATCTCGGATATAAAGAAGGAGATTTTCCTATTACAGAAAAAGCGTGTAAAACAACAATAGCTCTTCCAATATTTCCAGAATTAACAGAAAAAGAGCAAGAACATGTTGTAAAAACAATAAAAAATTATTTTAAGGGGGAATAAAAGTGGCATTAATAGATAAAATAAATGATAAAACAGCAAAACTTGGAGTAATAGGTCTTGGATATGTTGGACTACCTCTTGCAGTAGAAAAAGCAAAGGCTGGATACAATGTAATTGGATTTGATGTTCAAGAAAGTAAAGTTAAGATGGTAAATGAAGGTATTAATTATATAGGTGATGTTGTAGACAGTGAATTAAAAGATTTAGTAAAAAATGGAAAAATAAAAGCAAGCACAAATTTTGATGAACTTGAAAGTTGTGATGCTGTTATGATATGTGTGCCAACACCACTCGATAAATTTAAACAACCAGATTTAACTTATGTTGAAGCATCAACAAGAGAAGTTGCAAAGAGAATTCACAAAGAAATGCTCGTTGTTTTAGAAAGTACAACTTATCCTGGAACAACTGAAGAAGTTATGCAACCAATACTTGAAGAAAGTGGATTAAAAGCAGGAGAAGATTTTTATCTTGCATTCAGTCCAGAAAGAGTGGATCCAGGAAATATAAGATTTAAAACTAAAAATACTCCTAAAGTAGTAGGAGGTGTATCAGAAGCTTCAACAAAAGTTGCAAAAGCTTTATATGAAAGTATATTAGATGCAGAAGTATTCTGTGTTTCTTCACCAAAAGAAGCTGAAATGGCAAAGATACTTGAAAATTCTTTTAGAATAGTAAATATAGCCTTTATAAATGAAATGGCAATAGTTGCAAAAAAAATGGGAATAAACTTGTGGGAAGTAATAGATGCAGCTGCAACAAAACCATTTGGATTCATGCCATTCTATCCAGGTCCAGGAGTTGGCGGTCACTGTATACCAATAGATCCATTTTATTTGACTTATAAAGCAAGAGAATACGATTATCATACAAGAATAATTGAGATGTCTGGAGAAATAAATGATTATATGCCAGAATACGTTGTAGAAAGAGTAATGGACTTGTTGAATGAAAATAAAAAGTGTATGAATGGCGCAAAGATAGTAATGCTTGGTATAGCATATAAAAATGATATAGATGATATGAGAGAATCTCCAGCATTAAAGGTTTTAGAACATCTTGAAAAGAAAAGAGCAGATGTTACAGTAGTTGACCCTTGGGTAGCTGAATTTAAATGGAATGGAGATACTGTAAAAACAGTTGAATTAACAGAAGAATTATTAAAAAATGCTGATGCAGTAGTTGTAACTACAGGTCACACAAATATAGACTACGACTTTGTTGCAAAAAATGCTAAAATAATCTTTGATACAAAAAATATAATGAAAAATGTAAAAGAAAATAGAGAAAAGATAGTTATATTATAGGGGGAAAAACATGCTAAGATGGGCAATAATAGGTTGTGGAAGAATAGCAACTAAAAAACATACAGAAGCAATAATAAACAATAAAGAAAATATAGAGTTAGTAGCTGTTGCAGATATAATAGAAGAAAGAGCAGAAACCCTTGCAAATATAATAAAAGATGCTGGACTAAAAAAACCAGAAATTTATACAGATTACAATGAAATATTAAAAAGAAAAGATATAGATGGAGTATCAATAACAACAGAAAGCGGAAAACACTATGAAATAGCAATGAAAGCTATGAACAATGAAAAACACGTTTTAACAGAAAAGCCTATGGCACTATCTACAAAACACATGGATGAAATGATAAAACTTTCAAAAGAAAAAAATTTAAAACTGGGAGTATGTTTTCAAAATAGATTCAATCCTCCCGTACAAGAACTTAGAAAGAAAATTGAAAATGGTGATTTTGGTGAGTTATTTCATGGTCAAATATCTATTAGATGGAATAGAAATAAAGATTATTATGAACAAGCAAAATGGAGAGGAACATGGGAGATGGATGGAGGAACTCTCATGAATCAATGTACTCATGGAATAGATTTACTAATATGGACCTTTGGTGGAGAAATAGAATCCATAACAGGAAGAATAGAAAACTTCAATCATGATTACAATGAAGCAGAAGATTTTGGAAGTGCAATAGTAAAATTTAAAAATGGTGGAGTTGGAATAATAGAAGGAACAGCAAATGTTTATCCAAAAAACTTAAATGAAACTTTATCGGTATTTGGTGAAAAAGGAAGCGTTGTTATAGGTGGTCTTGCAGTAAACAAAATAGAAACTTGGAAGTTTGAAAATGAAGATGGACATCCTTATCAATCATTGCCAGATCCAGATACTGTATATGGTGCAGGACACATTCCACTTTACAAAGATTTCATTGAAGCAATCAATGAAAATAGAAAACCATATGTTAGTGGAGAAGATGGGAAAAAAGCAGTTGAAGCTGTATTAGCAATTTATAAATCATCAAAAACAGGAAAGACTATAAACTTTCCATTTGAATTTTCATCAATAGAAATGAAAAAATAACAGACGTTGTCTGTTATTTTTTTTACTTATATCTATTATAAACTTGTTTATTATTATTCAATTACTCAATTGTGTTATAATAAAACAGAGGTGATCAAAATGAAAAAAGTACCATATGGACTTCAAAATTTTAAAAAAATACGAACTGAAAATTTTTACTATGTAGATAAAACTAAGTATATAGAAATAATTGAAGATATGCCAGAATCATATATATTATTTTTAAGGCCAAGAAAGTTTGGTAAAAGTTTGTGGCTCGACACTATGAGTAAGTACTACGATGTTAAGTACTCAGATGAGTTTGATACTATCTTTAAAGACTTATACATACAAAAACATCCAACACCTAAAAAAAATAGTTATCATATTTTAGAGTTTAATTTTTCTGGATTGAATACAGACAGTAAAGAAGAGTTGAAGTATGGATTTAAAGATGAAATTTATGAAAAATTAGATACTTTTATATATAAGTACAACTTAAATATTACATTAGACAAAAGTAAAAATGAACCTTCAGAACTTTTTAGAGAGTTTATAAACAAATATAACAAACTAAACTTAAAAACAAAAATATACTTATTAATAGATGAATACGACCACTTTGCAAATGAACTTTTGAGTTTTAAACTCGATGAATTTAAAAATATCGTCAGTAAAACAGGTTTTGTTAGAAAGTTTTATGAAGTAATAAAAGAAGGAACACGATCTGTTATAGACAGACTATTCATAACAGGAGTAGCACCAATAACCTTAGATAGTTTAACGAGTGGATTCAACATCTCAAAAAACATGTCAACAACTTTAGAATTAAATGAAATGATGGGATTCACTGAAAGTGAAGTCAAAGATATTCTGAAAGAATATCAAATAAATGATGATATTTTACAAGATATGAAGTTTAGCTACAATGGATACATGTTCAATAAACATGCAAAAAAAAAGGTTTATAACAGTGATATGGTCTTATACTTCATCTCTGAATACAACAGAGAAAAGAGAAAACCAGAAGATATAATAGATATGAATATAGCAAGTGACTATAAAAAAATACAAAATTTATTTAAACTTGGTGAAATCGTTGGAATAAATACAGAAAAAAATAGCCATGAAGTTGTAAATGAACTTTTGAATGAAATACTATTAAACTCAAAAACAGAAATAGAAGTATTAACACAAGCCTTTAACATGGAAAGAAAACTCGATATAAAAGATATAAAAACCTTACTCTTTTATTTAGGATTTTTAACCTTTGAAAAAGAAAACTTTTATACATACTTAAAGATACCAAACTATTCAATGAAAAAGTTATATTCAGAGTACTTTGTAGAATCAATAGAAGATAGAGCAAAGAGTTATATAAATACAGAAAAGTTAGAACTTGCAGTAAAAAGGATAGTAATAGATGGAAACATAAACCCATTTGCAAATGAAATAGAAAATGTATTGAAAAAACTATCAGACAGAGACTTTCAAAGCTTTAGTGAAAAACATATAAAGATGCTACTGTTTAGTTATTTAATCTTAACCCCCTGGGCATACGTTAAAAGCGAGTATCCAGTAGAAAGTGGATACATAGATTTAGCAATGTTTAAAAGATACGAAGAAGTACCCTACAATGCAATAATAGAATTAAAATACATAAAAAAGAAAGACTATACAGAAAAAATATATCAAGAAAAGATAAAAGAAGCAGTAAATCAAATAAAGAGATATGAAAAAACCATAAACAAAGAGTTCAATGGGCCATTAAAAAAAGTAGTGATGGTCTTTGTTGGAAGAGAATTAAAGTATCTTGATGAAGTTGAATAAATAACTCCTTATTATGGCACAATGTTGCTTTATACAATATAGTAAAAAAATAAGGAGGCTAATAATATGAAATTAAATGAAAAAATAGCAATTATAACTGGTGCATCAAGAGGTATAGGTTACGAAATAGCCAAAAAATTTGTAGAAAATGGTGCAAAAGTAATAGCTTTTGATGTTAATGAAGAAGGATTAAAGCAAGCAAAAAACACTTTAAATAATTACTATCCATATGTTGTTGATGTTACTGATTCTAAAAAAATAGATGAAACAGTAAAAAAAATTAACTCTGAATTTGGAAAAATAGATATATTAGTAAATAATGCCGGTGTAACTAAAGATACACTTCTTGTAATGATGAAAGAAGAAAACTTTGACTTTGTAGTCAATATAAACTTAAAAGGTGTTTTTTTAGTTACTAAATCTGTGGCAAAAGTTATGAGAAAACAAAAATCAGGAAATATAATAAATATTTCAAGTATAGTTGGAATTGAAGGAAACATAGGACAAACTAACTATGCTGCAACTAAAGCAGGGGTTATTGGAATGACAAAAACATGGGCAAAAGAAATGACTATGCGAGGTGAAAATGTTAGAGTTAATGCAATTGCTCCTGGATTCATACAAACTGCTATGACAGATAAATTAAAAGATGAAATGAAAGAAGCAGCAATAAATAGAATGTGTATAAAAAGACTTGGAACAGCAGAAGATATATCAAAAACAGCATTATTTTTAGCTTCTGATGATTCAGCTTATATAACAGGTCAAGTAATTAGAGTTGATGGTGGAATAACTTTATAATTTTTATGGTATAATTTTTACGTGAGAGAAAGAGGAGGTAAAAATTATGGTAGACATAAAAATTGTAAATGCTGTTTTATCATCTTTAACTGCAACTTTTAAAGCAGCAGCAAAAAGTGTTGTTAAACTTCAAAAACCTGAATTAGTAAAAGATATTGGAGAAACAAGAGCAATAGTATCTACAATTGGTTTTAATGGCGTTCTTGAAGGAAATGTTATTTATACACTTTCAGAAGATACAGCAAAAGGCATTGTTGGTAATATGATGGGTGGAATGATGGAAATCACAGAAATAGATGAACTTGCTTTGAGTGCCATTGGTGAGCTTGGAAATATGATTTCAGGTGCAATAGCAATTTCTCTTGAAAAAATTGGCTATCCAATAAATATAACTCCACCTTCTGTTGTACGTGGTGCTGATATGACAGTTAGTGTTAATGGAAGTATTTTAAAGTTTTCTGGTTTCATTGAAGAAACAAAAGAAATAGATGTTTATATGGTTATAAAATAATAATAAACTACTACATTTTTTATATGTAGTAGTTTTTTTATTAAATAGTAAAACTACTTTTAAAGTATAATAATGCTCCATTTTCATAATTATAAGATTTAAAATTAAATCCATTTTTTTCAAAAATTGATTCCAACTTTTTTTCAGAATATAAAGTACCATTAATTTTACTATTTCGATAATTTTTTTCTGGTACAGGAACAACACCTATAAATACACCTTTATCTTTCAAAACTCTTTTAATTTCTGTTAAGACTTTATCTAAGTCATTAAAAAAATTTATAGCCAAATTACACAAACACACATCAAATTTATCATCTTCAAAAGGTAATTCTGAAGCATTTGCAAGATACAGTTCAAAATTTTGAAAACCATTTACATTTAAATTTTTAATAGCATTTTTTAATAATCCTTTACTAATATCTATACCATAATAAAAATTTGATTTATTTAAAAACTTAGATATAGAAGCATTTCCACATGCCAAATCTAAAATAATAAAATTATCAAATTTTTTAAGTTCAGAGTTAAAAAAATCATAATGTTTTTCAAGAGAACTACCAAATTTTTTAGGAAACACTGATTTTTTCATTATATTATCATAAAAAAAAGAAAAAAGATCTCCAAGCCACGGTTTGTATTTTAACAACTTGTTAGATTTATAAATATAATTAATATTACCTTTCTTAACAACTTCAAAATTCATAATCTCACTCCCTATTTTTTTAAATAAGCTATGGAATTACATATAATTTCACGTTTCACCTTCAAGAGTGTATCTTTTCTAATTCAAATTGTACTCTTCGGGCTATCTCGTGTCAAGATACATGCAAATACAAAAACTGAGTTTGTATGTTTATTATTAAATTTTGAAAAAACACAAAAAAGTGATAAAATATTAAACTATACACATTATTTTTTATGGGAGGTTATCTTAGTGATTTATTTTTTAATTCCAGCTATATTTTTGGGTTGGTCTTTAGGTTCAAATGATGCAGCAAATCTTTTTGGTCCACCAGTTTCAAGTGGTATAATTAAGTATAAACATGCTATAATTATAGCTTCAATATTTGTAGTTCTAGGAGCAATAATTGGTGGAGCTGCAGGTCTTAAAACCATTGGTGGACTTACTGATATAAATCTTAGAGAATCATCTATATCATTATTTGGTGCTGCATTAACAGTTACTTTTATGACTTTTTTAGGATTACCAGTTTCAACTTCTCAAGCAGTTGTTGGTTCTTTAGTTGGTGTTGGAATGCTTAGAGGATCTGTTGATTTGAGTAAATTAATAAAAGTTGTAATATCTTGGGTTGGTACGCCGATTGGTGCTTTAATAATTGCATTTTTTGCTTATAAAATTGTTTCATATTTTTTTAGACAATTTTTAAGTGTACAAAAACAAGATATCTTCATAATAGTTGGTACTTGGGCTGTTGGAATATATGGATCATATTCACTTGGTGCAAATAATGTTGCAAACGTAACTGGAGCACTAGTTGGAAGAAATGAATTATTTACAATTCCATTAATGGCTACTATTGGTGGTCTTTCAATAGCTTTTGGTATACTAACTTTTAGCAAAAGAGTTATGATGACTGTTGGAAAAGGAATCATAGAACTAGATCACTTTTCTTCAATGATTACAATTTTTGCTGCATCAGCAACAGTTTGGATTTATTCATTAATAGGTGTCCCTGTAAGTAGTTCACAATCAATAGTTGGTGCTATTATAGGTATAGGCTTTGCAACTGGTACAAAGACAGTCGATAAAAAAGCAATATTTAAAATTGTATCTGGCTGGGTTTCAACGCCAGTTCTTTCAGGTATAATATCAGTGATAGTAACATTAATTATGGAGGTGATTTTATGAAATTTTTCTTTGGAAAAAAAGAAGAACATATAATAGAAATGTTTAAAAAGCATTTAGATCTTGTAGATGAAGGTATAAAACTTTTAACTGAACTGTCTGAAACTTATATGGAAGGAAAATGCATAGAAGAATTAACAGAAAAAGTTAGATCAAAAGAACAAGAAGCAGATTTATTAAGAAGAGATGTTGAAACTGTAATGTATAAAGGTGCCTTTTTACCAAACTTTAGAGGAGACTTACTTGGTATAATAGAAAGTGTTGATAAAGTAATAAACAAAGCTGAAACAGTTGCAGATATTTTTTATATACAAAAACCACGCATACCAGAAGATTTTAAAATAGAAATAGTAAAACAAATGGGAAAGGTGGATCAAACTTATTTAGCATTAAGAGAAGCCATTAAACAAATGTTTGAAAATGTTGAAAAAGTTCCTGAACTAATAAAAAATGTTGAAGTTTATGAACATGAAGAAGATGTTGTTGAAAAAGGGTTGATAAAAAAAATATTTGAATCTGATATGGAACTTGCAGAAAAAATTCATTTAAAAGAATTAATTTTAAATATAGGAGACATTGCAGATAGAGCAGAAGATTCATCAGATAGAGTAGAAATAGTAATGTTAAAAAGAAGCATATAAAAAAATAGGGCTAAGCCCTATTTTTTTAATGTATAATTTATATATAATCATGCACGGAGGATAAAATGTTTGATATTTTAAAAACAAATATAAATGGAGTATATATATTAAAACCTAAAGTATTTAAAGATAATAGAGGTTTTTTTATGGAAAGTTGGAATAAAAAAGATTTTTTTAATATTGGAATAAAAAAAGACTTTGTACAAGATAATCATGTCCAAAGTAAAAAAGGAGTTTTAAGAGGACTTCATTTTCAAACAAAACATAAACAAGGTAAATTAATAAGATGTATTAATGGAAAAATATATGATATCTCTGTTGATTTAAGAAAAAATTCAAAAACATTTGGTAAATATTTTAGTGTTTTATTATCAGATAAAAATAAAAATATGCTTTATATACCAGAAGAATTTGCCCATGGATATCTTGTTTTGTCAGATAAAACAGAAATTTTATACAAAACAACAGACTATTATTATCCAGAGTATGAATCTGGAATAATTTGGAATGATAAAACTTTAAATATTAATTGGAACTTAGATAAATATAAAATTAAAAAAAGTGAATTGATATTATCGAGTAAAGATCAAAAATTACCTGATTTTAATGAATATTTGAAAATATATTAAATATATTCTGAATATTATTAATGTAATAATATGTTATACTATACGATATATGAGGTGAAAAAAATAAAAATATTAATAACAGGTTCAAATGGGCAACTTGGAGTTGAGTTTCAAAAATTTTTTGAAAAAATTAATATAAATTATATTGCAGTTCCTCATAAGAAATTAGATATAACAAATATATCCAATTTGTATGAAGTATTAAAAAATAAAAATATAACTCATATTTTAAACTGTGCATCATACAATGATGTTGATAAAGCAGAAAAAAATTCAAAGCTTGCTTATAAAACAAACGCTCTTGGAGTAAAAAACTTATCTTTAATATCTAATAAAATAAATGCTAAACTTATACACTTTTCAACAGATTATGTCTTTGATGGAAGTAAAAATAATCCATACAACATATTTGATACTCCAAACCCAATAAATGAATATGGAAAAAGTAAGTTGATAGGAGAAAAATATTTAAAAAAATTGTCAAAAAATTATCTTTTAATAAGAACATCTTGGCTTTTTGGCGGAAATAAAAATTTTATAAAAAAAGTTTTGGAGTGGAGTAAAAAAGAAGAAATTCGTGTATCTTACAATGAAGTTAGTTCACCAACATATACTTTGGATTTAGTCAAAGTTACATTTTTTCTTATAAAACAAAAAAGTTTTGGAACTTATCACATAACTAATACACCAACTAATAGATATGAATGGGCAAAATTTATATTAAATAAAATAAAATACACTGGAAAAATTGTTAAAGTAAAAAAAGAAGTTTTTAACTTACCTGCAAAAAGACCAAATTATTCAGTTTTACTCAATAATCATGAAGTAAAAATATCAACGTGGCAAAAATCTACAAATAATTATTTGAGGTGCATATTATGAAATTTAAGAAAGATAAACAGTACTATAAGTTTTGTATGTATGGCTTTTTTAAAAACTTAAGATTTTTTGAACCATTTTTAATACTATTTTTTTTAGAAAAAGGATTAAATTACTTTCAAATAGGAATACTTTATGCAATTAGAGAAATTTCAACTAATATATTAGAAATTCCAACAGGTATAGTTGCTGACTCAATTGGAAGAAGACGAACAATGATCTCTTCTTTTTCTTCTTACATAATATCCTTTATCTTTTTTTATTTATCAAAAAGTTATTGGCTTTTTATCTTAGGAATGGTATTTTTTTCTTTTGGAGAAGCCTTTAGAACTGGAACACACAAAGCTATGATTTTTGAATACTTAAAAATTAAAGGATGGGAAGACTATAAAGTTGATTATTATGGACACACAAGATCATCTTCACAGTTTGGATCAGCTGTTTCATCATTAATAGCTGCTTCAATTGTATTTTTTAGTAAAAACTATAGTTTAATATTTTTATTTTCAATAATTCCATACATAATGGATTTATTATTAATGATGACTTACCCTAAAGAATTAGATGGTGAATTAAAAACATTTGATGAGAAAAAATTAAAAAATAATTTTAAAAAGGTAATAAAAGATTTTATATTATCATTTAAAGATATTAAATTACTAAAAGCCGTTTTAAACAGTTCTATTTATACTGGTTACTATAAAGCAGTTAAAGATTATTTACAACCTGTTTTAAAATCATTTGCACTCACACTCCCTTTGTTTTTAACATTTAAAAATGAACAAAGAGAATCTTTAATAATAGGAGTTGTTTACTTTGTAATTTTTATTTTTACTGCATTTGCAGCAAGGTTTTCTGGAAAGTTTGCAAAGATATTTTCATCTTTTTCGAAACCACTTAATATCACTTTGATAATTGGACTTAGTTCTGGAATAGTAGCTGGTTTATTTTATGATATTGATTTAAGAATTTTATCTATAGTTTTTTATTTATTGATTTATATGCTTGAGAATCTTAGAAAACCACTTGGTGTTGCTTATATTAGTTCATCATTAAACAAAGACATTTTAGCTACTATTTTATCTGCTTCATCTCAAATGAGTACTATAATTGTTGCTTTATCTTCTATAATTCTTGGATTTTGTGCAGATGTTTTTGGACCTGGTAATGCTATAATAATTCTTTCAGCTTTATTATTAATTTTTACTCCTTTGTTTTTAATAAAAGAAAAAAAATAATAACTGTTTAATAATTAAACCACTGAAAAGGGAGGTCTTTTATGATAAAAGTAAAAGAGTATATAAAAAACGAAGTAAAAGAAGCATATGGCTGTACGGAGCCCGCTTCAGTTGCTTTAACTGTTGCTCGGGCATGTCAAGAAACAGATGAAAAGGTAGAAAATATATTTATTGAAACGAGTAAAAGTATATACAAAAATGGAATGGCTGTTAAAATTCCTGGAACTAATGGTCAAAGAGGCAATATAATTGCAGCAGCATTGGGAAGCAAATTAAACAACATAAGTTTAGAAATTTTTAAAGGATGTACTTCAAATATAGTAAAAGAAGCCTTAAAAATGGTTAATGAAAAAAAAGTATCTGTGAAATGCTTATATGAAAAAAGTGGAGTTTATACAAAGGCAACAATAAAAACTAAAAACCATGAAATTATTACAATAAGTGAAGGAAAACATGATTTTATAAGTTTGGTTTTAAAAGATGGAAAAGAAATATATAAAAATGAATATATAGAAGAAGATTCAATTAAATACTTTGAACTAAAAGATGGAATTGTTGATGAAATATTAAATTCTTTAAAAACACTTGATGAAAATGATTTAAATTTTATAACAAAAGGAATAGAAATGAATTTAGATGCAGCAAATAAATGTATAAAAGAAGAAATACCAGGTCATGAACTTTTAAAAAATTTTGAAGACTGTGATATGAATGAAATAAGAAAATGTGCCATGGCTGCATCAGCAGCAAGAATGGATGGCGCTTTTGTTCCAATTATGAGTAGTGGTGGAAGTGGAAATCAAGGAATAGTAACTACAGTTCCAGTTGGTATTTTAGGAAAAAACTTAAAAAAATCAAAAAAAGAAATAGCAAAAGCAGCAGTAATAGCTCATTTAATTTCTGGTTATATAAAAGATAAAGTTGGAAAGTTAGCTCCAATTTGTGGAGCATTTTTTTCTGCAGGAGCTGGTGCAGCAGGAGCTTTAACTTGGCTAATGGGAGGAAATATAGGACAAATCGAACAAGCAATTGAAACTATGCTTTCAAATACAACAGGAATTATGTGTGATGGAGCCAAAGAAAGCTGTGCATTTAGAGTTGGAACTGCCGTTGCAGAAGCACACGCTGCAGCAATAATGGTCTTAAAGAAAACTCATGTGGCGTGTTCAGAAGGATTTATTGATTGTTCTCTTGAAAAAACAATAGATAATGTTGTTAAAATAAATAAGGCCTTTGAAAATTTAGACAATACATTAATAAAAATTATAGAAGAAAGGTATTAATCAACGTGAGTTCTCAATGAGAACTCACGTTGATTCTGTTTGAAATTTTAACATTATATTCATTATATTTTTATGTTATAATATATATTATAGTAAATAAATTATATTAATTAAACTCGGAGATGATAAAATGAAAAAATTTTTCATACTAATATTTTTATTAATTTTAATAAATAGCTTCTCATTAAAGATAAGGGCTGGAACATATTCAAATATACCAGTTTCATTTGAAGAAAATGATGGAAAAATAGTTGGTATTTTTTCAGAAATACTAAATTATATTGCAAAAAAAGAAGGATGGAACATAGAATATACTTTACTTCCTCAAAATATACAAATGAAAAGACTTTTAGATGGAAAAATAGATTTATCATTTGCATATGGAATTACAGAAGAAAGAAAAAAATTCTATGAATATAATAAAGTTTTTGTAATGAATGACTGGGCTACTGTTTATACAAACTTATCTGATAAAGATTTAAATTATTTTTCTATGCAAAATAAAAAAGTTGGAGTTATGAAAACTGACATTTATTATGATGGACCTGTAGGAATCAAAAATATACTTAAAAATTTTGAAGTTAAATGTAATTTTGTTGAATATGATACTTATGAAGATATTTTTAAAGCTCTTGAAAAAAAAGAAATTAACTTTGGTGTAGTTTCAAGATTATATGGAGTAATGAGTCAAAAAAAATATAATGTAAATGCTACAGCTATGATTTTTAACCCAATTAACTTATATTTTTTATTTAAAAAAGATGCACCAATAAACAAGAAAATAATTCCTATATTAGATAAATATTTATTTGAATTAAAAAATAAAAATGATTCTTTTTATTATAAAATAATAAATAAGTATATAGAATCAACTGTTTCAAATAAAATACCAATTTGGATTTATTATATCTTTGGATTTATTCTTTCTGTAATAATAATTCTTATAATAACAGTTTACTTTATGAAAAAAATAATAAATAAAAAAACTAAAGATGCTTTAAAACAAAAAGAAGAAGTAGAAGCTGCCTATGAAGAACTTCAAGCTTATAATGAAGAATTAACTGCTAATCAATCTGAATTAGAAGATTTATATGAATTTTCTGAAAAAGAAAAAGAAAAATTTAAAAAATTATTAGAAATAAACTCTAAAATTCCACAGTATATTAATTTAAACGATTCAGTATTTATTTCTGAACTTTTAAATGTATCAATTAAAATATTAGATGGAAATTATGGTATTGCATTTAAATTAGATAATGATTGTTTATATTTTTTAAGTGCTTTTGGTCATGAAATTAATAATTTTAAAGATTTAAAATTAAAAAATTTTTTTAATCGATTAGAAATAACCAAATTAAAAAATATAAAAAGAATGATAAAAGAAAATACTCCTCAAGAAAATAAAGACAAAATAAATGGATACATACTTGAAACAGAATATTCTATTATAATACCTTTTGTTATTGAAGGAAAAACTAATTTTATAATCACCATAGATAAAATAAAAGGTGACTTTGAAAAAGACTTTTTAGAAATTTCACGAGCTTTAAGAGGATTCATTGAAACCTTATTAAAAGTAAAATCACAAAATCAAGAATTCAGAAGCTCTTACACAAACTTTGCAAATAGACTTGCCATGATTGCAGAAGCACACGATGATATAACAGGGAATCACATAAATAGAGTTGGTGTTTTATCTGAATTTATTGCACAAAAATTAAACTTAAGCAATGATTTAATATTTGAAATTAAAAATTTTGCACCACTTCACGATGTTGGAAAAATATTTATTCCAAATGACATATTAGGAAAAAAAGGACCTTTAACAAAAGATGAATGGGAAATTATGAAAAAACATACAGTTTATGCAAGAAGACTTCTAGGAAAAAATAAATATTTTCAAACTGCATTAAATATAGCTCTTTATCATCATGAAAAATACAATGGTAATGGCTATCCATTTGGTATACAAGGAGAAGAAATACCAATTGAAGCTGCTATAGTTTCCGTAGTCGATGTTTATGATGCTTTAAGATCAAAAAGACCTTATAAAAAAGAAATGAAACATGAAGAAGCAATGAAAATAATATTTGAAGGAGATGAAAGAACTAATCCATCAGATTTTAATCCAAAAATTTTAAGAATATTTGAAGAAAATTCAGATGAAATAAAAATAATATATAATTATTTATTAAAAAACAAATAGGAGTGAAAATAATGCAAATAAACTATAAAATATTTGAAAATATTATAAAGAGCATGGAACTTGGAATATATATACTAGATTGGAAAAAAGAAATAGTTTATTGGAATAAAGGTGCAGAAAAGATAACAGGTATAACAAAGGATGAAATAGTTGGAAATAAATTTAAAGAAGAACTTCTAAAGTATTCTGATAAAAATGGAAATTTTTTAAATACTCTTGAAACACCTTCTATGAAAACAATTGCTGATGGAAGAGAAAGAATAGAAAAACTTTACATTCAAATAAAAAACAAAGAAAGAATTCCTATAGAAGTTCAAGTTTATCCATTAAAAAATGAAGAAAATCAAATTATTGGCGCATTTGAAGTTTTTATAGATATATCTGAAGAAGAAAGATTAAAAGAAGAATATGAAAAATTAAAAAGAGATGCTTTTATAGATGATTTAACCGGAATACCAAATAAAAAATATATAAACAAAAAATTAAGAGAGTTATATGATGATTACAAAAGATATAAATTAGATTTTTCTGTATTATTCTTAAAAATTAAAAATTTTAACTCTTTAGTAGAAAAAAATGGTAAAGTTTTTTCAGAAAAAGCTTTAAAACAAGTTGCTAAAAAGATTTCTTCAATTACAAGATCATCTGATTTTTTTGGATTTTGGGAAGGAAATACTTTTATATTGATACTTAGATTTGTAAATAATACGCAAGTTTTAGAAATAGCAAATAGATTTAATTCTAATCTTAAAAATATTGAAATTGATGAAACTAAGTTAGAATTTTTATTTGGTGGAAGTATAATTACAGAAGAAGATACTATAGAAACACTTTTAGAAAAAGCAGAAAAAAAATTACTAGAATCTGAAACAGATAAATATGAAAATATAAAATTATAAAAATTTACGGAGGGATTTTTTTGAAAAAATTTTTATTTATCTTTTTTATGCTAATTTCATTACTTTCTTTTTCAAGATATACGCTAAACATGCATGTTTATGGTGATATTCCAAAAGATTTATTTAATTCAGTAATAAATGATATAAGAGCTTTTGTAACCTCTTCAAATAGATTCATTGTTTTAGGAGAGGTAAACAAAAAAGAAATATCAACAGAATTAATTCTTTCTAGTATTTTTAACAATGATAAAGATAATAACTTAATAAAATCATCTGATTTAAATTTAAGCATAAAAGTTTTTAATTATAGCCTTTCAAATCAAGAAACTTCATTTAACTATATATTAAACAATAATAGTGGTAATTTTATTAATAAAAATGGAGTTTATATAAAAGTAATTGTTGGAAATTATTACAAATATGATGTTAAAACAAATAGTTATATACAAGACGAATATGGTAAGTATGTAAAAGCAACAAATGAAAAGTTCTATGTTGCTTCTAATTTTTATTCTTTTTTTCCACATAAAGTAAAAAAAACAAAACTATCTTATGATATTTCTGTCACTTTAACAAACACTAATGATAATAAAATTCTTTATAGCAAAACTATAAAAAATGCAAAAACTATTACAACAGAAAACTATGGATATTCAAGTTTATATAAGAGTTTTTTTAAAAAACAAAATCCTAAAATAGCTGTTTATAACAATAATGAAGTTGGTTATGCTATAAGTAATAGCTTAAAATATATTTTTCCCATAAAAGCAAATGTTATAGATATTGACAAAACAAATGTTTATTTATCTGTTGGTGAAGATGAAGGTATTTTAAAAGGATATATATTTAAAGCTGAAAATAATGGAAAAAAAGCTTATTTAAAGGTTGAAAATGTAAACGCAAATACATCAGAAACTAAAATAATAAATATAGATTATGGAATGAACTTTAAATATAATATGCCAGTAAAAGAAGCTTTTTCTCTTCCTTTTATAAGTCCTTTTATTTTTCAACTTTCTTATGAATTTGAACCAACCTTTGGTATTGGTTTAAGAAACTATGATATATATGGAACAACAACAGCTTATTGTATTGCAAACTTTAATTTTAAATTCAATATAAAACAAATTGAATGTGGTTTTTCTTTATACAAAAATAAAAATTTAAATTTCTATTTGAGAAGTGGTATCAATAGTTTAAATATATTTGGTGGAATTGAATTAGATATTTTAAATCATTTTGGTCTATTTATTGATTATTCAAATGACTTTAATTACGGAGCTAAAATATTTTTCTAGGAGGATTAGTGTGAAAAAAATAATACTTTTAATGTTTTTAATTTTTTCTATACTTACATATTCTAAAACAATAGCTGAATTTATTGAAATAAACAGAGAAACAAATATAAACTTTGATGAAATATCAAAAATTCTTGAAAATAAGTTTGGTAATTTTACTTTTGTTAAAAGGCAAATATCCTACAACTCTAAACTCACATTTAATATTTTTAAAAATCCTAATATAGCTGATTATGGAATTTATATAAAAATAAACAATATAAAAAAAGAAGAAAAAATAACTAAAAATGTTTTATTTATAAGAAATGATAATTCTGGAACTTATGTTTATTTTAAAAATATTTATGTTCCAATAACAAGTAAAAAAAGATACGATTATGATGGTAAAAACTATTTTTTAAGTAAAAATGGAAAGTATATATATTTAGATAACTATCTTTGGGCAAAAAATGAAGAAGATAAGTTTATTGAATTCTCTGGTTATTACAAAAAAGAACTTAAAACTATAAAAACATATAAATACTCTTTAAATGGTATATATGAACTTGTTGACTTTAAAACTAGCTTTGTCGTGTCTTCTGGATCCTTAAACACATCATCATCAAACAAAGAAACATTAATAAAGTCTAGCTTAAATAAAATAAACTTTAATTTTAAAAAATTCTATAATGAAAAACCTAAAATAGCTTTATACATATCTAAAAATGGTTATGAAAGTATAGAAAATAAGCTTTATGACTATATAAGAACAAATTTTGAAAATGATGGAAGATATGCAGTTTTAGATAGAAATAATTTAGATAAATTATTTGAAGAAAAAAAACTAGATATGATAACAAAAAACACAAATAAAGTTGCTTCAAATTTTAAGAATGTTGAATACATAATTCTCTTACAGGTTAATATGTATAAAAAAGAAAAATATTCAACATATAATGAATATAATTTTTTAAATAATGTATACGGTGAATATAGTAATAATTATAAACTGGATGTAGGTACATACTACAACGAAGTTAAAAATAAAGATAAAATAACTTATACTCCATCTGCAACAGGAATTTATGTTAAAACCATAAAAACTCCTTGGGATAGAAAACCTAAATATCTAAATATAAAAAATTTTTATACTAAAATTGGAAATGTTGACTTAAAAGAAGACATAATATTAAATTATACTTATAGAATAATAGATTTAAAAACCGCAACACTTTTAGGTGAAAAAACAAATTCAATAAATAAAGATTTGTACTTATCAAAACCAACAAATTTTTATGGAGGAATAGAAAGTGATATTGAAAGCACTGCAATAAATTCTATTGTATACAATATTTCAAAAGATATGTCTTATAATATTATGACTATTTTTCCAATAAGAACAACTGTAAATAAAGTTATAAACAACGAAGTTTTTATAAATAGTGGTTTGAACTACGGAGTTCTACCATTTAGTATATATAGAATTATAGATAAATACAAAACAATTGGTCAAGTTAGAGTTGTACTCCCCATGCTAAAAGAATCAAAAACAAAAATTATTTCATTAAAAGATAAAAACTCTATTCCAAAATCAGGAGATCTTGCTTATGAAGACTTTTATTTTATAAAACCTCTAGGATTTTCTATTGGTATTAATTCATGTGGTTTGGAAAATTTTGGTTTTGAATTTAAATATCGTTTTTTTAATATATACAATGAAACTAAAAGTTTTATTTCTTTTATAAACTCTTATAATATTCAAAATATTACAGATGAATTTAATGAAATATATAAAAAATATGAAACTAATTTTAATTTGAGTTTAGGCTTTAATTTGTTTTCTACAAATTATTTAAATGTTTTTGCTGGTGGTGGAATTATTTATTTTCTTGATAAAAGCAGTTTAAACATTTATCCAATGTTAGAAATAAATAGTTTAAAAAAAGATAAAAACTTTTCAATTTATTTTAGAGTTTCTTATACAAATAATACTATTGAAGAATTAGTTGGTTTTGAAACAGACTTTTAGTTAAAAAACAGTAAACAAAGAATATCTCATTAACTTAAGTTTTACTTTTATTTAATAATCATTTAAATTTTATGTTTTTTCATTAACATAATAAAGATAAAATTTTAATGAAAATATAAGTTGAATAAAGGAGGAGTTTTTATGAAAAAAATTATTGGTTTAGTGGCAGTATTAATGATGTTAGTTATGAGTTTTGGTGCTTATCCATATTGGCATGGTTTAAATGATCCTGCTTATACACATGCTGTAAATGGTAATGTTAATTTAAATAATAAAACTGTAGATGTTATGGTTTATCAATGGATTTCAGCAACATTTGTTTCAAGAGAAACATTTAGAACAGTTCGTGGAGCAAAAGACCTTCAAGGAAATCCTTTAACAGATGGTATTTTAATAACAAAGCCTGGTATAGTTAATGATGTTCTTCTTGGTGGAATTGCACTTTATTCAAATGGTAATGTTGATATAACAGTAGGAGCAACATCAAATTACGCACCAGCAGGAAAAACAAATATGAACGATAAAATTAGAAATTTAAAATTAAAAACATATAATTCTATAAATAATAGTGTAGTTAAGTTTACAAAATCAATAGTAGATGCTGATCCTCTTGCTGGTTATACACTTAGTAATCAAAATAATATTGCAAAAGTTTCAAATCTTATAGGTAATAGAAATAATGGAACTTATGGACCAGAATTTGCTATACTTGCTGATATAAATGTTCCAAATAATTTTGGACCTGGTGACGATTATGTTATTTCACTTGATATTTCAGTTGCACCAAAAACAAAATTCTAAAAAATAATAAAAAAATGGTTGAGTTTTAACTCAACCATTTTTTTATTTAAAATCTTTGAGATTTATAATGATTAATCTTACCATCATAATTTACAGATATAACATCAATTCTTGTTTCTGAAAACTCTATATTAGAATTTTGTATAAAAATTTGAGCAACTTGAGAAATTTTTAATAATTTTTTTCTATTAGCTCTATAAGCTGGATCAGATAATTTATCTGTACCTCCTTTTACTTCAACAAAAATAAGAACATCATCTTTTTTACAGATGATGTCAATTTCTCCAAATTTAATTTTAAAGTTTCTTTTTAATATTTTATACTTATTCTTTTTTAAATAAGTACAAGCTATATCTTCATATACTTTTCCATTAGCCATGTATACTTGGTATTTTTAATAGATCATTTTTTATTTCTGGAAATTCATTTTTTATTTTTTCTGTATTTTCAAATAATACAGGATCATCTTTATGAACTACTGTTTTAAGTTCATTTGAAATTGGTGAATACATCTCTTCAACATTATCTACATTTATTTCATCTAATTGAGACATGTATTCAAGTAGGTTTGATAAATCTTTTTCAATAACCTTTTCCTCTTCTTCTGTTAATTCAATATTTGCTAATTTCTCAAGTTTTTTAATATCACTTTTTAACATATTATCCTCCTTTATGTTGTTAATTCAACAATTATTTTATCATCGTCAAAAGTTAAATTTTTTAATACTATATTTTTGGTTATAAGATTTTCTGGAACATAAACAGCCATCATGCTTGAAGTTATTTTTATATTTTGAGGCAAAGATTTTGTATTTATCTTATCAAGAGGTAAATTGTGTTCAAACATATAAGTACCATTTAAATAATAAGGTTTTTCTTTTATCTTTATGTAATACTTAAACATTAAAGCATTTATCTTTATTGTATCATTTTCAAAAATTAATTTTGTTGTTGAATTAAATAAAAGTTTTAAAAATGGAGATTTGTTTTTTAATGTTTCTGAAATTATTTTTTTTAGTGTTTTGGAGTCTATTTTAAAGTAAGCATCTTTCATTATATCAACTCCTAATCATATAAAATATTTAAATTTAAATTTTTATTATCTAGCTTAAACTCATAAAATTTTAGATTTTTAAGAGTACCTTTAATTGATTCATCTAATTTCAAATTATTAAAATTTATTGTTATTTCATCATCATTGGATGAAATAGAATTAGTAACTTCTGTTACTATTAAAAATAATCCTTCTAATATTTTTTTTAAACTCTCATCTCCACCAAAAACAAATCTTAAACTCCCTGATGCTAAACTGTTTGGAGTCTCTAATATTTTTACATTAGATTTAAAATTCACACTTTTTCCAAAAACATCAAATTCACTTTTAAAAATCAGTCCATCTTTTACAAGTTCTATGTTTAAATTTTTAATTTCCTTGATATTTGTTGTTTTTATAATGTTTTTAAACACACCATTAATAAAATCCTCCGATACTTTAAGCTCGATCCCCTCCATTTTTCATCCTCCCAAAATTAATAATATCACTATAAATTATACCACTTTTTGTTATATTTGTGTGATAAAATATATAATAAAAGATTATTTTTTAATAACTGGAGGAATAAAAATGATACTTGGAATAATGAGCGACACACATGGATCTTTATCTTATTTTAATAAAGCTTTAAAAGTTTTAAACAAAGTAGATAGATACATTCATTTAGGTGATTTTTTATATCATGGACCAAGGAATCCATTACCCGATGGATATAATCCAAAAGAATTGGCAAAAGAATTAAAAAAATTAAAATACTCTTATGTTACTGGTAACTGTGATGCACAAATAGATAATTATGTTTTAGATCTTCCAGAAGTAAAACCATATTCAATGGAAAGTTATGAAAATTTTAAAATTTTAATGACCCATGGTTTTACCCCAACAATAGAAGAAGCTATTGAACTTGCAAATAAAAATAACTGTGATATTTTAATACACGGACACACGCATATTTCAAAGATAGAAAAAAGAAATAACTTAATAATTTTTAATCCTGGTTCAACAGCTCTTCCAAAAGAAAATACCCCAAATAGTGTTGGAAAAATCACTATAAATAATAACACTATGATATTAGAACTTATCGATCTTGAAACCGGAAACATATATAAGAGGAAGGAGATAAGTAAGTGAATGAAACTAAAAGTTTAAAATTTCTTATTATTTTACCATTTTTAAGTGTTTTTTTTCAGGTTGGTATACTTTCATCTGGGCCTCAATTACAACAAATGTATGGAAATTCTTTTTACACAAGTACTTTTATAGCAATAACCCCATTAATAACTATGATTTTTGGATCTTTATGGGGACCTATATTAAAAACTCTTGGTGAAAAGAAAACATTTGGTGTAGCCTTATTAGGATGGATTTTATCTTTAATATTGATTACAATATTTCTATCAAATCCTATATTAGGTATAATTTTTAGAGGCATGCAGGGGATATTTGATGCAGTATTTTTTTCTATAGCACTTGCTGGTGTTTCAAAATCATCAATTGAAGGTAATTTAAAAGCAAAGTACTATGGAGCAATAGAATTTATGGCAAGTTTTGGATCTATAATGGGACCTTTAATTATAGGAACAGGTTTTGTTTTTAATCCAAAATATGTTCTTCTTTTAGTAATTATTATTGTTTCGCTATATGCAATACTTGGATATAACATTATTAAAAACATAAAAATAGATACTGTTGAAACTAAAAAAGGAAAATTTTCTCCAAAGATATTTTTAGCTACTTTTTTTGGAATTGTAATCTTATCTACCATAGTTAGTAATCAAGCTGTATTACCAGGATTTGGAGAAAATTCTTTTAACTCTCCAATAGTTGGAAAATTTCTTGTTTCAATATTTGGAACATTTATAATGCTTGGAAACATGTTGAAACACAAAATAAAAGGGGTTAAATACTGGATTCCAATGATAGCTTCTGTTATGTTGTTTATTGCATATATATTCATAAACTTTGTATTTGTATATCTTTTATTCACAATGATAACAGGGTTCTTATTGGGTCTTTCATTAACTATGAGTAGTGAATATGCATCTAAGCTATCAAAGGGTTTTGAAGAAACTGGTATGACTGTTTATTCTTCATTGAGAATAAGTGGAAATTTCTTAGGTCCGTATCTTGCAGGAATGTTTACACACTCAAACTTAATAATAATAATGAGTGTACTAACATTAGCTTCAACAGGATTTTTAAAGGTTTCTAAAGAATAAGGGGGAATATTTATGGAAGAGTTGAATCAGGTTACTAAGTTTATTTCAAATTATTATGATGTTTTAATATCTTCATGGTATGTTTTGTTTCCAATAGCAGCATTTTTTGTATTTTTTTCAAAACTATCATCAAAAATATCAATATTTTTAATTGGTATGTATATGTCATATACTATTTTAATACCTTACGCAATGAAGTTAGAACAAATAAAAAATTTATTAGAAAAGTATACAGATTATAAATTTATGATCTTTTTAATCGTTAGTATTATATTTGGTATTATCTTTTATAGTTTAGTTAAAGTAGCAATAATAATAAGTGGTTTTACAATGGGTGGTTTACTTGGATTTGCACTTGGAAATTTCTTAGTCTCATCAAATCCAGAATTTTTAACAAAATTACCATTTGATAGCTCTTATATCCCTTGGATGGGACTTGTAATTATAGGTCTTATAGTAGCCTTTATTATCTCCAAAGACTTTGAAAAAATGATAGCAGCTCTTTCTGTAATCTTTGGATCTTTAATGATGAGTTTTTATACATTATTTTTGCTTGAAAAATACTCTTCTTTAAAAATTGGAGATAATACAATTTTAATGAGTCTTGAAAGTATAAGTAGACCAGAAACAATAACATTTTTAGGTTGTTTTATTGTTTATATGGCAATTGGCTTCTTTTTTATAATGAGAAAAGGAAAATAAAAAATGGATTTAGTAAAAGAATTGTTTAACATAAAACCAGAATGTAATACTTTAGTGGAAAATAGATTTAAAGAATTTGAAAATCTTGGAAAAAATGGAAGTGAAGAAGATTTATTTTCTGAATTATCCTTTTGTGTTTTAACTGCAAACTGGAGTGCTAAAGGTGGAATACGTGCTCAAAAAGAAATTGGAAATGGCTTTATAAATTTATCTGAAGAAAAATTAATTGAAGCCTTAAAAAGTGTTGGCCACAGATTTCCAAAAGCACGAGCTAAATATATTGTCAGCAACAGATGGATAATTGGAAATTTAAAAGCTTTAATAAAAAAAGATCCTTTTGAAGCAAGAGAATATATTGTTAAAAATATTAAAGGTATAAGTTGGAAAGAATCTAGTCATTTTTTAAGAAATTGTGGTATTTCTAACCTTGCTATTTTAGACAAACACATAATGAGATTGATGATAAAAGCAGGTCTTTTAAATGAATTACCAAAATCTGGTTGGTCAAAGAAAAAGTATATTGAAATAGAAGAAAAATTAAGACCAATTTCAAAAAAATTTGAAGAACCTATTGGCAAGTTAGACTTGTATATGTGGTTTATGGCTAAAAAATCTGTAGACAAATAATTTTGACAATTATTTAACATTGAATAAAAATATTAGTGATAAAATTCGTTGTAAAGGAGGGATGCAAATGCCAATATACAGATACGAATGTACAGAATGTGGTCATGATTTTACGGTAATGCACTCTATGAATGAAACACCAAATATAAAATGTGAAAAATGTGGAGCACCTGCAAAAAGAATAATAGGAAAGGTTGGCATTTCATTTAAAGGATCAGGTTACTATATAAATGATTCTAAAAAAACCGCCTCTACCAAATAATAAATTAACTTAAAAGAAACATCCTTTTTCTTGACAAAAAGATTCAATTATTGTATAATATTCACGTTGTGGGCTATTAGCTCAGCTGGTAGAGCGGCTGACTCTTAATCAGTAGGCCGCAGGTTCGAATCCTGCATGGCCCACCATAATACTTTTAAAAGCGGAAGTCACCCAAAGTTCTTCCCACCCCGGGCAAATGAGCCGTCAGAGGTTTTTTAATAAAAATAAAATTATTTACATAGAAAACGGGTGGCATAATGCCACCCGTTTTTAATTAATATAAGGATGGTGATACCAATAGCCAAAGACGGTGCTATTAGGAATGATTCAATTAGAGCAAGAGAGGTACTTTTAATAGATGATAAAGGCGAAAAAAAAGGAGTAGTTTCAACAAGAGAAGCATTAAGACTCGCTAATGAAGCAAATCTTGATCTTGTACTTGTTTCACCAAATGCAAGACCACCAGTTGCTAAAATAATGGATTACGGAAAGTTCAAATATGAAAAAGAAAAGAAGGAAAAAGAAACTAAGAAAAAACAAAAAAAGCAATTAGTTAAAGAAATGAAGTTTAGACTTAGAATTGATGAACACGATTTCATGACAAAAGTAAATAGAATCAGAACTTTTATAAATGCAGGAAACAAAGTTAGAGCAGTAATAATGTTTCTTGGAAGAGATATTATGTTTAAAGATAGAGGAAAAGATTTAATTGAAAGAATAATAAAAGAAACAGCTGATATAGCTAAAGTAAGTAGAAACATAAAAGTTGCTGGAAGAGATATGGATATATATCTTGAACCATTAGAAGAAAAACCTAAAAAGGAGGATTAACAATGGCTAAAATAAAAGTTAAAACAAAGAGTGCTATGAAAAAAAGATATAAAGTAACTGGTTCTGGTAAAATTGTAAGATACAGAAGAAGCCACACAGGACACAATTCAGGATTTAAATCAAATACAAAAATGAGAAGATTACAAAAACAAACAGAATTAACTAAAACATTGTTAAAACAAACAGAAAGAGCTATGGGTCGCGCTTAAATAAAAAATAGGAAGGAGAGATAATAAATGAGAGTAAAAAGAGCCGTTACTGCAAGAAAAAAGAAAAAATTTTATTTGAAAAAAGCTAAAGGATACCGTGGAGCATTAAGTAGAAGATATGTGCTTGCAAAACAGCAATTTTATAGATCAGGTGTAAAGGCTTACGCAGGAAGAAAAGATAAAAAAGGTGATTTTAGAAGATTGTGGATCACAAGAATTAATGCAGCTGCAAGACTTCAAGATATGAAATACAATGAATTAATTCATGGTTTAAAACTTGCTAATGCAAATATAAATAGAAAAATGCTTGCTGAATTAGCAGTAAGTGATATTGAAGCATTTAACGCTTATGTTGCACTTGCAAAAGAAGCATTGAATAAATAATATAAAATAAAAAAACAAACTCAAAATTTTTGAGTTTGTTTTTTTATTTTAAGCTATTATATAATTTATCTATTTCATTATGATACCTTTTAAAAACTTCTAAAATTAATGGATTAAAATCCGTTGGTTTTGTTCTATTGTCTCCATTTACAAGGATATTACAAACTTCTTCATGTGAAAAAGCTTTTTTATATGGTCTTTCAGAACGTAAAGCATCATAAACATCTGCAAAAGATACTATTTGAGCCTCTATTGGTATTTGATCTCCAATCTTTCCAAATGGATATCCTTTTCCATTGTATTTTTCATGATGATACATTGCAATATTTCTTGCTACTTTATATTCCTCTCCATCACCAATTAACTTTCCACCATCAATTGGATGTTTTTTTATTATTTCAAACTCATCATTAGTTAGCTTTCCAGGTTTTCTTAAAATTTCTATTGGAGTTAATATTTTTCCAATATCATGAAGCGGGGCAAAGTACTTTATATCTTTAATAAAATCATCATTTAAATTTAATTTTTTTGCTATAAATTCAGAAAGAGAGGCAACTCTATCTATATGATTTCCAGTATCATCATCATAACTTTCAGCTATTTTAGACAATTGCTTTGAAAAATAATAGTTTTCTTCTTTTAATTTTTTGTTCTTTTTTTCTATTTCATTATAACTATTTTCAAGAGCTTCATTCATTGCTTGTAATTCTTCTGTGTATGCAGATATTTCTTGAGTCATTTCAGTAAAACCTTTTGAAAGATTAATTAATTCATATGGTGATTTTTTATTTAATTTTATTTCAGCAATAGCAGTTAAATCTTTTTCTTCAGTATACTTTTTTATAGACTTTGAAATACTTTCAATTGATTTAATTAAAGGATTCGAAACTCTATGTGCAACAATTAATCCTATTATTAAAGATACAAAAATTGCAATTACAAATGAAAAATATATTGGTATCATATCTTTATATATTATTTTTTTATTAAAATCAACTTTTATTATTAAGTCATTTTCAATTGGTAAAAAATAAGTTTCTTTAAAATCATTTTTAAGTATTATTTGTTCATTGTTTTTTAAAGAACTTATTTGATTATCATTTAATTCTAAATCATAATTAAAAAAATCATCAAACTTATATACTTTTATACTTTCTATTACATCATATTGCTTTGTTAAAAGATCAGTAAATTTTTGAGTATTTTTTAAAAAAAACTCATCATTTCCAAGTTTTACTTCTAATCCAAAGATATATTTATCTAAATTTAAAAAAGAATACTTACTATCAGTACTATCTAATGTATCAGTTATCCTTTTTGAATTAGTATTATTATTTATTAACTTTAATAAATTGTTTTTTAAATCTATGTATTTATCACTATTCATTTCGGAATGATATAAAACATTTTTCTTATCATCAAATAATATGTATTCTATTTTTGGAATTGGAAGTTTCAATTTTTCAAAAACATTTTTTAAATCGTCAAAAATATACTTTCCTTTTTCCAAATCTTGCGATTGAATAGTATAATTTTTTTCATACAAATTATTTATATTATCAAAAATGCTATTTATAGCTAAATTATACTTATTTTCTGAACTCTTAGAACCTTTTGTAGAAATTCCAAATATTTCCATTATACTTGAAATTGCCAAATCTTTTTTTTGATTGTAGTTTTTTTCAATTAAATTTCTTGTTAATATATTAGATAAGAAAAAAAGAATAAGAGCTACAGAAAGTAGTGACATTATTACTATTTGAAAAATAGAAAATCTAATACCTCTTTTTATTTTAAAATTCATATTATTTCACCTCAAATAAATTATAACATATTTTAAGGTTATATAATATTTAAAACTAAGCACATTGTGCTTAGTTTTAAATATAAATTATTAATTTAATTTAAATTGCTTTACAATAGCTGCTAATCTATCAGAAAGCTCTAATGTTTTAGTAGTTTCAGAAGTTATTGTTTCTATATTTGCAGTATGTTCTTCAGTTGCAGCAGTTATTTCTTGAACCGATCCATTTACTTTAACAGAATTATCTGAAAGTTCAGTCATTGCATTAGCTATTTCATCGACTGAAGCGGTTTGTTCTTGAACAGCTGCTGCAATACTCTCTAACTTTGCCGTTATATCTTTAACAGATTTAAGAATCTTTTTTAAATTTTTACCAGCTTCATTTGATAAATCAGATCCTTCTTCAACTTTTTTATTTACTAAATTTGAAACATTCATTGCTTCATTCGATACTTTAATTATTCCTTCAACAACTATTTTAATTTCATCTGCAGCTTTTCTACTTTCTTCAGCTAAAACTCTAACTTCTTCTGCAACAACTGCAAATCCTTTTCCTGCTTCTCCTGCTCTTGCTGCTTCTATAGCTGCATTCAATGATAAAAGATTTGTTTGTTCTGCTATACTTGCTACAGTTTCTACAAAGTTACTTATTTTAGCTGAACTATCATTAAATTCTTTAACAACAGTTTCTATTTCTTTTGTAACTTCAGTTATTTCAACCATTTTATCTATAGATTTTTTAACTGTATTACCAGCTTCTTCTGCTTCCTCTGTTGAATCATGACCAAATTGCGCAGCTTCTGTAGCTTCATCTGCAATTAACTTGGTTGCTGATGAGATTTCTTCAATTGAAGCTGTTGTTTCTTGTATTGCTGCAGTTATACTCTCTATTTCAGTAGATATTTCTGCAGTTGCAGTAGTTGTTTCTTGAGTTGCTTCTGCTGTTGATTCTAAAGTTTCATTTATATCTTTCATTGAATTTTTTAAATTTATACTTTCTTCTTTTATATTTTTCATATCTTTTACTAATTGATTATGCATTGTTTTAAAAATATTTATTAATTGACCAAGTTCACTCTTATCTTTTGTTTTTGGAATTTTTACATTGTAATTTCTTTCTGATAAATGCTTAGCATAATTCATTAATATAATTAAAGTATTTGCAAGAGATCTTATTAAAATCCAAGATATAGTAATTCCAATAAAAAAAGATATTATAATAATATAAATTCCTATTTTTTTAGAATTTTTAATAATATTTTCATTTTTATTACCAAAGTCATCTACTGACTTTTCTATTGCTATTTGAAGTTTACTAAATGCTGAAATTGCATCATTGCCAACTTTTTTAAAATTTTTTACATTATTTTTTATTTCTTCAACAGATTTATATGTTTTTAAAAGAGATAAATATGTATTTATTTTATTTATTGCTTCTTTCTTTAAAGTTTCATCTTTATTTTCTATATTTAATCTTGATATATCTTCTATTAATTTTTTCATTTTTTCTTCAGCATTTGTTTTTAAAGCAATATCATTAAAAGCCAAGTATTCCGCTATAAGTTTTCTACTTTCCATAAATACTGTAGAATAATTACCTATATTTTTTAAGTTTTTCATATAAACAGAGGTTAATTTATCCTCATTTTTTAAAACGGTAGAGAAAAAATTGTTAGACATCACAAAGAAAATAAGCTGTAAAAGTATTAATACACTCACTAATAAAAAAACTTTAGTTTTTATCTTCATTTTTTTCCCTCCTTCAACATTAATTATATTAAGTAATACAAAATGATTATAACATAAAAATATTTTATATGTCAAATAAATAATATTTATGTTAATTTTTAAATTCTTTTTTTTTATTATATTGTATTTAAAATTAAAAAACTATTTTATTTTATATTTGTTTTTATAATATTTTTGTTTGTAATTTTTTAATTATAAAAATTTTTTTCTAAATATAAATGTATTATAATTTTAAAATAAAAGAGATTTTTTAAACTAAATAGCAATATTATTGTTTATTTATTAAAAAACTTAAGTTTAATTGTTTGTAAAAATTATTAAGATATGATTAAATTTATTTAGTAAGGTTTACAAATAATATATGTGTATCGGGGGGATGGCCTTGAGAATACAACAACATCCAATTTTAAAATTTAAAAAAGAAAATCGGGTGAACTTTTTATTTGAAGGTAAAGAAGTTTATGGATATGAAGGTGAAACAATTGCAGCGTCTTTACACGCATTAGGTATTTGGGAGTATGGAGAAGGAGCACATTCACATACACCAAGAGGTTTATTTTGTGCTATTGGACACTGTTCTTCTTGTTTAATGAAAGTAGATGGAGTACCAAATACAAGAATTTGTGTAACTAAAATTAAAGAAGGAATGATTGTTGAAAAACAACATCCAAGGGGGAGTCTATAATGATTGATACTGATGTTTTAATCATTGGTGGAGGTCCCGCTGGAATTTCTGCAGCAATTTCTGCTGGTGAAAATAATCTTGATGTAACTCTTATAGAAGAAAAAGATATCTTAGGAGGTCAATTAGTAAAACAAACGCATAGATTTTTTGGTTCTAAAGAAGAACATGCAGGAACAAGAGGTTTTGACATATCTAATGAATTAAATCAAAAAATAAGAGATCTAAAAAATATAAAAGTTATGCTTGAAGCTACTGCAATGGGTGTTTATGAAGATGGAATAGTCACTGTTCTTCATGAAGAACATATGAAAAAAATAAATCCCAAAAAAATTATTATGGCAACAGGTGCATTTGAAAAATTTCTTGCATTTGAAAATAATCATTTACCTGGTATTTTTGGTGCTGGTGCAGTGCAAACTTTAATGAATCTTTATGGAATATTACCTGGAAAAAAAGTATTAATGATTGGTTCAGGAAATATTGGTCTAATAGTTTCTTATCAACTTGCTCAAGCTGGTGTAGATGTTGTTGGAGTAATAGAAGCTTCTCAAAATATTGGTGGTTATATGGTTCATGCATCAAAATTAAGAAGAATGGGAATACCAATTCTAACAGGTCATACAATAAAAAAAGCTCTTGGAAAAAATAAAGTAGAAGGAGCAATAATATATGAACTCGATAAAAATTGGAATGAAGTAAAAAATTCAGAGAAAAAAATAGAATGTGATGTCATATGTATTTCTGTTGGATTGAGTCCAATGATAGATTTATTTAGTCAGGCTGGTTGTAAAACAAAGTATATTGGAGAACTTGGAGGAAATATACCTTTGAGAAATGAAAATATGCAAACTACAAATCCAAATATATATGTTGCTGGAGATGTTGATGGAATAGAAGAAGCAACAGCAGCTATGCTTGAAGGAGAAATAGCGGGTTTAAATGCAGTATTTTCAATAACAAAAAATAATGCATTAAATAAAAAAATAAAAGAAAAAAAAGAAAGTTTAAATAGTCTAAGAGCAGGACCAACAGGAGAAAAAATAAGAAAAGGGCTTTTAAAAATGAATTTTGATGTTAAAGTAGAACATCAAAATAATACTAAAATAGAAATAAATATTTTAAAAAAAACGGGTGTAGCTTCAAAAGAAATTATAAATGAAAAGCTTCCATCTGAAGAAAGATTAAATAAAGGCCCTGCAGCCATATTTGAATGTTTTCAAAAGATACCTTGTAATCCATGTGTTCATAGTTGTCCATATGGAGCTGTAATACCTTTTAAAGATATAAATGATATTCCATACGTAGATTATGATAAATGTGTTGGATGTGGTATTTGTATAAGTTCTTGTCCAGGACTTGCAATTTTTGTAGTCAATAAAAATTATACAAAAAATACATCAACAATAAGCTTACCATATGAATTTTTACCGAAACCAGAACCAAACGATACAGTTGATGTTTTAAATAGAAAAGGCGAAAAAATATGTAAAGGTAAGATTATAAGGGTTTTAGATGGAAAAAAACAAGATCATACAACTGTAATCACAGTTGAAATTCCAAAAGAATTTCACATGGAAGCACGAAACATAAAGGTGGCGATTTCATGAATGATGATAATATAATAGTTTGTAGATGCGAAGATATAACTATGAAAGAAATTAGAGATGCAATAAAAGAAGGTTTTACAACTTTAGAAGAAATAAAAAGAGTATTGAGAGCCGGTATGGGACCATGTCAAGGAAAAACCTGTGGTCCAATAATAGCAAGAGAAATCGTAAAAATGACTGGAAAATCAATGGAAGAAGTAATGACTCAAAAACTAAGACCCCCATTTGGTGGAATAACTTTTAAAGAAGTGATTAATGATGAATAAAGCATATGTAGTAATAATAGGAGGAGGAGTAACTGGATGTTCAATAGCTTATAACTTAGCTAAAAAAGGCATTAAAGATATTATTGTACTTGAAAGAAAGTACTTATCATATGGTGCAACTGGAAGATGTGGAGCTGGAATTAGACAACAATGGGGAACGCATCAAAATTGTATTTTATCAACAGAGAGCATAAAAATATTTGAAAATATGAATGAAATTCTACAAACAAAAAGAGATATCGAATTAAAACAAAAAGGTTATTTACTGTTAGCATATTCAGAAAAAGAATTAAAACAATTCAAAAAAAATATAGAAATTCAACACGAGCATAACATTCCTTCAACATTAGTAACACCAGAAGAAGCAAAAGAAATTGTACCAATGCTCAATACAGAAAATATTATAGGTGGAGCATTTTGTCCAACTGATGGACATGCAAATCCTTTTCTTGTAAATCAAGCATATGCTGACGCAGCAAAACGACTTGGAGTTAAGTTTATAAAAGCAGAAGCACTTGGAATAAAGAAAAAAGAAAGTAAAATAATTGGTGTAGAAACAAATAAAGGATTTATAGAAACAACACGTGTTGTAAATGCAGCAGGCTCTTGGTCTAAAGAAATAGGAAGTATGGTTGGAATTGATTTGCCAGTTTATTCTGAAGTTCATGAAATACTTGCAACAGAACCTGTAAAACCAATTTTAAATCCTATGGTTATGTCATTTTCACATAATTTTTATTGTCAGCAAACACCACATGGATCTTTTATCATGGGAATGAGTCCAATTGAAAAAGTAAAAGATGTTTCATGGCAATTTTTAGAAAGGATGACAAAAAAGATTTCAACACTATTACCGCCAACAAAAAATCTTAGAATAGTTAGACAATGGTCAGGATACTATAATATTTCTCCAGACAAACAGCCAATAGTCTGTGAATCAGAAGAAATAGAAGGCTTTTATATGGCAATAGGATTCAGTGGACATGGATTTATGTTATCACCAGCAGTTGGAATTTTAATGTCAAATATAATATTAAAAGAAAAATTACAATGGGATGTAACTCTTGATATAGGAAGATTTAAAAGAAAAGAAATTATAGAAGAACCATCAGTAGTTTAAAAAACAGGAGGGATAAAATGAATTCAATTAATTTGTATGAAATGCCAAAAAATGAACCAATCTTAGGATACTTACCAGGTAGTAAAGAAAAAAAAGAATTAAAAGAAAAGTTAAAAGAACTTGAAAACAAAGTAATAGAAATTCCTGCAATAATAGGCGGAAAAGAAATAAAAACCGGAAATACAAAAGATATATTCATGCCACACGATTTAACTCATAAAATAGCAACTGTTCACATGCTTGGTGAAGAAGAAGTTAAAATGGCAATAGAAAGTGCTATGAATGCTAAAAAGATTTGGGATAAGTACACATGGCAAGATAGAGTTTCTATCTTTAGAAGAGCAGCAGAACTACTATCAACAACATGGAGAAGTACATTAAATGCTGCAACAATGATGTGCCAAAGTAAAAATGTTTTTCAAGCAGAAATAGATTCAGCATGCGAATTAATAGACTTTTTTAACTTTAATTCTTATTATTTAACACAACTATATAAAGATCAACCAATATCACCAAAAGGAATATGGAATAGAGTAGAATATAGACCACTTGAAGGCTTTGTTTTTGCAGTAACTCCTTTTAACTTTTCATCAATAGGAGGAAACCTACCAACGGCACCAGCAATTATGGGAAATACAGTTCTTTGGAAACCCGCAAGAACACAGTTATATTCAGCATACTTTACAATGAAATTATTAATAGAAGCAGGCGTTCCTGAAGGTGTAATTAACTTTTTACCTGTTTCAGGTTCAATAGTTGGAGAAGTAGTATTAAAACATCCTGATCTTGCAGGAATTCACTTTACAGGTTCAACGGGAACATTCCAATATATGTGGAGAACCGTAGGAGAAAATATTTCTAATTATAAAGCATATCCAAGAATAGTTGGAGAAACTGGTGGAAAAGACTTTATGGTTGTTCACAAATCTGCGGAAAAAAATGAAGTTCTTACAGCTTTAATAAGAGGTTCCTTTGAATATCAAGGACAAAAATGTTCAGCACTCTCAAGAGCATACATTCCAGAAAGTATGTGGAATGAAATAAAAGATGAATTAATAGAAAAAACTGATAATTTAAAAATGGGAAATCCTGAAGACTTTACTAATTTTATAAATGCAGTAATTGATAAGGCATCATTTGATAAAATAAACTCTTATATAAAACATGCAAAAGATAGCAGTGATGCAGAAATTATTGCAGGAGGAAAATCAGATGATACAAAGGGATACTTTATAAGGCCAACAATAATAAAAACAACAAACCCTCATTTTAAAACTATGGAAGAAGAAATATTTGGCCCTGTATTAACAATATACGTTTATTCAGATGAAAAATATGAAGAAACACTAGAACTATGTGATAAAACATCAATATATGGATTAACAGGAGCCGTTTTTGCAAAAGATAGAAATGCAATATTACTTGCCAATGAAAAGTTAGTAAACGCAGCTGGAAACTTCTATATAAATGATAAACCAACAGGAGCAGTAGTTGGTCAGCAACCATTTGGTGGAGCAAGAGCCTCTGGAACAAATGATAAAGCAGGAAGTGCCATGAACTTATTGAGATGGACATCTATGCGATCTGTAAAAGAAAACTTTAATCCTCCTAAAAGTTATGAATATGGATTCATGCAAGAAAAATAAATAACTTTAAAAACAGGATAATTCAAAGAATTATCCTGTTTTGTTTATTATTAAATAAAAATTTTGGAAAAAATATCAGTTAAAGTTATTTTTAAGAGACCATAAAAAGTTGCAAAAGGCTATTTATTACAAAAAATTATACTAAAAACTTCTAAAATTTACTCTTAAAGCTTATTTCTTTATAGTCGATAATTCTTATGGAAATACTTTAAAAATAATAACTAATTTTATTTATTTTTACCTTCCAAGAAGAGCCGTTTACACAAAATTTTTTATGCTACCTCTCATTTTCGTAACTTTTCTGATTTTTAATTTACTGTTTACATATTTTATTTGACATTCCCTTTCTTTTTTTTATTTTTTTAAGTCTTGTACTCCTATTGGTAGTTTTTTCATTTTTATTCTATCAATTGTTTTTGATTTTTAATTTGTTTATCTCTGGTAGTATCTTGTTCATTATTTTACGTATCATTTTTGATAATAATATAACTCAATGATATATCAACTTAAATATAAATGTTTACTACATAAAAAATTTATTACTTCATCATTGTGAGAAATAATAATGCATGTTTTATCTTTTAATTCTTTTTTTAAATATATTAATATTTTTTCCTTTGTATTTTTATCTACTTCTTCTAATGGTTCATCTAATATTATAAAATCTTTTTTACTCAGTATAGTTCTTGCAAGTAATATTCTTGATTTTTCTCCACCAGATATATTTTTCCCATTTGATTGTAATTTATAATTTAAATCAAAATATTCTAATGACATTTTTTTTAGTATTTTTAAAACTTCTTCTTTGCTTATATTTCTACCCATATTTATATTTTCATAAATAGTATTTTCAAATATATATGAATCTTGAGATAGTATAGTCATACAATTCAAAATGCTTTTTTGTGATATTTCTTTTATATTCTTGTTATTTATGTATATTGTTCCCAATTTTGCTTCTATTTCTTTAATTATCAACGAAATAATTGTAGATTTTCCACTCCCTGAAGGAGCAATAATTCCAAGTTTATCATATTTTTCTATATACATATTAAAATTATTTAAAATATTTTTATCCTCAATATTTATGCTAATGTTATTTAGAGATATAGTATTAATATCTTTTATTTCATATATTTTTTCATTACTTTTAGTATTTGTTTCACTATATAATATATCTACTGCTACAAAGCTATTTCTAATATCACTAATTATTGAATTTAAATACATTATTGGTTCTGATATCATTTTAGAATAAACGACCAATATAATCAATGTTCCAATTGTTATTTCCTTATTTATTACTAAATTTAAAGAAAAAACAAATATAAATAATTCATAAATTACTCTTGAATAATCTAAAATCATAAAAAAATTAATAAAATCTCTGGATAATATCTTAACTTTTTTTCTTTTTATTTTATCATATAAAGTATAGTTCCTTTTATTTTCTTTATTAAAAGCAAAATAATTTATTATTTCTATTTTTCCATTTATCGTATCCTCAGTATCATCAAAATATGTCATATATCCTTTTTCAACATTACTTATATTTTTTAAATAATAGTTATTTGCATATTTAAATATAAAAAATGAAACTGTTATAATGAAAAAAGTAGAAAAACCTATTATATAATTTAAATTAAACATGATAATACTTATTATTATTAACCTAAATAAACTAATAAAGCTAGTCATACTTTCTAAACTAAATATAGATATAAAACTATCTATTTTAGTAGTTAAAATATCACTGTAATATTCTGTTCCATTTTTATTAAAATTATAAAAATTTTTATTTAATATATTATATAATAATTTCTTTAATACATTTCCACTTGCTTTTAATTTTAGTATAGAACTTTTATATTCAAAATATGATTTTAAAAAAAAACATAATATAGTTAAGCTTGCCCATAAAATTATATTTTTAATAGAAATTAATTTATTACTCTGAATTATATCTATTATATTTTTATATACTAAAGGAATTGTTAGCATTATTAAATTTACAATCATATAAAATATCAGTATAAACATTAATTGAATAATCAATTTTTTATCTATCTTTTTTATTAAAAATTTTAATTTATACATTTTTATCACAACCTATTAAAACTTTTTTATTTAATTCAATTTTTTTATTTCCTAAACTCAATACATCTTTATCATGGCTTATAATAATAACTGTTTTATGTTTAATATATTCTTTCATAAATAATATTAATTCATCTTTTAAAGATTTATCAATACCTCTAAGTGGTTCATCTAATATTATAACTTCTGGGTCATATACAATTAATCTTGCTAAAGCTACTCTCATTTTTTCTCCACCAGATAAAAAATTTCCACTCTTACCGACTGTATAATCTAAGTTATAGTTATTCTTTTCAAACCATGTTTTTAATCCACAATATTTAAGAATTTTTATTATTTCTTCGTTTTCAACTTTCATATCTGATAACAATATATTATCTTTTATAGATCTATTAAATATATAAAAATCTTGACTAAAAACACCTATTTTAACGTTTTTTTCTATACTTATTTTTCCGGAATCTGGATTTAATATACCTAATATTAAATTTATTAAAGTTGTTTTTCCAACACCACTTTTTCCATAAATAGAAATTTTATCACCTTTATTAATTTTTAAATTGAAATTTTTAAATATATTCTTTTCTTTATATTTAAAACTTATATTATCTATATTTATATATTTAAATTCATTTTTTTGTTCGTAATAACTCTTATTTAAATTTATTTTACTTTTATCAAAAATATAAAGTATTTTTTTCATATGATTTGGAAATGACTGCAACCATTTTATATTTTCATAAATATATGTAGCTTTTGTACTTACTATTGTTAAAAACTGTGTTATTAAAATAGTTGTACCAAATGAATACTTTCCTTTTATGAATAAAAGGAAAGCTATTGATGTACACAGTATTTCTGAAATTGAATTTATAAAATTTAGTGTGTTAGAAATTATAAAATCACGTTTTTTATATTTATTAAATTCATTTTTATATACATTATAATTATCTATAATTTCTTTGGATACTTTAGAATAATAATTAAAGTATTTAATATCTTTTTGTCCTTTTAAATTAGTATTTAAAATAGAATAAAAATGTCTATATTTTTCTTGCGCTTTATTATAATAAGGTATTACATTTTTTTCTCTATATAAATTAATTAATATGTTTAATATAGAAGATATTAATATAATAATTGACATAGTAAGAGAATAATAAGCAAGTATAATAAAAACAGCAATTGCATTAAAAATTTCTGCTGGTAATGTATACAAAAAATCTAAAAATAATACAGAAATTTGTTTCATATCATTTTTTAATATACTCATCCAATATCCAGATTCTTTATCTTTATAGTCTTTATTATTTAATAATAGTATACTTTTATATATTTTATTATTGAACATTTGAATGAGTGATTCTTTAACCTTTATATTTATTAAACTCATTATTTTTATTGATAAATATCCTAATATTGTTAATGATACATATAAATATATTTTATGACTATTGTATTGATTTTTTTCTATAACATCTATGATTTTTCCATACAAAAATGGTAAAATAATAAATATTGATACATTAATTATAGAAACAATCATATAAAATATATAATAAAATTTTATCTTCTTTGGAAAATAATTCCATAATTTTTTAAACAAAATAAAAAATTCTTTCAAAGTTTTCTCCTCCAAATGTTCTAATAACTTAATATTTCTTTTATATTGCTTTCTATATAACTATATACTATTTCTTTGCATTTATCATTTTTATAAATATTTTCTTCATAACCTTCTATCATTCTCTTTCTTTGATCTGGACATAAACCTTTGCAATATCTCAAAAATTCACATGAAAGGCATTCCCCTTCATTAACTGTTAACAAAGATGCTTTTTCTACATAATCTAATCTATTTTTATTTCTTGATATTATTTTAAAATCATTATCAATAATTTCTTTTAATGTAGTATAAGCTTTATCTTTTTCATAAACATAATTCCAACATTTATAAACATTTCCAAAAATATCTATAACTAAATCATCATTATCACATTCAGCACTACAAAAAGCATTGACTCCATTATTTGATATTATTGGTTCTAAAAATTTATATTTAAATAATTTATGGGTAAAATTATTTTTTATGTCTTTAAACTCATAATTAGTATATGAATATTCACTTCCAAAAACTCTAGATAAATCAATAAACAAATATTTACCAACAAATTTACTAAATTTTTTATTTATAGTATCTATTAAATTATTTACTTGTTTAAAATTTTCTTTATCAATATTTATTCTAATAACTGTCTCAATTTTATTAGAAATTAATTTTTCTATATTATTTAAAATTTGATTATAAGTTCCTTTATTACTTTTTAATTTTCTACGATGATTATGCATATCTTTTTCACCATCTAGAGTGATTTGAATATAACTTGTATTGTATTTTTTTAATTCGCTTATGAATTTATCATTTATTAAATATCCATTTGAAATAATTATATTATTAAATTCTATATCTTTTTCTTTTCCTAACTCATAATATTCTTTATTAATTTTGTTAATAAAATCGTATTCTAATGTTGGTTCTCCACCATACCATACAATTGTTATTTTTTTTAAATTATTATTTTTTATTTTATTATTAATATAATCACTCAAATTTTTTCTAAATTCATTTTTTGTTTTTTCATTAACATTAATATAATTATTTAAATTTTCTTTTTCAAAACAATAAGTACAAGAAAAATTACATTTATTTGTAACAGCAATATCTATTTTTAAAGAATCACTTTTTAAATGTTTACTAATTAAATAATTATTTCTATTATTAAAATAAAAATTATTGTATTCATTTTTATCAATTATAAATCCGTTTTTTCTTAAAATATTAACTTCTTCATTCGAAAGTTTCTTTATATTTTTATTTTTTAAATGTTCATATGAATTTTTATCTAATTTTATTAAAGCACCATTTTCAGTATTTAAAATATAATAATTATTTTTTAAATAAAAAAAAGCCTTATTTTTTGTTAAAAACATATTTTTTCTCCTTTATTTAATATTTAGGAGAAGCACAAAGCTCCTCCTATTTAGTTATCTGTCTATTACTTTTCTACAAGGACCCAAATGAGAACATGGTCCGCATCCCATTGGAACATAAGCTCCTTTATCCGATTTTTCTGCTTTTATAATTACTTTCATACAAAATCCTCCCTTCTCATTTATTTAAAACAAAGCCGGCTTTTGTTTTTTTTATCTTTATTATGAAAAATATTTTATAAAAATAATCTTTAATATTTTTAAGTTATTTTACTTATATTTCCAGTATTACAAAAAACTTTATATGTATTTAATGTATCTTTGTGTTTGCTTTTTGTAAATTAGCACAAATATTATAGCAAAAAAAAAAAAAAAAAATCAACTATTTTTAGTGCACTAATTAATATTTTTACCTAAATATAATGTTTTTTTGATTAATTTATATCATTTATTTTTTTTTTTTATGTTATTAAATTTATATTAACTATTAATATTTGTGAATTTAAATTTTATATTTTTTATAATGTTATTATTAATCATTTTTATTATAAAAGTTTGTGAAATTCCATTAAAATATTTTTTTTATAAATATTTTGATTTAATTTTTTATTATTGATGAAATATTAATATAAAAAATTTAAGTGTTTTTTTACTTTGATTTTTAACTATTTTTCATCATTACTTTCACACTTTTATGGATAATATCTTTAAAAGTTATGAGTTTTTATAAAAAAATATCCCAGCATCGCTGGGATTATATCTTTTCTATTTTGTATTCGTCTATGTTTCTTTTTTCTGAGTTTATGTTTATTCCTATTATATAAACTTCTTTCCCTTTGTACTTTTCATAGTACTTCATTTCTTTTATTTGATTTAAGGCTTTTTCTGCACTCTTGTCTATCTTTATTTCCATTATGTATATGATGTCTTCTTCTATTACTATATCGCTTCTTCCTAAGTTCGTTAATTCTTCTGCTGTTACGTTCAATCCCGCTGATGCGAGTATTGTGTATATCAATGAATGATAGTAACTTTCTTCTTTTTTGTGCAAGTTGTATGGGATTGCACTTATTATTCTTTTTATTTCTTTTATTATTCCTTCTATGTCTTTTTCTTTTATTGCTTTCCATATTGTTTTGTTTATTTCTTTTATTTTTCCTCTTTCAAGTTCATAGTTTGCTTCTAATATCATCTTTGAAAAGCTATTCTTTACTTCTATGTTTGGATAGTCTAATAGGTATTCATATTCCATTCCATATTGTTCTTTTCCTTTAAAAGTCAAATATCCTGCTTGTGTAAAGAATATACTTGCATTTGCTTCTTCTATTTCTCGGGTTGAAAAATCGAGTTCGCTCACTGGATACTTCACTAAGTCTTCGTATCTTATCTTCTTTCCTTTTATATATTCATACAAAAATGATGGTGAGCCACTTTCAAACCAATAGTTTTGAAACTTCTTTTTTTTAAAAAATTGTAGTATTGAAAATGGATTGTATACACTATTTTCTCCATCAAATGAAAATCCATTGTAGTACATCTTTAAGTTTTTTAATAACTCTTTTTCTTCCATCTTCATTTCAATTGCTGTTTCTTTTATGTGTTCTTTAAAGTTACTTTCTAACTCTTCTTGTGTGTATCCCAACATCTGTGCGTATGTTTTATCTAATGATATATCATTTAAGTTGTTCAATGCTGAAAATACTCCTGTTTTTGTGAATTTTGTTATTCCTGTCATGAATACAAACTTTATGTATTCGTCTTTTGATTTTATTTTTTTATAGAACTCTCTTAAAAATCTTCTTATTTTTTCTGCTTCTTCTTTATTGTTTAGATGTTCTAATATTGGTGATTCATATTCATCTATTAGTATTACTGTTCTTTCTTTATTTTTTTTATTTAAATCTTCTATTATATTTCCAAACATCGTTGGTAAATCTTTTGTTGTTGGTGTTATTCCTTCTTCTTTATATATTTTATTTATTTTATCTTTTAATGATTCTATAAATTCTTCATATGTGGTTAATGTATTATCTGACATATCTATTTTTATCACTGGATATTCTTTGAACTCCCATTTGTCGTATATGTATGTACCCTTAAATAATTCTTTTTCTCCTTTAAACAGATAGTACAGTGTTGATACCGTTAAGCTCTTTCCAAACCTTCTTGGTCGAGATAAAAAATAAAATTTTCCATTTGTTACTAATTCATGTAAATATTTTGTTTTATCTATGTATATATAATCTGTTATTAACTCTTTAAAGTTTTGTACTCCTATTGGTAGTTTTTTCATTTTTATCACCTCTAATTTTTATTATACCATATGTTTTTATAGTACTATCTCTCATTATAATTTGATTTCTTAAAACTTCATATAATTTTTTTTATTGTTCACTCAAAAAACAAAAAAAGTATCCTGTAAATTTTACAGGATACTTTTTATTGTATTGTATATTCCATTCCTTGTGGGGTGTCTTTTAATATAATTCCAACTTTCTTTAACTCTTCTCTTATGTAATCTGACATTTCATAATTTTTTTCTTTTTTTGCTTTTTTTTAATTTTTTGATACTTCTTTTTTCCTTCCTGGCCCATTTTTCAATTGTATTCCTGGCTTACTTTTATTATACATTAAACAAAATACGTTTTTTAGAAAATTTGAATGGCGAATGTTTTATTTTTTCACTATTTTCCATCGTTACTTTCACGCTTTTTATGAGTTTTTATAAAAAAATATCCCAGCACCCGCTGGGATTATATCTTTTCTATTTTGTATTCGTCTATGTTTCTTTTTTCTGAGTTTATGTTTATTCCTATTATGTAAATTTCTTTTCCTTTGTACTTTTCATAGTACTTCATTTCTTTTATTTGATTTAAGGCTTTTTCTGCACTCTTGTCTATCTTTATTTCCATTATGTATATAGTGTCTTCCTCTATTACTATATCGCTTCTTCCTAAGTTCGTTAACTCTTCTGCTGTTACGTTCAGTCCTGCTGATGCTAGTATTGTGTATATCAATGAATGATAGTAACTTTCTTCTTTTTTGTGCAAGTTGTATGGTATTGCACTTATTATTCTTTTTATTTCTTTTATTATTCCTTCTATGTCTTTTTCATATATTCTTTCATATATTGTGGTTTCTATTTGTTCTATTTCTCTTATTCCATAGTTTGCTTCTAATATTATCTTTGAAAAGCTGTTCTTTACTTCTATATTTGGATAGTCTAATATGTACTTTTCCCTCAATCCTAATCTTTTTATTCCTTTAAAGGTCAAGTATCCTGCTTGTGTAAAGAATATACTTGCATTTGCTTCTTCTATTTCTCGTGTTGAAAAATCAAGTTCGCTCACCGGATACTTCACTAAGTCTTCATATCTTATCTTCTTTCCTTTTATGTATTCATACAAGAATGATGGTGATCCACTTTCAAACCAATAGTTTTGAAACTTTCTTTCATTAAAAAATCTTAATATTGAAAATGGATTGTATACACTATCTTCTCCATCAAATGAAAATCCATTGTAGTACATCTTTAAGTTTTTTAATAACTCTTTTTCTTCCATCTTCATTTCAATTGCTGTTTCTTTTATGTGCTCTTTAAAGTTACTTTCTAACTCTTCTTGTGTGTACCCCAACATCTGTGCGTATTTTTTATTCAACGATATATCATTTAAGTTGTTCAATGCAGAAAATACTCCTGTTTTTGTGAACTTTGTTATTCCTGTCATGAATACAAACTTTATGTATTCATCTTTTGATTTTATTTTTTTATAGAACTCTCTTAAAAATCTTCTTATTTTTTCTGCTTCTTCTTTATTGTTCATATGTTCTAATATTGGTGATTCATATTCATCTATTAATATTACTGTTCTTTCTTTATTTTTTTTATTTAAATCTTCTATTATATTTCCAAACATTGTTGGTAAATCTTTTGTTGTTGAGGTTAGTCCTTCTTCTTTATATATTTTATTTATCTTATCTTTTAATGATTCTATAAATTCTTCATATGTTGTTAATGTGTTATCTGACATATCTATTTTTATTACTGGGTATTCTTTGAACTCCCATTTGTCGTATATGTATGTACCCTTAAATAATTCTTTTTCTCCTTTAAACAGATAGTACAGTGTTGATACCGTTAAGCTCTTTCCAAATCTTCTTGGGCGTGATAAAAAATAAAATTTTCCACTTGTTATTAATTCATATAAATATTTTGTTTTATCTATGTATATATAATTTGTTATTAACTCTTTAAAGTCTTGTACTCCTATTGGCAACTTCTTCACTTTTATCACCTCTAATTTCATTATACCATATGTTTTTTTTATATTTATAGTACTATTTCTTATTATGATTTCATCATTTTCAAATTAAATAAAATTTCATATGATTTTTTTCTTTTTATTTTATCATATAAAGTATAGTTCCTTTTATTTTCTTTATTAAAAGCAAAATAATTTATTATTTCTATTTTTCCATTTATCGTATCCTCAGTATCATCAAAATATATCATATATCCTTTTTCAACATTACTTATATTTTTTAAATAATAGTTATTTGCATATTTAAATATAAAAAATGAAACTGTTATAATGAAAAAAGTAGAAAAACCTATTATATAATTTAAATTAAACATGATAATACTTATTATTATTAACCTAAATAAACTAATAAAGCTATTCATACTTTCTAAATTAAATATAGATATAAAACTATCTATTTTAGTAGTTAAAACATCACTGTAATATTCTGTTCCTTCAGGAAGGCTACCAAGACCAAATCAATATTCCCTAATGACGATGCTGTTCTTAAAAGTTTATACCTTACTACCAAAAACGTGACAAAAAAATGGACAGCACGGTTTCACAACTGGAACGCTGTTATTTCCGAACAGTCCATCCTTTTCGAGGATCGTCTTAAAAACTACCTCTGAAAGTAGCTTGTAATCCTTAAAAACTCTATACTTTGTACCGGGCAGATGGGTTGTCGCCCTTACTTTGTACCGGGCAGATGGGTTGTCGCCCTTACTTTGTACCGGGCAGATGGGTTGTCGCCCTTTCAGTCATTGCAGTTTTTTACTGTAAAAGGGTGGTTTTACCAATTTTGCCTTATTTAATTCATACTATTCAGGAACATTTTTTTCATTTTCTAATAACTACATTTTTTTAAGATTTTTGTCGTTGTTTTCCAATATTTATATGCTACCAGATATATCTAATACACACTAATCTTTACAGACTCATTTTCTTAATACTCTCAAATTATACCTTTTCTATTTTGTATTCGTCTATATTTCTTTTTTCTGAGTTTATGTTTATTCCTATTATGTAAATTTCTTTTCCTTTGTACTTTTCATAGTACTTCATTTCTTTTATTTGATTTAAGGCTTTTTCTGCACTTTTATCTATCTTTATTTCCATTATGTATATAGTGTCTTCCTCTATTACTATATCGCTTCTTCCTAAGTTCGTTAATTCTTCTGCTGTTACGTTTAGTCCTGTTGATGCGAGTATTGTGTATATCAATGAATGATAGTAGCTTTCTTCTTTTTTGTGTAAGTTGTATGGTATTGCACTTATTATTCTTTTTATTTCTTTTATTATTCCTTCTATGTCTTTTTCTTTTATTGATCTCCACATCGTTTTATTTATTTCTTTTATTTTTCCTCTTTCAAGTTCATAGTTTGCTTCTAATATCATCTTTGAAAAGCTGTTCTTTACTTCTATATTTGGATAATCTAATAAATATTCATATTCCATTCCATATTGTTCTTTTCCTTTAAAGGTCAAGTATCCTGCTTGTGTAAAGAATATGCTTGCATTTGCTTCTTCTATTTCTCGTGTTGAAAAATCGAGTTCGCTCACTGGATACTTCACTAAGTCTTCATATCTTATCTTCTTCCCTTTTATGTATTCGTACAAAAATGATGGTGATCCACTTTCAAACCAATAGTTTTGAAACTTTCTTTCATTAAAAAACCTTAATATTGAAAATGGATTGTATACAGAATTCTCTCCATCAAATGAAAATCCATTGTAGTACATCTTTAAGTTTTTTAATAATTCTTTTTCTTCCATCTTCATTTCAATTGCTGTTTCTTTTATATGCTCTTTAAAGTTACTTTCCAACTCTTCTTGTGTGTATCCCAACATCTGTGCGTATTTTTTATTCAATGATATATCATTTAAGTTGTTTAATGCAGAAAATACTCCTGTTTTTGTGAACTTTGTTATTCCTGTCATGAATACAAACTTTATGTATTCATCTTTTGACTTTATGCTCACATAAAAGTCTCTCAATATTTCTCTATACTTTTCTGCTTTTTCTTTGTTGTTTATATTGTCTAATATTGGTTTTTCATATTCATCTACTAATATTACTACTCTTTCTTTTTGGGATAGTTTTATTATTAATTCATTGAATGCATATTTATAGTTTGTGTTTTCTATTGTTATTCCATATCTTTTCGCTTCTTCTTTTATTATTTCTAACAAGCCATACTTAAAACTTTGTTCGTTCTCTGTTGAGACATCCAACAAATTTATTCTTATCACTGGATACTCTTTGAATTCCCATTTATCGTATATGTATGTTCCTTTAAATAAGTCTTTTTCCCCTTTAAATAGATAGTACAGTGTTGATATCGTTAAACTCTTTCCAAACCTTCTTGGTCGAGATAAAAAATTAAATTTTCCACTTGTTATTAATTCATGTAAATATTTTGTTTTGTCTATGTATATATAATCTGTTATTAATTCTTTAAAGTCTTGTACTCCTATTGGTAGTTTTTTCATCTTTATCACCTCTAATTTCATTATACCATATGTTTTTTTAATTATATTTATAGTACTGTCTCTTATTATAGTTTCATTACTTTTTAAATCGTATTTATATTTTTTTTTACGCAGCTATAAGCTGTGTTTTTTATTTCATTATTTTTGATCTAAATATTTTTTATATTTTTATGAGACTATATTTCAATTTTTTGTATTTTCTATAATTATTTATGTATTTTGCAAGTGAAGAATAAGCCAAATTACAATTAAAAAATGGGCCAAAAAAATAAAACGCTGAATAAAACCACGTTTCAGGAAACATTAAGAGTTTGTTAATATTATAATCTCTCCAATCTTTCTATATGTTTAATGTATAATAAAAAAGATAGTCTTCCGTATCAATTGAAAAATCAAAAAATAATTGATAGAATACATAAAAATGAAAGAAAAAAAGTAAAAAATTATGTAATCTGACATTTCATAATTTTTTCTTTTTTTCTTGTGTTTATTAGTACTTCCATTACTTTATCCATTTTTGAATCATTTGTTGTTACTTCGTTTTTTTCAAATATTCCTAATATTAGTCCCATTTCATTTTTTATTAAATAGTAGTTTTCTTTTATTTGTTGTTCATTTTTTTGTTATTGCTTTGTTTAAATTTTTTTTATACTTCTTTTTTTCTTCTTGACCCATTTTTCTTTTTTATTCCTGACTTAATTTTTTTATACATTAAACAGTTCCATGTGGGGATGCTTATATTATGTCTTAATATTTATGGTTTATAAATGTCCCCTTGAGGGGACGCGGTTTTATCGGTGGGGTGTGGAGCTTTCTAATTTTCTATATACTAATAAACAGCGAATATAACAACAAACAACATCCCTCCGTCCTTCGGACTCGCCCCTTCAAAGGGGCACTTTTCTTTGGTAAAGACACACTGCTTTACATGAAATTTTAAAGGTGAAGTTTTCCATGGTATCCTCTCATCTTTTAAAAGGAGTATTTTTTCCTTCCTGGCCCATTTTTCTATTGTATTTCTGGCTTACTTTTATTATACATTAAACAATTATTTATATAAAACGATTTTAAACGATAACTTTTATTTAAAATATACTATCTATAAAAAATAGAGTTGATATTTCACTGACAAGCAAGCTCACATGCTGGGCGCACTAAAAAAAGTATCCTGTAAATTTTACAGGATACTTTTTATTGTATTGTATATTCCATTCCTTGTGGGGTGTCTTTTAATATAATTCCAACTTTCTTTAACTCTTCTCTTATGTAATCTGACATTTCATAATTTTTTTCTTTTTTTGCTTTTTTTCTTGTGTTTATTATTACTTCCATTACTTTATCCATTTTTGAATCATTTGTTGTTACTTCGTTTTTTTCAAATATTCCTAATACTGGTCCCATTTCATTTTTTATTAAATGGTAGTTTTCTTTTATTTGTTGTTCGTTTTTTTCTGTTATTGCTTTGTTTAAATTTTTTGATACTTCAAAGATTTTTGCTATTACTTTTGGTGTATTAAAATCTTCTGATAATGCTTCTTTCATATTGTTTATTGTTTGTTTCATGTACTCTGTATTTTTTATAAATGGTACTGTTCCATTAAAGTATTTTTCTGCTTCTATTAAAGAGTTTTGTACTCTTGTAACTGATTTTTTTTGTTCTTCTAATCCTTCTTTTGTGAAGTCTAATGGTGTTCTATAGTGTTTGCTCAATATAAATACTTTTGTTGTATCTGCTCCAAATTCTTTTACTACATCTCTTATTAGCCATATATTTCCTATTGATTTAGACATTTTATCTCCTGATACTTTTATCATTCCATTGTGCATCCAATAATTTGCAAATTCTTTTCCATGTCTTGCCATTGATTGAGCTCTTTCATTTTCATGGTGTGGAAATACTAAATCATTTCCTCCTGCATGTATATCAAATGTTTCTCCAAGTAATTCTCCTGACATAACAGAACATTCTATATGCCATCCTGGTCTTCCATTTCCCCATGGGCTTTCCCATGCAGGTTCTCCTGGTTTAGCATTTTTCCACAATGCAAAGTCAAGTGGGTCTTTTTTTATATCTGATACTTCTATTCTTGCACCAGATTTCATATCGTCTATATTTCTGTGCGATAATTTTCCATAGTCTTTAAATTTTCTTACTTCAAAGTATACATCACCATTTGATTCGTATGCGTATCCTTTTTTTATCAAGTCTTCTATGAATTTTATTATTTCTTGTACATAATTTGTTGTTTTTGGATGAAAGTTTGATGCTCTTATATTTAAATTTTGTGCATCTTTCCAATATTGAGTTATGTATCTTTCGCTCACTTCTTCAAATGGTACATTTTCTTCTATTGCTTTGTTTATTATTTTGTCGTCTATATCTGTAAAGTTTTGTACCATTGTTACTTTGTATCCTGTGTATTCTAAAAATCTTCTAAATGCATCAAATACTATCATTGGTCTTCCATTTCCAACATGGATCAAGTTATAAACTGTTGGTCCACATACATACATCTTTACTTCTTTTTCTTTTATTGGTTTAAATTCAACTAATTCACCTTTTAAAGTGTCGTATATTTTCATAAATTCACCACTCTTTCGAGTCTTTCTATTACTCTTGCTCTTCCTATTAAGTGTATTGATTTTACTAAGTCTGGTCCATGAAATTCATTTGTTATGCTCTTTCTAAGTGCCATATAAAATGGTTTTTTTGCTGGTTTTGCTTCTTTCATTGCTATTTTTAAGTTTTCAAGTACTGTTTTTTCTGTCCATTCTTCATCATTTATAAATTTTTCAAGTGCTATTTTTATCGATTGTTTAACATTTTCTGCATTTAAGTATTCTAAAAATTCTTGATTTGTTTCGTCTATTTCAAAGTCTTTTATCAATATTGATAGTTCTTCTGGTACTTTTTGTAATTCTTCAACTGATGTTTTTATTAATTCAAAGGCTTCGAGCAACCATTTTTTATTGTCTTTACATTGTTCTTCAGTCAACAATTTTGATTCTGTTATGAATGGTATGGATAGTTCATACAATTTTTCAACGTTTGTTTTTCTTATGTAATTTGCATTCATCCATTTCATTTTTACTTCATCAAATACTGCTGGTGATGAATTTACTCTGTCTAAATCAAATTTTTCTATCATTTCAGATAATTCTACTATTTCTTTTCCTTCTGGATGTGACCATCCAAGTAAGGCTAAGTAATTTACTACTGATTCAGGTAAGTATCCTCTATATTTAAATTCTTCAACTGATGTCGCACCATGTCTTTTTGAGAGTCTTTTTCCATCTGTTCCGAGTATCATTGATACGTGAGCAAATTGTGGAAGAGGCATTTCAAATGCTTCATATATTGCAACTTGACGAAGTGTATTTGATAAGTGATCGTCTCCTCTTATTACATGACTTATTTGCATCAACATGTCGTCTATTACAACGGCATAATTATATGTTGGAAGTCCATTACTTCTCATAAGAACAAAGTCTCCTATTGCTCCTTTTTTGAATGTAACGTCTCCTTTTATTAAATCTTTTATTGAATAATCTTTTCTTGGCATTTTAAAAAATACTACTGGTTTTAATCCTTTTTCTTCAAATTCTTTTCTTCTTTCAGGTGTATCATACTTTGATATTTCTTCATATGAATAGTGTGGCGGTTTACCTGCTGCGAGAAGTTCTTCTTTTATTTTATCTAATTCTTCAGAGTATGCATATGCTTCATATGCTTTTCCTGATTCTATTAATTCTTTTGTTTTTTGTTTGTATATTTCTGTTCTTTCACTTTGTCTGTAAGGTCCAACTTCTCCTCCAACTTGTGGTCCTTCATCCCAATCTAATCCAAGCCATTTTAACGCTTTTATCAATTGTTCTTCTGATTCTTTTGTTGATCTTTCTATATCTGTATCTTCTATTCTTAAAATAAATTTTCCACCATTTTTTCTTGCAAATAAATAATTAAATAAGGCTGTTCTTGCACCTCCAACATGTAAATATCCTGTTGGGCTTGGTGCAAATCTTGTTCTTATCATTTTTATATTCCTCCCATTAATTTTGCTCTTGTATAAGCTGTTATTGTTTTTGCATCTGTTATTGTACCATCTTTTATTTGCTCTTCAAATTCATTTATTTTAAGTTTTTTTACATTTATAAATTCATCATCATCCGTATTCATCGTACCATCTTTCAAATTTTTTGCCATATATAAATGTATTATTTCATTTGAAAATCCTGGTGTTGTGTATATGTATCCTAAATATATCCATTCATCTGCTTTTTTTCCTATTTCTTCTTCTAATTCCCTTTTTCCACATTCTAAAGGATCTTCATTTGGTGTATCAAATTTTCCTGCTGGTATTTCAATTAAGTTTTTTCTTATAGGAAATCTGTGTTGTTCAACTAAGTATACATTTTCATCTTCTATTGGTAAGATAGCAACTGCTCCTGGATGAACTACTAATTCTCTTGTTGTATGTTTTCCATCTGGAAGTTCTACGGTATACTTTCTAACGTCCAATAATCTTCCTTTAAATATTTTTTCTTCAGTTAATTCTTTTTCTATTAATTTCATTTTAAATCTCCTTTTTTACAGCAAAAATAGTTATATCATCATCTGGTTTTTTACTTTCTATAAAATGCTCAAATTCTTCTTTTATTTTATTTATAATTATTTTTGGAGTTTTTTCTTGAATATTTTTTATTAATTTAATTATCATTTCCATTGTGAATTCTTTGTTATTCTCATTTACCGCTTCTATTAAACCATCCGTATACAATAAAATTATATCATCTTTTTGAAAATCATATATTTTTTCAACTATTTCTTCTTCGTTTATCAAGTTCATTCCAAGTGGAAAATTTCCTTCGTTTATAACTTTTATTTTATCTGAAATCAACAAAGGTTCTCTATGTCCAAAATTACATATATTTGCTTTATTGTTTTCTATCTTTACAAATATCGCTGTAAAGTATGCTCCATCTGATAAATTAAAAAATTTTCCATCATCTAATTTTTTTCCAAGTATTTTTAAATCTGTTATTCCGGTTGAAACAAGATTTTCTATTTGTTGTTTTATTAAAAGAGATAGCATTGCAGATGCTGCACCATGTCCTGATACATCTATAACATAAAAAATTGCTCCGCTTTCTATTGGTATTAATCCAAACATATCTCCAGAAACATTAAAAGATGGTTTGAAACACCAATCCATTGAAAGTCCATCTACTTTTTTTGTTTTTGGAAGCATTTCTATTTGAACCTTTTGAGCCATTAATAAATCTTCATTTACTTTTTTTATATATTCTCTCAATTCATTTTGAACATTGTATAAACCTGCATGTGTATTTATTCTTGCTATTACTTCTTTTATTTCTGATGGTTTTGTTATATAATCGATTCCACCAACATCAAATCCTTTTGCTTTATCTTCTGCATCGGTTAAAGCACTTAAAAATATAACTGGTATTCTTTTGGTTGATTCTTCTTTTTTTAACATTTTACACACTTCATAACCATCAAGTTCTGGCATCATTATATCTAAAAGTATTACATTTGGTTTTTCTTCTTTACAGAGTTTAAAACCTTCCATTCCATTTTCCGCTTCAAAAACTTCAAACTTTGGAAGGTTTTCTTCAATTATTGTTTTTATAAACATCCTATTTATAGAAGAATCATCTATAACTACTATTTTATTTTTTTTCATTTAAATCATCACCGTTAAATCCATATGGAAGTAACTCTTTTGATGTTGTTTCCTTTATATCTCCTTGTAAGTTTGTAAGTACAACTTCATAATCTCCAAATTCATATATAACTTGCCTACATGCACCACATGGACTTACTGGTCCTTCTGTATCCGCAACTACAACTAATCCTTTATATTTTCTTTTTCCTGCTGCATTTGCAGAAAAAATAGCATTTCTTTCTGCACATATAGAAAGTCCATAAGAAGCATTTTCAACATTACACCCAACAAAGATTTCATTATCTTCTGTTAATAATGCTGCACCAACTTTAAAATTAGAATATGGAGCGTAGGCATTTTCTCTTGCTTTCAAAGCTTTTTCATATAAAGTATTAAATATTTTTTTATCCAATTTCTTCATCTCCCTTGTTTTTACTTCTTATAGAAACTTTAACTTTATCTATTTTATTAACTGTAACTGAAATAACTTCAAATTCAAAGTTATCATAACTAATTTTTTCTCCTGGTTTTGGGAATCTTTCTAACTGTTCTAATAAAAAGCCACTTATTGTTTCAAAATCTGTTTCAGGCATTTCTTCATCGAGTTCACGTTCTATATCGTTTATTGGTGTAGAACCATTTACAAGTAATGTATTATCATCTATTCTGGTTATATTTGATTCTTCTATTACGTCATCGTATTCATCTAATATTTCTCCAGTCAGTTCTTCTATTACATCTTCAAGAGTAACAAGCCCAGCTGTTCCACCATATTCATCAACAACTATTGCCATATGTATTCTATTTGAAAGAAAATTTTTTAAAACATCTTTTATTTTCATAGTTACTGGAACAAAGTATGGTTTATGAGCTATGGTTAATATATTTTTTGCTTTTAATTCTTCTTTTTCTTCTTCTATTATTTTAAAGATATCTTTTGCATAACATATTCCAACAATTGTATCTAATGATTCTCTATAAATTGGAAACCTTGAATATCCTTCTTCATTTATTAATGAAACTAATTCCATTATATTTTCATCATCTTCCATTGCAACTATATCAACACGAGGTGTCATTATTTCTTTAACAGATGTATCTCTCATTTCTAAACTTCTTTGCATTAAATATTTTTCATCTTTTTCTATTATTCCTTCTTCATGACCTATATCTAAATAACTCATTATTTCATTTTCTGTTATAAATGGTGCTTCATTTATTGTGGAACCTCCAAAAATTCTTATTACTAAATTTGATACTCTTACTAATATCCATGCTATTGGTCTTAAAATATAATTTAATATATTTATTATTTTAAATGAAAATTCAAAAAATTTTACTGTATTTTGTCTTGCATAAACTTTTGGAGTTATTTCACCAAATATTAGTATTAGGAGTGTTATAAATCCTGTTGCTATTCCAATTGCTAATCCTTGAGAGTTTGGAAATAATTTCGTTATAAAAACAGTTGTTAATGAAGCTGCCAAAATATTAACTATATTGTTCATTATCAAAATTGTTGTTAAAACTTGATTTGGTTTTTTCAAAAATTTTTCTATTTGATTTTTTTTCTTTTCATCATCTTCATTTTCAACATAATCTTTTAATTTATGTTTACTCATTGCAGTCATTGCTGTTTCAGATGCTGAAAAAAATCCAGATAATAACAATAAAATTATAACTTCAACTAATGATATTAACACTCCGGTACTACCAGATGGGTCATCCACGACCGTACACCTCTCTTTTTTTATTTGTTTTATGAAATTTTTTTAAATCCATAACCAAGTGCTTCTTTATTTTCAAGTATTACTGTAAAAGCTTTAGAATCAATTTCATTTAATAATGATTTTAATTCTCCTATTTCTGATTTAAAAATTGTAAGCATAATTACATTTTTTTCTTTATTGGTATATGTTCCAACACCTTTTAAATAAGTTACCCCTCTATCTAATTTTTCATATATTCCATCTTTTATTTTATCATATTTATCACTTATAATCAAAACAGTACGTGTGGAACTTAATCCATCTATAACACCATCTATAGTCTTTGCAACTATAAAAATAGCTATAAGTCCATACATTGGTAAAATTGGATTTATAAAAAATGCAGTCATTGTAACTATGGCATCTGCTATCATCAAACCAGAACCTACTGTCATATGAAAATATTTATTTAATATCATAGCAATTATGTCTGTTCCGCCAGTAGTTGCTCCACGCCATATAACAAGTCCAAGACCTACACCACTTATAATAGATCCATAAACACTTGCCATTAAAACCATATCTATTGAATTAGTAGTTTCTATAGTTTTTAATATATTTTGCAAGCTGTATACATGTTCCATTATCCAAATAAAAAAAGATAATAGAACTGAAGAATATATACTTTTTACTCCAAATCCAAGACCCAATAGTTTAAATCCAAGTAAAAATAACACTATATTGTATATTAAAATTTGTATACTTAAATCCCAACCAAAAAGGGCTTTCATTCCTATTGAAAGCCCACTAACTCCACCAGCAACTATATTAAATGGATCTAAAAATAAAACTATTCCCAATGCAGTTAAAAAAGTTCCAAAGGTAATTATTGTATAATCTAAAAAATTTTTTTTTGACACCTTTGTCACCACCTATTATATTTCAATTTTTTTTGCCTTTGCAAGTTCTTTTAATATTTTCTTTTCCTTTAATGATGGCTTATCTATTTTCACATTTAATTTAACGTATATATCTCCACGGCGTCTTCCATTAAATGTTGGCAATCCTTGATTTTTTAACCTTATTATAGTTCCAGGATTTGTACCTTCATTTATTTTTTCTATTATATCTCCTTCTAAAGTTGGTACTTTAATCTTTCCACCAAGAGCTGCTGTTACATAATCAATTGTTACTTCTGTTTCAAGATTTGCACCTTTTCTTATAAATTTATTGTTTGGTTTTACATTTATATGAAGTATTAAACTTCCATCTTGTCCACCATTTTTTCCAGCATGCCCTTTTCCTCTTACTCTAAATACATATCCATCTTCTACACCCGCTGGAATTGTTATATCTAATTTTTCTTTTTTTACTGTTTTTCCTTTTCCGTTACATACATCACATTTTTCTTCTATTATTTTTCCTGTTCCACCACAAGTTGGACAAGGATATGTCTTTACAAAAGTACCAAAGAATGATCGTTGTTCTTCATGTATAGTTCCTTCTCCATGACATCTTGGACACGTTTTAAAAGCAGTTCCATTTTTTGCTCCTGTTCCATTACATGAAGTACATGTTTGATATCTTGAATATTCTAATTTTTTCTTAATATCATACAAAACATCTTTTAGCTCTAAATTTATGGTAGCGTGTATATCTTGTCCTCTTTCAGCTCTACTTTCTTCTCTTGCAGAACTTCTTCCTCCACCTCCAAAAAAGGTATCAAATATATCTGAAAATGGATTTCCTGAGTCTCCTCCACCTCCAAAAAAGTCTTGAAATATATCTTCAAAACCTCCTGCTTGTCCACCATTAGGCATTCCACCTTCTGGAACAAATCCAAATCTATCATATAATTTTTTCTTTTCTGGATTACTTAAAACTTCATAAGCCTCTTGTATTTCTTTAAATTTTTCTTCTGCTATATGTTTGTTTTCCATATGTCTATCTGGATGCCATTCTTTAACTAATTTTCTATATGCTTTTTTAATTTCTTCTGGTGAAGCGCTTTTATCTATATTTAAAATTTTATAATAATCTTTTTTTTCCATTAGTTTTCACCTTCTTTGTTTGCCTCATTATTCGATTCTTTACTCACATTTTCGTTCTTTTCTATTTTTTCATTTTCTTCTTTTTTTATTTTTGGTTTCACTGCAACCACAACTTTAGCTGGTTCTACAACAATATTATTTAATTTATAACCAACGCTTTGAACATCATAAACATGATATTCATTTACTTCAGTAGTTTCAAATTTTTCAATAACTTCATGTTCAAATGGATCAAATTGACTTCCTTTTTCTGGCGAAATAAACTTCAAACCTGATTTTTCAAAAGCATTTACAAAATCTCTATAAACCATTTCTATTGCTTTTCCAAATTCTGGAGAATCTTTATATTTTAAAGATATACTCAATTTTTGAAATGGATTAATTAATTGTTTTATTACTGATTCTTTTGATTTTTTTTCAATATCTCTTTTTTCTCTTTCAACATAATCTTTATAATTTTCAAAATCAGATTTTAAACTAACTGCAGCATCTCTATACTTTAATTTTTCTTCATTTGATTTTTCTACTTCAGAAATTAACGTTTCATTTTGCTTTTTTATTTCATCTAGCTCTTTTTTTATTTGTTTTAAAGATACTTCTTTTTTCTTGCTTTCTTTTTTTGATTTTTTTTCTTCTTTCTTTACTTCTTTACTTTCTTCTTTTTTTATTTCTTGATCCTTCATTTCGTTTTTATTTTGTTTTTTTGGCATAAAAAAACACCTCCATATATTTTTATTTTTATTATTTTTATTTTTTTTTAAAAAAAGCTTTTATTATTAAAGATTTTTTGATATAATTTCAGAGAATCTAGATACATATTCTTTTAACACTTTATAAACTTTTTCATAGTTTTTATATTTGTCAGTTATTAATAATACTCTACCAATAGAATTTGAAGATAGACTATATGAAGTATTAAAAAATGAAAAATTTTTTAATGCTCTAGCATTTAAGTCATCTCCAAAGAATATATTTATGTCATTTGAAAACTCTATTTTATCAAATATTTTATCTTTAATTTCATCATTTTCAACCATCATTGTTAAGCTTTCTATGCTCTCAATGTTGTTTTTACAATGAGAAATTATTTTTTCAAGACCAGTTACATGATACTTATTCCTTGAAAATTCATTTAATAAACTATTAATCATTGAAAACATATTTTTTATTCTAATATCATCAGTTTTATACGATTCTGAATTTACAGCACTCAATAATTCTTGAATTGATTTTCCTGATAATCCTTTATTTAACATTTTTTCTAATTCAGAAGAAATAGGAAGTCCATATTTTTCAACTGTTCTTGAAATAGTCATACCAAGATTTGTTAAAAAGGTTACAACATAATGAGACTCTGTTAAAGGGGTTACAACACATCTTGTTATAAAAACATACCTAGGATTTGGATATTCAAAAATAATCATACCTTCTAATATTTCCGAAACTATTTTAGACATGTTTTCTATCATTATGTTTAAGTCATAAAATTTATATTCCTTTGGTATGTCTAACATTTTTTCTGTTTTAGAGTAAACATCTTTTACAATTTCAAAATATAATTCTAAAGCACGATCAGATGGTATTCTTCCACCACTCGTGTGTTGTTGATAAATGTACTTTAATCTTTGAAGTTTTTGCATATCATTTCTTATAGTTGCACTACTTGCTTTTACTCTAGAGTATTTTAATACATCATCAGAACTAACTGGTTTTTTATATTTAATATAAATATCTACTATACTAAGTAAAATATCTTTTTGCCTTTGGCTTAATACAATACCCATAATTATCACTCCTTTTTTTTGAGTGCTAATTATATGATACCAATAAAAATTATCATTGTCAAATAAAAATGTTGTCAAATAATAAAATTAGAGTTAAAATATATGTTGGAATATAAAAAATGGGGGGAATCAAATGACTATTAGTAAAATTTTGGGATTATTAAAAAATGAAATAATAAAAAGCTCTATTAATCTCCCAGAAAATTTTGAAATAACATCTATAAAAGATAACTGTGAAAATGTAGAAAAAAACGATGTTTTTGTTGCAATAAAAGGGGAGATTTTTGATGGACATGATTTTATTCAAACATCTTATAAAAGGGGAGCTGTTTTATTTATAGTTGAAAGTGATAAAAATATTCCTGAGAAAGCTTCTTACATAAAAGTAAAAAATACAAGAAAGGCTTTATCAGAAATTGCTTTTAATTTCAGTAATATAAATTCTGATAATTTTAAAATTTTTGGTGTTACTGGAACTAACGGAAAGTCAACAACTGTATCTTTAATTCATCATCTATTAAGAGAATCAAAGAAAACATCTACTTTAATAGGAACTGTTGAAATAAAAATAAATGATGAAGTAATTGATGAACCATACAATACAACACCTGGTTCTTTAAAATTAGCTTCTATTTTAAAAGAAAGCAAAGAAAAAAATGTTGAATTTATTAATATGGAAGTTTCTTCACATTCAATAGAACAAAAAAGAGTTGAAAATATAAAGTTTGATATAATAGCTTATACTAACATAACAAGGGATCATCTTGATTATCATTCGACATTTGAAGAGTATAAAAATGTAAAACTTTCTTTAGTTAAAAATTTAAAAAAAGATGGAAAAGTTATATTAAATATAGACAATTTAAAAAAAGAAGAATTAAAGAATGTAGATAAAGATAAAATTATAACTTATGGATTTTCTGAAGATGCTGATTATGTAATAAAAGATGTATCTAAAAGTATTTATCAAATGAACTTTAAAATAAAGACACCTGAAGGATCAGAATTATCAATATATTCTTCTATTGTTGGAGATTTCAATGCTTCAAATATTACATTAGCATTAATTAGTACAAAATTAATGGGATTGAGCTACGAAGAAATAAAACATGGAATAATAACTTTTTCCGGTGTTCCAGGAAGATTTCAATTAGTTCCAAATAGCAAAAATTTAGGATTTTCTGTTGTAATAGATTTTGCTCATACTCCAGATGCTTTGGAACAAGTTTTAAAAACAGCAAAAGATATAACAACAGGCAGAGTCATTATTGTTTTTGGAGCTGGTGGTCATGCTGATGTTGGAAAAAGAAAAATTATGGGTGCAGTTGCGAGTAAATATTCAGATATAACAATATTAACTACAGACGATCCAAAAGATGATGATCCAGAAAAGATTATTGAAGATGTAAAAAAAGGAATAGACGTAAACAAAAACTTTATAGTAATACCAAACAGAAAAACAGCTATAAATGCCGCAATAAACTTTGCTAATAGAGAAGATATAGTAATAATAGCAGGAAGAGGTCATGAGCTTTTCCAATTATTTGCAAAAGGAAAAAAGGTTAGATTCAATGATTTTGAAGTAGCTCATGAAATAATTGAAAATCTTAGAAGGAGCATGAAAAAATGACTCTTAGTGATCTAAAAAAAGCTAAGTATGTTTTTAAAATAAATTCAAATGAAATAGAAAAAAATGATGTTTTCGTAGCCTATGGAAAGGGGCACAATTATGTAAACGATGCGTTCAGTAAGGGCGCATCGTTTGCTGTTATTGATACAGAAGGAAAATATATAGGAAAAACAATAAAATTAAATAATACTACTTTAGATTTTTTAAACGAATCAGCTAAAATTTTAAACTCTAAAATGACAATAGCAATAACTGGTTCAAATGGCAAAACAACAACTAAAGAATGTTTGTATTATTTGTTGTCTCCTCATATGAAAACTTTTAAAACACCAAAAAATAAAAATACTGAAATAGGCATTCCATTGTCTATTTTTAACGAATACAACAATGAAGATGTTGCAATATTAGAAATGGGGTTAAGAAAACCAGGAGATTTAGAGTTACTTTCAAACGTATATAAACCTGATGTTGTGTTCATAACAAACATTGGCTCATCTCATATGGAATTTTTTAAAAATAAAGAAATGCTTTCAAAAGAAAAGATGAAAATAACTTCTGGTATGGACAGAGGATTACTTATATTGAATGGTGATCAAAACTTAAAAAATATTGCTCCAAAAAACTTAAATATTTTAACTTTTGGTAAAAACGAAAACAATGATGGATACTTAAAAGATTTTTTTTATTATAAAAATAATACAAAAGTTTTTTATACACTGTTTGGTAAAGAATTAATGTTAACTTTAAATGGAATTTGGACAGAAGGTCATCTTTTAGATCTTTTATCCGCAATTTTATTTACAGTTTTTATAAAAGTACCTTTAGATCCATCTGTATTATCTCAAATAAATCTACCAGAAGGCAGATTTAAGCTATATGAACTAAAAAATAAAACAATAATAGATGATTCATACAATGCATCTTATGAATCTTTTACAAATGGTTTTAAAACTCTAGAAAGATTAAAAGGAAAAAAAATATTAATAATGGGAGAAGTTTTAGAATCAGGAGACAAAAAAATAAATGAAAAAATACTAAAAGAAACAAAAAATACTTTTGATGAAATTTATTTTTTTGATCCACAAAATATCTTTTCATCACTAAAGGTAAAAAAAATAAAATCATTTGAAGAGTTAAAAAAATTATTGAATGAATTAAAAGGAATAATATATATTAAAGCATCAAATGGAACAGGAATAAACTCTTTTTTAAAAGAGTATTTTAATAATAGGAGGCAATAATGATATTAATTATCTCTTTAATTTCATTTTTTATTCTTATATATATTTATCGGGTTTATATAAATTTTGCAAAGAAAAAACAACTTGGACAATTTATAAGAAAAGAAGGTCCAGACCTTCATAACTATAAAGAAGGAACACCAACTGCTGGTGGAATATTTTTTACATTAACTATTTCTATTTTATCTTTAATTGCATTTTTTATAAATAAAGAATCAATTTATTTAATAGTTTCATTATCTTCAATAATGTACTCTTTAATTGGATTTATAGATGATTTTTTAAGTATTAATAGAAAAGAATCAACTGGACTAAAATCATTTGAAAAATTACTATTGCAATTAATTGTATCGTCAATATTATTTTTTGTAATAAATTATTTTAATTCACATGATTATACAAATATACCATTTTTTAATCTTAAATTAAATTTTGGACTACTCTATCCAATTTGGGTAATTTTATATTTAGCTGGTATGTCAAATGCATCAAATTTAACAGATGGACTCGATGGATTATCGGGTGGAATTTTTATAATATCAGCATTTTTTACAATATTAATAACTTCTGCACCAAAAGAATTATTATTTATATTAATAATTCCCGTGATTGCTTATTTAATGTTTAATATAAAACCAGCTAAATTATTTATGGGAGATACAGGTTCTCTTGCACTTGGTGGAATTTTAGGAAGTATAGCAGTTTATTATTCTGCAGAATTTTTTACTATATTTACATGTTTTATATTCTTAACAGAAATGTTTAGCGTTATAATACAAGTAAGTAGCTATAAGATAAGAAAAAAAAGAGTATTTTTAATGTCTCCTATTCATCATCATTTTGAATTAAAAAACTGGTCTGAAGAAAGAGTAGTAATGTATTTTTGGATTATAAACTTTTTAATGGGCTTAATAGCTATTGGGGGTTTAAAATGAATATTTGTCTTGTAGGTTATGGAAAAAGCAATAAAAGTCTTTTAAAATTCTTAATTGATCAAGCACACAATATTACTGTAAGTAATAATTCACCTTTTAATGAAGAAACAAAAAAGTACTTTAAAGAAAATAATGTAATATTTGAAGAAAAACATGGAGATTTATTAAAAAATACTCAATTAGCTATAATGAGTCCTGGAGTATCCCCTGAAAGTATTGCTGGAAAAATTGTTCTTGAAAATAACATAAATTATACAACTGAAATTGAATATTCATGGTCATTTATAAAAGGACAAAATCCAAATTCAATATTTATAGGAGTTACGGGAACTAATGGCAAAACAACAACAACGACATTAATAAATCATATAATACAAGAATCTGATTATTCATCCATGACATGTGGAAATATTGGAAAACCTTTAATTGAATTACCAACTAATTTAAATTTTTATGTTGTTGAAGTTAGTTCATTTCAAATGTTTTGGTCAAAAAAATTTTTTCCTGAAATATCAATAATATTAAACCTTGCACCTGATCATTTAAATTGGCATAGAAGTATTGAAGAATATTATAATAGTAAATTAATTATGGCTGAAAGAACTTTAGCATCTGGTGGATTAGTTTTGTTAAATAAAAGTATAAAAACAAATAATTCTTCTGAAAGAATACTGTTTTTTGATAAAGAATTCATAAAAAATAACATATTAAATTATAAAAATATTTCTATAAAAATAGAAAATGATTTTTTAAATATGGAAATATACAAAGAAAATACAGTTGCAGCTATCTTAACAACATTAAATTTAAATATACCAAATTCTATAATACAAGAAGCAATTAAAACGTACTCACCAGAAAAACATAGATTAGAATTTTGTGGAAAAATAAATAATATAAATTTTTATGATGATTCAAAAGCAACAAATGTTCATGCAGCATACAATGCTTACTTGAGTTTTAGAAATAAAGATTATATTGCTATTTTATCTGGAGAACCTAAAAATGAAGATATGTCACAATTAATAGAAGAACTAAATAAAAATTCAATAGCTGTCTTTGTTTGTGGAGATATGAAAAAAGAAGTTAAAAAATATAATTACTCAAAAAAATTTTATTTTGAAGAAAATTTAAAAGACATAGTAAAAAAAGCTTTAAACTTTAATACTAAAAATGTAGTATTATCTCCAGCTGGAGCAAGTTATGATTTATACAAAAATTATATAGAAAGAGGAAATGATTTCAAAAAATTTATTAAAGAGTTGAGAGAATAATGGAAAAACAAATAAAAAAAAATATACTACTTTATTTAATTGTTTTAGGAATAACCCTAATATTTGGAATTTTTTTTGTATATAGCTCATTATTTGCCATGGAAGAATTAAATGGTATAAATCCAAAAACAAAGTTATTAAATTACATAATAGCAATGACAATAGGAACTGTTGGAGGAATAATTTCTTTTGTATTTGGAAAAGTGTTAATAAAATCAAAATCATTTATGATTTCAATGTATATATTTTTAAATTCTTTTTTATTCATTGTATTATTCTTTTCTCATAATGTAGCTAATGTAAATAGATGGCTTTACTTTGGATCCTTTCAATTTCAACCATCAGAATTAGCAAAACTATTGATACCAGCAATTATAGCCCATTATTATTATATAAAAACAAAAAGTAATTTTTTATTTGATTTACTAATACCAGTAATAATCTGTGGAATACCTATATTTTTGATTTATAAAGAACCAGATCTAAGTACATCAGTTATAATATCTTTTATATCAATAATATCTATATTTTTAGCTATAAAAAAATTTAAATATCAAAGCATTTTAATTTTAACTGTAATAACCATTACAATTTTTGCTTTTATTTTTAAAGATAACCTTTTACACTCATATCAATTACAAAGATTAAATAATTCTGATAATTATCAAACACAGCAATCATTAAAAGCTATTGAAAATGGGGGAGTACTTGGAACATCACCTTTTAATGGAAAATACAAATATAGAGTTCCAGCATCCTACAGTGATTTTATAATGTCTGTAATAGGTGAAGAATGGGGAAAATTAGGTATTATATTAGTAATAACTTTATTTTTATTTTTATCTTGGAATTTAATAACTATGGCATACACTACAAAAAACTTATTAACAATAGTATATTCATGTACAACAGCTATGTGGATATTTGTTCAAGTAACAATAAATGCTTTAGTTGGCCTTGGAGTTAAAGGTATACCAGTTACAGGTGTTACTCTACCTTTAATGAGCTATGGAAATACATCATTAATAATTACATTAACTGCAATAGGTTTATCTTTAGGTTTAATATACTTCAATTCATTAGGAAGTGAACAAATTGAAAAAAATTAAAGTAATAGTATCTGGTGGAGGTACAGGTGGACATTATACTCCTGCTTTATCTTTTATAAAATATTTAGATAAAAAATATGATTTAGAAGTTTTATACTTTGTAACTAAAGGTCGTATAGAACAAAAAAAATTAAAAAAAGATTTTCCAAAAGCAAAAATGGAAGTTGTAAACTTAACAGGACTTAAAAGACCCTTGTACAAACTTCAAAATATAAAAATTATACTTTTAGCATTAAAAGAAACATTTAGAATTAAAAAAATAATTAAAAAATTTAATCCTGATTTTGGTTTTTTAACTGGTGGTTATGTCGTTGGTCCAGTTGGAAAAGCTTTAAGTCAATTAAAAATACCATTTTATTTACATGAACAAAATTCAATAATGGGTATTACCAATAAATTACTATCTAAAAAAGCTAAAAAAGTATTTACATCATTTGAAATGTCTCCTTTTATAAAAACTGGAAATCCAGTAAGAATTCCAGAAAAAGAGGTAAAAAGAAGTGTATTAAAAAATTATAATCTTGATCCTTCAAAAAAAACATTATTAATTATGGCAGGGAGTCTTGGCTCAGAACAAATTGATGATATAATGTATAATGTATATAAAAAAAATAATGATATAAACTTTATACACATAACAAAAAATAAAAATAAATTCAAAGAGTTTAAAAATGTAAAAACATATGAATATTTAGATAACATATATGAAATAATGAGTATTTGTGATGGAGGAATTTTTAGAGGAGGAGCCACAACAATAGCAGAAATTTTATTTTATGAGTTAAAATGTGCTATAATACCATGGTCAAATGCTTCTGAAAATCATCAATTTAAAAATGCTTTAAAACTTAAAGAAATGGGATTAGCAGAAGTTTTTGATGAAAAAAATATAGATTACAATAAATTACAAAATTTTATAGAAAAAATTGAAATAAAAAATACAGACTTTATATGGAATATAAAAGAAGATGAATCAATAAAAAATATAGTAAAAAATATAGATGAATTTTAGGAGGATTAGATTATAAAATGAAATATTTTTTTTCTGGAATAGGCGGTATTGGAATGAGTAGTCTTGCACTGTACAGCTATTACAGTGGTAATGAAGTTTATGGTACTAATAATGAAATAAATGAAAGAGTAGAATACTTAGAAAATAAAGGTATAAAAATAAATATAGGTCATACAAACGTTTTACCAAATGTAGATGTTGTAATTCGTTCAACCGCAATAAAAGATGATAATCCAGAAATAATAGAAGCAAATAAAAGAGGAATTCCTGTTTTATATAGAATGGAATATTTAAACAACATATTAAAAAACAACTGGAGTATAGGTATAACAGGAACTGATGGAAAAACTTCAACAACAGCTATGGTTTCACAAATATTTAAGTATGCTAAAAAAGATCCGACAGTTTTTTTAGGTGGAATACACAACTTTCTTGAAGATGGAAATTTTAGAATAGGATCTGGACAAATAATAGCAGAAGTAGATGAGAGTGATGGATATATAAAAAAATCTCAATCTGATGTTGTAATAATAAATAACTTAAGACCTGATCATCTCGAACATTATAATAATGACTTTCAAAATCTTGAGAATTCCTTAAAACAATATGCAAAAAGAACAAGAGATATATTGTTTTTAAACGGAGATGATCCTATTTTATCAACGTGGAATTTAAATGTTCCACAATTATTATTTTTTGGACAAAACAATAATTGTGATTATATAATGAAAAACAGAAAAACAATGGGAAGATATCAAGAATTTGAAGTATATTATAAAGATAAATTTATTGGAAAAATAACCTTACCAATTCCTGGTGAACATTACGCTTACGATGCACTTGCAGCAACTGCACTTGCTATTGAATATGGTATAGATTTTAACACTATACATGAAGCATTATTTACATACAAAACAGTAAACAGAAGATTCAATATACTATACAGCAATTCAAGTATATTTGTAATTGATGACTATGCACATACACCTGATGAAATATCAATGACAATAGATGCAGCTAAAGAATATTTTCCAAATAAAAGAATAATAACTATATTTCAACCCCATAGATATACAAGACTTTATAGACATATGAAAGGTTTTATAAATGCCTTAGAAAAATCCGATGAAGTACTTGTATATAGAATATATTCAGCTTTTGAAAAACCTATTGAAGGTGTAGATGAAAGTAAAATAACAAATCTTTTAGACATAAATTCTAAATACTTTGATGATTCAAAAAAATTAATAAATCATTTAATCGATTATAACAACAGTGTACTACTCTTTGTTGGAGCAGGAGATATTACAAAAGTAGCAAATAAAGTTGGAAGAATATTTAAAAATAAAAACCATTAAAGGGATAGATTAACTATCCTTTTAATTGAGACCATAAAAAAATTTGTGTAAATAAAAAAATGAAAAACCTTCTTCTTGGGATGGTAAAATAAAACCAGGAAGGAGGTTTTTAAAATGGCAAGAAGAAAAAAAGAAGAAAAAGAAGAAAGCAACATTGAAAAATTAGCAAGATTAATAGCAAGGGATCCAGAGGTAAACACAATAAAAGATGTATATGAAAAGATAAAAGAATTAGTGGGACCGTTAATACAAGGGATGTTAGAAGCAGAATTAGAAGATGAATTAGGTTATGGGAAATATGATAAAGAAAACAAGAAAACAGATAATTCTAGAAATGGGTACAGTTCAAAAAGAGTAAGAACAAGTGTTGGAGAAATGGAATTAAAAATACCTAGAGATAGAAAAGGTGAATATGAGCCTAAAATAGTACCAAAGTATAAAAAAGATATCTCAGATATTGAAGGTAGAATAATAGGTATGTACGGTTTAGGATTAAGCACAAAAGATATAGTAAAGAACGTAGAGGACATATATGGTGTAGAATTATCAGCGGAAATGATAAGTAAAATAACTAATAAAATATTACCTGAAATCAGAGAATGGCAAAGCAGACCTTTAGAAGAAATATATACTTTTATGTTTATGGATGGAATAGTGTTTAAAGTAAAAGATGATGGTGAAATAATAAAAAAGACTGCATATGTTGTACTTGGTGTAAATATAGATGGATTTAAAGAAGTACTTGGTATATATATAGGTGAAATAGAATCATCAAAATTTTGGTTAAGAGTATTAAATGATTTAAAAAATAGAGGAATAAAAGATATATTAATAGCTTCTGTAGATGGATTAACAGGTTTCCCACAAGCAATAAAAACTGCTTTCCCAGATACTATAGTACAAAGATGTATAATACATCAAATAAGAAATACATTAAAATATGTTAGTTACAAAGATAGAAAAGAACTTGTTAATGATTTAAAAAAAGTATATAAAGCACCAAATAAAGATATTGCTTATTCAAACTTACAAGATTTGAAAGAAAACAAATGGACAAAATACAAATTAGCATTAGAAAGTTGGGAAAAACATTGGGAAACAATATCCCCTTATTTTGATTATGGCGATGATGTAAGAAAAATAATGTACACAACAAATGTAATAGAATCATTAAATAGACAATATAGAAAAGCAACAAAAAATAAAACATCATTTCCAAATGACGATGCATTATTGAAAATGCTTTATTTAGCAACAATAAATGCAACAAAAAGATGGACAGCTCGTTATAGAAATTGGAGCAATGTCCTAAACGAATTATCCATCTTTTTTAATGAAAGAATTACAAAATATATCTATAATTCCTAACATAAATATACTTTGTAACATAACAAAAAATACCTATAACACACAAAAATGAATATTAAATATTATAATGCTATACCTTGCAATAAAAAGTTGCAAAAGGCTATTTATTACAAAAAATTATAATAAAAACTTCTAAAATTTACTCTTAAAGCATATTTCTTTATAGTCGATAATTCTTATGGAAATACTTTAAAAATAATAACTAATTTTATTTATTTTTACCTTCCAAGAAGAGCCGTTTACACAAAATTTTTTATGCTACCTTTTAATTTTTTTATCTTTTCAATAGATAAATTTGTCATTTTAGATATAAATTCTATATCAACTCCATTTTCAATCATGTTCTTTGCTACTTTTTCTATCTCTGTTAATTTTTCTTCTTTATCTAAATTACTAACAATTTCAACCTCTTTTTTATCAAAAGCTATCGAAACTTTTATTATATCATTTATTCCATAACTTTTTATCTCTTCTTCATACCTTTTTTCATTTATTTGTTTCAATCCATTTTTAGCACTATTTAATAGTGTTTTTTCGTTTTTATAAAACTTTTTAAACTCTATTATTATTCCTTTATCTGTTTTATCTTTTGGAATTAAAATAACATCTGCTCTTCCAAGTCCTGTTTCTCTATTACTCTTTATTATATACTTTTCTTTCAAACCAACGCTCATTCCAAGTATTAGTCCATGATAAAATCTTTCTGGTTCTTCTCCGCTAACATCAAAGTAACTCAATGTATTAATAGTTAATTTTTGAAAGTCTTCTTTAAACTCTTCTATATGTCCATTTATTAAATTTATTAATATATTATTGAGCTTTATTCTTTCTTCTTCAAGCATAGATACTACAGTTTTATTATAAAATATTTTTACTTCTTTATTTGGTATCTTTAAAGTATATCTTTCATAATCATGATTTATATTTTTTGTCCATTTTAAATATCCGCTGAATAAAAATAATGTCCATACAGACTCTTCTAAGTTGTTATTTAAGTCTCCATAAACCATAGTTTCATTTATTGTACTTTCAATTTCTTCACCATTTATTAGTTTTTCAATTTTATCTTTTAATTCAGCACTTCCTTGTTTTATTAATTGTTTAACTAAGTAGTTTCCACTCGTATTCATCCAATATGGTCTTATTTTACCTTTATTCTTTGCAAGAGTTACTATAGAAAAAGGATTGTAAATTTCAACACCACCAAAATTATAACCATTGTACCAATCTATAACTTCACTTTCTTCATATTCAAGTTCATAATACTTCAATGTTTCTTCAACTTCTTCTTTAGTTAAACCATACTTATCATTGAATAGTTCATTTAATACAGTAGAAACTTCTAAGTTATTCACACCAGTAAAGATACTTTCTTTAGAAACTCTTGTTATACCAGTAAGAACTGCTTTTTCAAGGTATACATTGTCTTTTAAAGCCATGCCAAATAAGTTACCAATTAAAGATATTATTTCATCATAGTATCCGTATAAGTAAGCTTGTTGAATGGGAGTATCGTATTCATCTATTAATATTATTACCTTTTTACCATAGTATCTTTCCATATACTTTGATAAGTTTCTTATAGAGTTTTCATACTTTGCATCATCCGCCGTTTCTGAAGTTATTGATTTATATACTGATTTTTCTTCTTCATCCAAAACATTTAAAACATACTTATGATCAATGTATAAAGATGAAAGTTCCATGGCTAATAAGTCATGCATCTTTTTTAAGTTATTAGACTTTAAATCTTTAAAGGTGATGTATATAACTGGATGTTTATTTAAATGTTTTTCTATTATATTTTTTTCTTTGTATATCTTTAAATTTTTAAAGAGGTGTTCGTTGTTTTGAGTAATATCAAAAAAGTACTTCATCATGGATTGACTGAGAGTTTTCCCAAACCTTCTTGGTCTTGTTATTAATAGAACGTCTCCACTTTCAATAACTTCTTTGATTAACATACTTTTATCTACAAAATACATATTGTCATCTATTAATGATTTAAAGTCACTTCTTCCTATTGGAAGTCTTTTTTTCATTTTTATCACCTCGTTTTATATCCTTACATGTTATTATATCAAATCTTCTTTAAAATAGTATGATTTTACAACTTAATACTATAAATTATATTTATAGTATTAAGTTGTAAAAAAATGTTTTAAAGTTGTTAACTTGACTTTATTTAGAAATCATGGTAAAATAATCTCGTCAGTAAGACAAAAACATTTAAGTGCCCCCATCGTCTAGCGGCCTAGGACATTGGCCTTTCACGCCAAAGACACGAGTTCAAATCTCGTTGGGGGCGCCATAATGGGTCCTTAGCTCAGCGGGAGAGCATCTGCCTTACAAGCAGAGGGTCGTAGGTTCAATCCCTACAGGACCCACCATTTTTTTATGGACCGGTAGCTCAGTCGGTAGAGCAACGGACTGAAAATCCGTGTGTCGACAGTTCAAGTCTGTCCCGGTCCACCAAAAAAAGAAAGCAAATGCTTTCTTTTTTTTATATTTTATATTCACTTCTTAAAATTCCCATTATTATTTCATCATAATATTTTCCTTCTTTAAATATTTCTTGTCTTAATCTACCTTCTACTACAAAACCAACTTTTTTATATGACTTTATAGCTCTTTCATTAAAACTATATACGTTTAATTTTACTTTATTAATATTCATTTCATTGAAAATAAAATCAACTAAGATCTTTAAAGCTTCTGTTCCATAACCTTTATTCCAATAGGGTTTACCCAAAAATATTCCAACTGTTGCTACTGAATTTTTCCAATCAATTTCATTTATACCACAACCACCAATATATTTTTCTGTCTCCAATAATTCTATTGCAAAGGAATAACTTGACGTACTCATAGGATTTAAACTTTCATAAAATTTAATTTCATCTTCATATCTAAAAGGAAATGGAACACCAGGTCTTAAAAATTTAGTTACATCTTCATCATTAATAAATTCCATAACAAGTTTTAATTCTTCTCTTTTGTAGGCTCTTAACCTTATTTTATTTCCTTTTAACATGAAGATCCCCTCACTTTTTATAATTTTTTTTATTATATACTATTTTATATTTTTTTGCAAATAAAATTAGGAAAGTATTAAAAATACTTTCCTATCTTTTTTATTCTTTCTATTATTGATTTTTCGTTTTTTGTTATAGAATCTACAACTAACATATCTAATATTTCTATAAATTCTTTATCTGTTTCTTTTTCTATTATATCTTTTAATTCAAAAAGTTCATTTATTATATTTGTGTTTTCTTTTAAGTCATAAAAAATATTGTAGATATCTTCAGAATTTAAGTATAAATCTTTTTTTATTTGATTAAAAGAATTTCTTATTTCTTCTATACTTATATTTTCTAATGTTACTTTGACTATTCCATTACTAATTATTTTTGTATTTTGTGGTTTAAAATTTTTTAATATTGATCTTTCTAAAGTGATTCTTAAAATTAACCATAAAAGTTTTTTTTCTATTTCATCATCTAACATATTTGCTATATTTATATATTTTTGTAAGTCTATTCCAAAAATTAATACTTTTCCAGAACTTTTTATTTCAATTTTGTATAGTAATTCATTTGAAATAAAGAAATCAAATAAAGTGTCTCTTATTGAATCCATTATTTGCATTGAATAATCTAATTCTTTTATAGTTTCTAAATCTTGAAATTTATTTTTTTTGAAATTTTCTTTCAGTATTATTATTTCTTTATTTTTTATGAATAATTCTAAAAAATTATAAAATTCTTCCCAAATAGATGGAATAGAGATTTTTTTCGGTCTATAATAAACTTTTGTTATTTCCATAATATCCCAAGATAAATCTATTACTTCTTCATTATTAATCCATTCATCAGCCCAAAAACTTAAAACGTTTTCATAATCAACTAAAATAGCATATCCATCTCCATTTTTTATTGAAGTTCCTTTAAATAATATTATGGATGGATATGGAAATTCTGTCATATTTTCAGAGGTTGTAAATGAAATAACTGAATTTTTAATTTTATCTATATCTTTAAATACATGAATAAAACTCATAACATCTCCTCCAAATATGGTTTATACTAAAATTATAACATATTTTTTATGTTTTTTTAATTTCTTAATAAAATATGATAAAATAAGTTTGTGGTTATTCTTTTGATTTTGAACCTATGAATTTTATTCTATATTCTTTAATAGTGATGGTAGTGATAGAGTGATGTTTATAGTTGAAAAGTGCTCTTTTTTATTTTTTCATACTATTTTTATCCGTCGATACTTTATCGACTTACAAAATTTTTTTGAACAGGTTTATGTTGATAATTTTTTTTAATACCTTTGTATATAAAGGTTTATGTTGAAAAGTTATTTTAGTTGTTATTTTATAAACATTTTCGTTTATAACTTGGTTGTTATTTTTTTATAAACATTTTCGTTTATAACTTAGTTGTTATTTTGGTTGATAAGTTATCTTTTTATTTTTATAGATGCTTTTTATAGCTTATTGTTTTTGAACTAATTTTTGTTGATAATTGAGGAGTGAGTGATTTGAAAAAGCTTTACGAGGTTTTTGTTTATGATAAACTTTTAAAAACCTCTTATAAAACTTATTTTATAGGAAAAAATGATCAAGAATTCTTTGGGTTTTTAAGTTATGATTTTAAGATTATAAACATTAAAGTTGTTAATTTAATTTTTGGTTCAAAAGTTTTATCAACATCTTCAATGAAATTTTTAACTAGTAATTTATATATACTTTTAGATTCTGGTGTATCTTTATTGGATGCCTTATCTTTTGTTATTATGAATAATGAAGTTGATAGTTTACTGCGTGGAGTATTGTTTAAAAGTTATTTGATTCTTAGAAAAGGTTCTGATTTAAAAACATCCTTTACTTTTAAAGAATATGATGATTATTTTATTTATAGTATCAGCATATGTAAGAATAAATCTTCTTTTATAAATGTTCTTAAGTCTTTATCTAATTATTATGAAAATGTTGAACTTACACGTTCAACATTGAGTAAATCTACATTATATCCTTTCATGGTTTTAACTTCTATCTTATTTTTATTAACCTTTTTAAAACTTTATTTTCTACCTAAAATTTCTTTACTTTTAAATACTACTATAACTTTTAGATTTTCAACCTTTATGTTGGTATCTTTTTTATTTCTAAATTTATCTTTTTTTATTATTTTTATTTTATCAAAAAAGAATGATATTTATGTTTCAAAAATACCTTTTTTAAAGAACTTTTATAAAAATTATTTATTTTATAAGTTTTCAAGAGATATAAATCTTTTAATACATAATGGATTATCTTTATATTATGCTTTTAATATTGTTATATCAAATATAAACTCAAATTATTTAGCATTAAAATTTACTAACATTGCTGTAATGCTTGAATCTGGATTTGATATTATAAATGCTTTTTCTGAAATAAAAGATATACCTGAATTTGCTTTAGCATTTTCTTTAACTGAAAAAACAGGTAATAGCAAAGAGTTATTTAATTATTTGGAAAAATTTTTTTATCAAAAATTTACTTTATTTGTTGATAAAGTTTATAAGTTAATAGAACCATTTTTTTTGTTAATTCTTTCAATAATAGTAGCTTCACTTACATATGAACTATATACCAATATTTTTTTAAATGGAGTTGATTTGAGTGAATTATAAATCAGGTTTTTTAAGTTTTGAAATAATTATATATCTTTTAATAGAAATAATTTTTTTTGGAGCAACGAGTTTTTTTATAAGTTCAAAGTTATATGATTATTTTGATGAACTTTCAAATAAAGCAATGATTACAGAAATGATTTTAAATTTAAGAATTACATCATTAACTAATAGTTATGATAAAAGTTCTGCATTTGTAGGTTCAGTTTATTTAAATAATGGTTTTGGTATTTTAAATTATAACTTTAAATTTAATTCAGGAATTTTAAAAAGAGTTTCATTTGTTGATGGAAAATATGCATCTTCTGGAGGTTTTTTTGAAGATGATAAAAATAAAAAATTATTGAACTTAATTCCAGTTACAGGAGCTATAACTAAAAATGACTATTAAAAAAAATAAAGTATGTATAGGAGATATTGATGGATTTATAAAACCTTTTAAAGGAGAATTTGAATTAAAAAAACAGTATTTTGATGAAATAATTAATAAAAAAATTGTTTTTTTTGAATTAGATAAAAATGAATATTTTATTTGTTCTAAAAAAGAGTATTTAAAGCATAAATTTGATTATGTTTATGATGAATTTATTCCAATACAAATCATTTTATATTTTTTAAAAAAAGAAGGAACTTTTAAAACAGAATTTGGAATATATACTGTTGTAAAAGAAGATAATAATTTTTTAGTTTTTAAAAATGATAAAAATAATATAGAGAATATACAAAATCTTTCAGTTAAAAATTTTAAAGATAATGCAAAGGATATTTTTAAAATCAAATCTTATTTAAGAAAAGGAATAAATATTTTTTTTAGTGTTTTCATAATATTTTTAATTTTTATAAATATAAAATCAGGAATAAATCTTTTTACAAAGTTTAATTATGAGCTAAAAAAAGAAAAACAAGAAACAAATGATTATAATCAATATTCTAATTTAGTTCAAAATCAAAAAAAAAGACTTAGCGAATTTTTTGATTATTTAAATAAAATAGATGCAAAATTAATAACTTTTAATTATAGTGGGATTAAGTTACAAGCAAGAGTTATTTTAAGAATGGAGTATGGAAAAAAAATAATGGGAAAATATGCAATAAAAGAAATATCAAGATTAGAATTTGATGGTTATGGATACGCAATACTTGATATTTTTGAAGGAGATTAAAATGAAAATTAAACTTTTAATTATAGTTTTTCTTTTTTTTATATATATTTTTTTAAATACATTTAATTTTAAACCAAAAGAAAAAGAATATACTATAAAAGATTTTGATTTAAAAAATGGAGTATTAAATTATCAAGAAACTAAGTTGTTATTAAGCAATATTTTAAATACTAATGTATTAATAAAAAATATAGATATTAAAAGAGAAAACTTTTCTCTTTTAAATATTGAAAAAGAATATAATATAAAAATACAAAAATTTTATCCAGGGTTTAATTATACAAAAATAAAAAATGAAAATTATACAAAATTAAATACAAAATTAAATACAAAATTTTTGAATGTAATAAAAATAAACTTTAATACAATTTGGAAATTAAAAGATACATTTAAAAGATTTGATGCATCATTTTCAGGATATATAAAAACACAAAATAAAAAAGAAGCTTATATATACTTTAATAAAGAAATAATTAAAGTATATAAAGGAGATAAATTAGGAAATAGAAAAATAATAGAAATATTTGAAGATGGAATATTATTATTAACAATAGACAATTCTTTTGAGGTGATATTGTGAAAAAATTTTTTTTAATAATTTTTATTTTTTTTGTTATTATAATGAATGCTTTTAATTTGGAGTATGAAAATAATAATAATGTAATTATTTTTGAAAAAAATACAAACTTAATAGTTAAATCATCTTTTTCAAAAACTATTCATAAGATAATTATTAATAAAAATTTTGAAGAAAAAACAATTAAAGTAAAAAGAGGGATTATTTCTGAAATAAAAACTAAAGATAATATAATTACAATAAAAACATTGATACCAACTACAATAAATATTGAAAATAACAAAGTATACTTTCCTTCTAGTAAGTTATTAAATGTAGATAAAGTCTATTTTGAAAAAATAAAATTAAAAGATTTATTTAAGATTTTTACAGATTATATGAATTGGAATTGGATAAAAACAGATATTATACCAGATAAAGATATATCAATTTCTACAAAAGAATTTAGAATAGAAGATTTTATAAGAATATTAAAAAATATTTATAGTATAAATACTATTTTTTTTAATAAAAATACAGTTATTTTAAGTAAAAAAATTTTGGATATGCAAGATACTATGCCGTTAATAATAAATTCTAAACAGTTGATAAAAAATGAGAATGAAAATAAAATAAAATATTTAATTATAGATAAAAATATAACAATTATTCCTTTAAAAAAATTATTCAATATTAAAGTTGTTGAATTAAAAAATAATTATGTTGTTAAAATAGAGTATAAAGATATTGAATCTTTTTTTTATATTTTAAATAACTTAAAAAAACATAATGAAACAAATATAAAAAATACAATTACTAATGAAAGTACAACAATTATTTTAAGTTCAAAGTATGATTTAAAAAACATTACTAATTTTTATGGATTAAATTGTGTTAAAAGCAATGATGTTTTTATAATAAACGGAAAAACAAATGATATAAATAACTTTTTAAAATTGGAAGAAAAATTAAAAAAATTAGAAAAAAGTAAAAAAACTATAAAAGAAAAAGTGAAAAACATAGAAAAAAAAGAAGAAAAAGACAAAATATTAAACAAATTGTTAATAATACCCTCTAAAATTAATAATATTTTTGATAAAATATTGTTGAAGGAAAATATAAAATTTGAAAAAATAGAAAATAATATTTATATAATTAAATATACAAAAGATAAAGAAGAAATTTTAAAACAAATTATTCAAACTTTAAAAGTTGATACTTTGAATGGAAATGTTTCACTAAAAAAATTAATAAACTACTTGGCAAAAATGGAAAAGATAAATACTATATGTGATTTTAAAGATATAGAAGTTAGTGTAAATGATTATGATCTTACTTTTAATAATATATTAAAATGTTCAATTTCTAAAGGAATATTGTATAATTATATTGATAAGAATACAATAAGATTTTTTCAAGATAAAAAATTATTAAAATATAGAATATATGTTTTAACTGGAAATAATATTAAAAGTATTAGTACAAAAGATTTATACTTAATGGCAAAAATGAATTTTTCAAATTTAAAAGATACAAAAAGTGAGTTTTTTTTAATTTCAAATCCAATAATATATGTAAATGAAAATGAAACTTCTGAAATGAATTCAGTATTATCAGTTCCAATAATGGATACAGAAAATAAAGTAATATCCAAAATTGAATCTGGATTTAAATTAAATATTATTGGAAAGTTAGATAGAATAACAAATATGATAGAAACAAAGATAAATTTGAGCATAAGTGAAATGAAAGATCAAGATAAAAATATTGTAGATGAAAGAAGTATAAAAACAATTTTAAAAACAACAAATGGTGGATTTATAAAGATTGGATCTATGTCATTTGAAAAAAGTATAAATAAAAAAATAGGAATACCATTTTTAAAAGATATACCAGCTATTGGAATTTTATTTTCTACAAATGAACTTACAAATACAAAATTTGATATGATAATATTATTAAATGTTCAAGCTATGAACAAACCGGAGGAATAAAAATGATTAGAAGAGCAAGATTTTCTGGAAGTTTTTATCCCCAAAATATTGAAAAATTAAATGAATTAATGAATTTTTATTATGATAATATAAAATTGTGCAATAAATATTCCGAACCAATAGGAATAATAGTTCCTCATGCTGGGTATATTTATTCTGGAAAAATAGCAGCTTTAGCTTATAAAAAAATTTTTAATACTTCTAATTTTAAAAGAGTGTTTTTAATAGGACCAAATCATAGTGGAATAGGAAGTAATATTTCAATATACGATGAAGGTAGTTGGGAAACTCCATATGGAAAAATAAAAGTTGATACTAAAATAGCAAAAAAAATAATAGAAACACTTAATATAAATAATGATATATCAGCACATTATTATGAACATAGTCTTGAAGTTCAATTACCATTTTTACAGTATGTATTAAAAGATAATTTTAGTATAGTACCCATAACCTTAAAAGATCAAAGTTTTTTAACTGTAAAAAATATTGCAAAAGTTTTAAAACCACTTTTGAAAAAAGGTGACTTAATAATAGCCTCTACTGATTTGAATCACTATGAAAAACAAGAAATAACTTATGAAAAAGATTTAAAAATAATTAAAGCAATTGAACAGAAAGATGTTGAGGATTTATATATACAAATTGAAACAAATGATATAACAATGTGTGGATATGGAGCTGTAGGTATTTTATTAAATTTAGAATTTAAAGATGTGAACATACTTGGACATACTACAAGTGGAGATGTTACTTATGATTATTCTAGTGTTGTAGGGTATATGTCTGCAATTTTAAAAAATAGTGTATAATATATGGAGGTGTGAGCTATGGTAGTTCAAACTGAATTTGGATCAGTTAATATTAAATCTGAAGTAATTCAAGATATAGTATATAAAGCTGTTTTAGAATCTTATGGTACTGTAGATACTGGAAAACAAGGTTTTTTTGACAAAATAGCTAATCTTTTGACAAGAGAAGAAACAAAAGGAGTTAATGTTTTAGAAGAAGAAGGAAGAATTATTGTTAATTTAGATTTGGTATTGGAATATGGTCTTCCAGTAAAAAAAGTAGCTGAAAATACACAAGAAAATGTTTATCATAGAATAGAATCCATGTTAAATTTTGACGATGTCATTGTTAATGTAAATATAGCTGGGTTAAAGTTTTAAGAAAGGGTGAGTTTGTTGAAGAGAATTCTTGAAGGTAAAGATATATATATTGGGGTAAAAAAAGCGGCTGAAGAATTAGTAAAAAATAGAGATGAAATAAATGCATTAAATGTTTTTCCAGTCCCAGATGGAGATACAGGTTCAAACATGAGTGCAGCAATGCTTGAAGCATGTGATTGGATGGATAAAGTAAAAGATCCAAACAATCCAAAAGAAGTATTAAAAATTTTAAGAGATGGACTTTTAATGGGAGCAAGAGGTAATTCTGGAGTTATACTTTCACAAATTTTTAGAGGATTTACAGAGTCTCTTGAAACTAAAAAAAGAATAACAACAAAAGATTTTATAGAAGCTTTAAAAAATGCAAAAGAAGTTGCATATCAAGCTGTTATAAAACCAGTTGAAGGAACTATGCTTACACTAATAAGAAAATTAGCAGAAAGATCAGAAAAAGAATTAGCAGATGAAAAAGATTTTTTAATTTTTACTGAAAAAATGATGAAAATAGCCTATGAAATAGTAGAAGAAACACCAAAATACTTAAAAAAATTAAGAGAAGCAAATGTAGTTGATGCAGGAGCTAAAGGTGTTTATTATATATTTAAAGGAATAACAGATGCAATACATGGAGATACAGAAGTTAATATTGAAAAATTAGAAAAAGCAGATTCTGCAGAAATTTCTAATATAGCATATGAAGAATTAAAGTATCAATACTGTACAGAATGTGTATTAAAATTAAAAAATGAAGAAATATCAAAAAAAGAATTGGAAGAATTAAGAGCATTTCTTGAAGAAATGGGAGATTCAATAGTATCAGTTCATCAAGGAGAGTTTTTAAAAACACACATACATACTAATCATCCAGGAACTGTTTTCGAAAAATTTCTTGAATATGGTGAATTTTTAAAAGTAAAAGTAGACAATATGAAAATACAACATGAACATGTTGTAGAAACTAAAAAAACAAAAAAAGAAGAAAGCTATCCAGAAAGAAATTGGGGAATTGTAGCAGTTTCACCTGGTAAAGGAATTTCAGAAATATTTAAAAGTTTAGGTGTAAGTAAAGTTATATTTGGTGGACAAACAATGAATCCAAGTGTTAAAGATATAACAGATGCTATAGAAGAAATTCCATATGAAAAAATAATATTATTGCCAAACAATCCCAATATAATAATGACTGCAGAAAAAGCAGCAGAAATGACAGAAAAAGAAATAATTGTTTTACCAACTAAATATATTCAAGAAGGAGTTTCATCATTGTTGGGATTTCAAGATGACTTAGAAAAAGAAGAATTGAAGACATCAATGGAAGAATATATGAAATCAATAGTACCAATTCAAGTTACTTATGCAGTTAGAGACTCTGAAATAAATGGAGAACCAGTAAAAAAAGGAGAATATTTAATATTTACAGGTAAAGAATTGAGTGCTCATGGAAAAAATATGTATAAAGAAACACAAAATATTTTATTAAATTTAATAGAAGAAGGTTATGAAATAATAACTATATTCTATGGAGATGAAGCAAAAGAAAAAGATGTACAAAAAATGGCAAATAAAATAATGGAAAAAAATCATGATGTTGAAATAGAAATACATCAAGGTGGACAACAACACTATCCATTATTGATTTCACTTGAATAATCGGAGGTTATTAACTTGAAAATACAAGAACTAATAATGAATTTAAATAAATTTTGGTCTGAAAAAGGTTGTGTGATAGATCAACCATATGATATGGAAATGGGAGCTGGTACATACCATTCTTCTACTTTCTTTAGAGTACTTGGTGAAGAACCATGGAAAGTTGCTTTTGTACAACCATGTAGAAGACCAACAGATGGAAGATATGGAGAAAATCCAAATAGAATGCAAAGATTTTATCAATATCAAGTAATTATAAAACCATCACCAGAAAATATACAAGAAATATATTTAGAATCACTTGAATCATTAGGAATTAATCCTAAGGAACATGATATAAGGTTTGTAGAAGATAACTGGGAATCACCTACACTTGGAGCTTGGGGTGTAGGATGGGAAGTATGGATGGACGGTATGGAAATAACTCAATTTACATACTTTCAACAAATGGGAGGAGTTTCATTAAAACCTATTCCAGTTGAAATAACTTATGGTATTGAAAGAATAGCAATGTACTTACAAAATATAGAAAATGTATATGAATCAAATTGGAATGAAGATACGAAGTATGGAAAGTTATATAAAGAAAATGAAAGACAATTTTCAACATATAACTTTGAAGTTGCAAACACAGAAATGTTGTACAAACTATATGAAATGTATAGAGAAGAATTTAATAGATTAATAGAAAAAAATCTATACTTTCCAGCATATGAATATTTAATAAAAACAGCACATACATTTAATCTTTTAGATGCAAGAAATGCAATAAGTGTAAATGAAAGACAAAAATATATATTAGATATAAGAGAAATGTCTAAAAAATGTGCTTCTTCGTATATTGGAGGAGATGAAAAATGAATAAACTATTATTTGAAATAGGTATGGAAGAACTTCCATCAAGTGAATATAAAAATATCAAAAAACAATTAAATGAAAACATAGAAAAATTCTTAAAAGAAAACAATTTAAAATATGAAAAAATTAATATATTTATATCTCCAAGAAGATTTGGATCATATATAACTGGATTATCTGATTCACAACCAGATAAAGTAGAAGAAAGAAAAGGACCTGCAAAAAGTGTAGCTTACAATGAAAATGGAGAACCAACAAAGGCACTATTAGGATTTTTAAAAGGTGCAAAAGCAACAGAAAAAGATATAATAATAAAAGAATTTAAAGGAAATGAATACGTATTTATTAAAATAGAAAGAAAAGGAAAAACAACAAAAAAACTTTTTGAAGAAAATCTTCCAAAAATAATAAAGTCTATTAAATTTAAAAAATCTATGAAATGGGGAAATGGAGATTATGAATTTGTAAGACCAGTCCATTGGATTCTTGGAATGTATAATAAGGAAATATTAGACTTTGAAATATTTGGGAAAAAAGCATCTAATATTACATATGGACATAGGTTTTTTGGAGGTAAAATAGAATTAAAAGAAATAGAAAAATACTTTGAAGAGCTAAAAAATAATTATGTAATAGCAAACTTTGAAGAAAGAGTACAAAAAATAAAAAATGATTTACAACAATTAAAAGAAAAAAATAACATAAAAATAGAACAAGACGAAGATTTAATAATTGAAATAGCTGAATTAACAGAATATCCAACAGGAGTAATAGGAACCTTTAATGAAAAATATATGAAATTACCTTATGAAATAATAGAAGTAACTGTAAAACATCATCAAAGAAGTTTTGTAGTAAAAGATGAAAATAAATATATATCATTTCAAGATGGAATAGGAAGAGAAGAAAATATAATAAAAGGATATTCAAGAGTAATAAATGCAAGACTCGATGATGCTGCATTTTATTATGAAGATGATCTTAAAGTAAGTATAGAAGATAACTTAAAATCTCTTGAAAAAATAACATATCAAAAAGGGATAGGAAATTACAAAGAAAAAGTTGAAAGAATAGAAAAGCTTTCAGAATTTATAGCAAATGAATTAAAAATAAAAGAAGTTAAAGAAATAAAAAGAGCGGCAAAACTATCTAAGATAGATATACCATCAAATGTAGTATATGAATTTCCAGAAATGCAAGGAATAATGGGAAGAATATACTTAAAAAACAAAGGTGAAACAGAAAATATTTATTTAACAGCAGAAGAACATTATCATCCAATTGAAGAAAACGATAAAGTAACAAAAAATATAGTTTCAGATATAGTATCTCTTGCAGATAGAATAGATGACATAGTTGGTTACTTTGGAATAGGAAAAATACCAAGTGGTTCAAAGGATCCATTTGCACTTAGAAGAAAATCTTTTGGAGTATTTAGAATAATAATAGAAAATGATTGGGACATAGATATAAAAAATATAGTAAAAAAAGCATCAGAAATTTTAAATCTTGAATATGATGAAAATAAATTAGAAGATTTCTTTAAATCAAGATTTGAAACAATACTTTTGAAAGAAGGGATAAAACCAGATATTTTATCAAGTGTGATAACTAATTACAATAAACCATTAAGAGCTATAATTTCTGCAAAAGCCCTTTTAAAATATTCAGATTCAAAAGAATTTAAGGAATTTATAACAGCCTTTCAAAGAGTTAATAATATATCAAAAAAACATAACTCTACAGAATATCAGGGAAGACTTTTTGTGGAAGAAGTCGAAAAAAACTTATTTGAAAAATACTTGGAAACAAAAGCTCAATTAGAAGATAAAATAAAAATTTTAGATTACGAAGGTGCAATGGAAAAATTGATTAACTTGAAGGAAGCGATTGATACCTATTTTGATAATATATTTGTTATGGATAAAGATGAAAGTATAAGATTGAATAGATTGGGATTTTTAAAAACTATATCAGAAATGTTTAAGGATATAGGTGATGTTTCAAAACTTTATCAATAAAAGGTGATTGTATGGAATTTTTAAAAAAGTTAAAAGAAGTAGATAAAAGTGTTGTTTTTTCTTCAGTAGAAGAAATAAAAGGGCTTTCATATCCTTCTATAATAGTATTCAAAGGTAGTTCTTCTGAATATGGAAAAGGAATGGCCATATTAATAGACTTTGATAGAGTATTAGAAGCATGGGCTGGAGAAAAGGTAGATAATGATAAAACTTTAAAAATAAATGAAGAAATATCAGAATACTTAGGCGTTAAATATGAAGCAGAATACTTAGATTTACCAGATAATTGGGAAGGTTTTAATGGTTATACAGAATTTTTTCTTGAAAGTGGAGAAGTAGATGTTATAAGTATGGAATTTGAAAAAATTAAAACCTTAAGAGAAGACTACATAGAATCATTTAAAAAGATAATAAAAAATGTAAAAACAATAAAAGAAGATGTAAAATTAATATCTAATAATAAAGACAGCATTTTTAAAGTACACTTTGTTTCTGCTGGAAAGATGATAATGTTTTCAATAGATTTAAGTAGTTATATAAAACTTTCAAACAAATTAAAAACAGAAAATGAAAAAAAATTTTTATGGCTTATATTAAATTTACTAATGAAAAAAAATTTATTGAGTAATGGTAAACAATTATCTTTTTCACAAGTTAGTAAAGGAATGATGGGATTATTTATAGAAGAAGTTGAAGATAAAAAATTAAAAGAAATTTTTAAAAATTTTAAAACAATAATAGACATGAAAGAAGAAGAAATACTATCTAAATTTAATGAATGTCAAGAATGTATAAAATATATAGATAAATTGACTTTATTAAATAAAAATGTATCCAATGAAAACACAAATACAGTATGGGATATGTTAGAATTAGCACTATTAGACTATTTAATAAATAAAAAAGACTCTTCAATTTCTACTATAATCAAAAATTTTGAAAAATTTAATTAAAAAAATAAAAAAAGAAAAGGGTGTTACAATGGATGTTCTCTACTTTGAGAATTTAAAAAAATGCCCAGAATTTGTTCCCGGTTATAAAAGACCGGGTACTTATTTTAGGGTAAAGATTGAAGATGTTGAAATAGAAGCAAATTATGAAAATGTTGAAGAAAATAAAGCTGTAATAATTAGAGCTGGAAAAAATATGAGACAATCACACTGGATACATATTTATGCAGTGTATAAGTACTTTGAGCAACAAAATAAGAAACTTGAAGAAATTATACTTGAGCTTGAAAACAGAAAAAAACCAATAAAAAAAATTGAGATATTAAACAAAGAAAAATGGATAAAAAAAGATATACTAAAATTAAAAACAAAAGAAAAAGAACCAGGATCACACTGCAAATTTTGTATAAAAAAAGAACAATGCCATGCTGAATTTTTTAAAAATAAAAATTATTTAGTTGTACCATCAATAAATAAAAAAATGATATCAGATTTTGAAGAAATGGAAATAGATCCAGTAGATATTATAAAATCAAATCAAATAGAAAAATTTCCACAACATAGAAAAAAATTATACAACTTAAAATCATTATTAAAAAATGAACCATTAAAGATAAAACCATTTAAATTACCAAATAGTTATATAATCTTTGATGTTGAATCATATTATAGCTTAGATTTTTTATTTGGATTTTTAAACAATGATGAATATATACCATTTGTTTTTACTAAAAAAGATAGAAAAAAGATGAAAAAAATGATAGATTATTTAACAAAGGAAAATAAACAACTCGTACATTATGATAAACACGATGTAATGGCACTTGCAAGAATATCAAAAGAAATACCAGAATACAAGAAAAAAATAGATAAATTAATAAAAAATGCAATGGATATATATGAAGTAATACTAAAAAACTACTCATTTCCAGTAACTTCATACTCTTTAAAAGATATAAGCAAATATTATAACTTCAATTGGAGAACAAAATTGAATGGATTTGCAGTAATAATAGAATACAATAGATATTTAAAAGGCGAAACAAAAATAATGCAAACAATATTAGACTATAATGAAGATGATTGTAGAGCAACAAAAGTACTATTAGAAGAAATGAAAAAGATATAAAGAAATAATGGAGGAAAAAATGGAAAACTTTAAAAGTGGATTTGTAGCCTTTGCAGGAAAACCAAATGTTGGAAAATCTACACTAATAAATGCACTAATGAAACAAAAAATAGTAATAACCTCAAACAAACCACAAACAACAAGAAATAAGATAAACTGTATACTAACAGAAAAAGACTATCAAATAGTATTTGTAGACACACCAGGAATACATAAACCACTTCATAAACTTGGAGAATACATGGTTGAAATAGCGGTAGGAGCATTGCGTGGAGTAGACCTAATACTTTTTGTAGTTGATCCAACAGATGGAATAAGAAAATCCGACATGCACGTTGCAGAAATAATATCAAAATCAAGAATACCAACAATACTAATCATAAATAAAATAGATCAAATAAAAGATGAAAAAATATTAAAAGAAACAGAAGAAAAATTTAAAGAATTGAATAAAATAAAAACAATATACACATCAGCAATAAAAGGAACAAATATAGACGAATTAGAAAAAACAATAGTTGAAAACTTATCAAAAGGACCAATGTACTATCCAGAAGACATGATATCAGATAAACCATCAAGATTTATAATATCAGAATTGATAAGAGAAAAAGTTTTTAGACTAACGGAACAAGAAATACCACACTCAACAGGAATAGTAGTAGAAGACCTTAAAACAAGAGAAAATGGAATGTTATATGTTAGAGCAACAATATATGTTGAAAGAGACTCACAAAAAGGAATAATAATAGGAAAAAGTGGTAAAATGATAAAAGAAATAGGAAAACTTGCAAGACTAGATATACAAGAAATGTTTGAAGAAAAAGTATTTCTCGACTTACACGTTAAAGTTAAGAAAAAATGGAGAGAAAGCGAATTTCTAATAAGAAATACAATGGGATTTAAAGATGAACTAAAAAAAGATAAATAACCCTACACAAAATTTGTGTAGGGTTTTATTTTATTAAAATTAAATAAAAAAAACAACCTGAAAACTCAGATTGTTTAAACTTACATAACAATTATACCATAGAAATTAAGATTTGTAAATAAATTTTTTGCAACACTTTTATTAAAAATAACCAAATTAATATAAAAACAGAATTTAGAAAAAAATATATTTAAAAAATTACATAAACGACATATTCGTTAAATAAAAATATCGTATACTTTAAATACGATAAATAAAGTTTCATATTTTAAGGAGGTTTTTAAAAATGATAAAAGTAGGAGAAAAAGCAATAGACTTTAATGTTAAAGATCATAACGGAAATGAAGTGAAGTTGTCAAATTATAAAGGAAAAAAAGTTTTATTATCATTTCACCCGTTAGCATTTACAGGAGTTTGTGAAACACAAATGAAAAACTTAGATATAAAATATAAAGAATTAGAAAAATTAAATGTGATACCATTAGGATTTAGTGTAGATTCACAATTTGCAAAAAAAGCATGGGCTGATCAAATGATGTTAAAAAATTTACAGTTAGTAACAGATTTTTGGCCACATGGAGAAGTTGCAAAAAATTATGGAATCTTTAATGAAGAATTAGGATTTTCAGAAAGAGCAAATATTTTAATAGATGAAAATGGAATAGTTGAATTTGTAAAGGTTTATCCAATAAAAGAACAACCAAACTTAAATGAAATACTTGACTACCTAAAAAAATAAAAACTCCCAAAACAAGAAGGGCAAAATTTGCTCTTCTTGTTTAATATTAATATGATATAATTATTAATATACAATATTATAAAAAGGGAGGAATATATATGAGTATTAAGAAAAAGCTTATGATAATTATGATTTTTTCAGTTATTCTTTTTGTATTAATAACTATATTTATGATTTCAGAAACAAATAGTTTGAATAAAAAATGGGATAATTATACAAATACTGTAACAAAAAGATCTGAACTCATATCTGATATAAAAGAACAATTTGGATATGGTGGAGCTATTCATTTATTCAAAAATTATATATTACGTGGAAAAGATAAATATATTCAATCATTTAAAAATAAACAAGAAAAGGTAATGGAAAGTTTTAAAGAATATAAATTATTGAAAGATATTAGTCAAGAAGAAATAAAGTATCTAGATATTATAGAAAATACATTTAAAAAATATGGTGAAAATTTAGATTATGCAGTTACATTGAAAAAGAATAATGAATCTATTGAAAAAATTGATTCTATTATAAAAATTGACGATTCTCCTGCATTAAATTCATTTAATGAATTAGAAAAAATAGTACAAACTTTAGTAAATAAACAAACAAATGAATTTGAAAATAAAATAATACAATTAAAACTTTTAATAGAAAGTGGAATAATAATAATTTCAATATTATTATTTGGAACATTTATTTATTTTTTATATACTATAAAACCATTATATACAGTTAGAAATAAATTAAAAGAACTATCACAAAATGAAGGAGACTTAATAATAAATATTGAAGTTAAATCAAAAGACGAAATAGGAGAAGTATCTTTATTTTTTAATAAATTTATAAATACATTTAGAAAATCTTTAATAAACTTTTTTAGTAAATTTAGAAATAATATACTTCAATTTAATTCAATAACAAAAGAATTAGAAATTTTTAGATACAACTTTGAAGATATGGACAAATCTTTATCAAAAAACATGAATTCTTTAAATAATGTTACGGAATATATAGAACAACAAGATGCAAGTACACAAGAAATATCTGATAATATACAAAATTTAGCAAATACAGCAGTTGAATTAAATAATGTAGCAACAGAAATAAGTGAAGTAAGTGAAAATAGTAAAGTAGATTTAAATGAAATGAATGAAATTGTAAATTCAATATCTTCAAATATGACACCAATAGTTACTAAGGTTAAATCCGTTTCAGAAAAAGCGGAAGTAATAAATGAAGTTGTTGAAACAATAGCAAGTATTTCTGAACAAACAAATTTATTAGCTTTAAATGCAGCCATAGAAGCAGCAAGAGCAGGAGAAGCAGGAAAAGGATTTGCAGTAGTAGCAGATGAGATTAGAAAATTAGCAGAGGAAAGTAGAAATGCTTCAGAAAGTATTAGGGAAAATTTAGAAGAAGTTATGACAGGGGTTAACGAAACATCTGATATGGTTGTATCTATGTCCAAAAATATAAAAGAAGTTTCAAAGGTTAATGAAAAAACAGCAAATAAATTATTTGAATTAATAGATTCAGTAGAAAAAATTTCAAACTATTCTAATAATTTAGCTGCAAGTGCTGAAGAACAAGGGGCAGCAGTTGAAGAATTATCAGCATCATCTCAAAATATAACAGAATTAGTTAACTCATTGAAGTTAGATATGAATTCTATATTTGAAAAAGAACAATATATGAATGAAAGAAATTATAGTATGGTAGAAAGAGTGAGTAATGAAAGTAATGAACTTTTAAACATAGTTAATATGTTCTCAGCATTTAAAATGTTTAATACAAATGACTTTATTGAAGAAATTGAAAAAGCAAAATTGAGTCATGAAGAATGGATTAAAAAATTTGAAGAATCAATAAAAAATAATATAAAATTAATAGAAGATAATCCTAAAAAATGTGGGTTTGGTTTATTTATTGGTGTTAATTCTAAAAATTATCCAGAAAACATAAAAGAAATATGGGAAAAAATAATAATTATTCATAAAAAATTACATGAATATGCAAAACAATTTGAATACAATAATAAATCTAATAATGATAACTTATTAATAAAAGTAAAAGAGACTTCCAAAGAGTTAGAAAGTTTATTAAATCAAATAATAGAAAAATTAAAATGAATTAAACTTTTAAATAAAGAACCTATCAAAACTTGATAGGTTCTTTATTTAATCCAAATTATTTCAATAAAAACTATATAAACAATAAAAAATTTTTTGACTATAAATATAAGGTATATGATATAATTTTTATAAATTAAAACAAGTAATTTAAGGAGGAATTATGAAATATACAACCCTGTGTTTTATAAAAAAAGAAGATAGTATACTAATGCTCAATAGAGAAAAAAAAGTATGGATGGGAATGTGGAATGTTCTTGGTGGAAAAGGTATTGAAAATGAAAAACCAGAAGAATGTGCTATAAGAGAAATTTATGAAGAATCTGGAATAAAGGTAAAAAATATATCTTATCATGGCATGGTTACTTGGGAACATAATAAAATAAAGTTTATAGATGAACCAATGTATATATTTTTTTCAGAAATTGATAAAAATTATGAATTAAAAACACCATTAAAAACACCGGAAGGTATATTAGATTGGAAAAAAATAGATTGGATCTTAAATAAAGATAATATTGGAGTAATAAAAAATATACCTATTTTTTTAAAAGATATACTATATGAAAATAAAATTTTTAAATATCATTTTATATGGAAAAATAATACATTAAAAGATTACTCTAAAAAAGCATGTGAAATGAATTAATTATAATAAAAAATTTGATTAAATTTATTATTTTTTGGTATATATTTATAATTTTATGAATTATGTTATAATAACATATAAAGAAGTAAAACGAGGTGATGAAAATGAAAAAAAGGCTTCCAATAGGAAGAAGTGACTTTAAATCATTAATAGATGACAATATGTATTTTGTAGATAAAAGCATGTTAATCAAAGAAGTTATTGAAAGTGGAGACGTTCTATTAATAACAAGACCAAGAAGGTTTGGTAAAACTCTCAGTCAATCTATGATGAAGTACTTTTTTGATATTACTCAAAATAACGAATACCTCTTTAAAAACTTAAAGATTTATAAAGAAAAAAATATAATAGAAAAACATTTGAATAAACATCCTGTTATATACATCACCTTTAAGGATTTAAAGTCTAATAACTTAAAAAAGATGCATGCTTTATTAACCATGGAGCTTTCAAGGTTGTATTTAAAGCATAAGTATGTTTTAGAAGTTTTAGATAATGAAGAAAAAATTATATATGATAAAATAATGGGTAGAGAAGCTTTAGATGCTGATTATGAAAATTCTATAAGAAGTTTATCTGAATATATGGAAAGATACTATGGAAAAAAGGTAATAATATTAATAGATGAATATGATACTCCAATTCAACAAGCTTACTTACATGGATACTATGATGAAATAATATCTTTAATAGGTAATTTATTTGGCATGGCATTAAAAGATAATGTATACCTTGAAAAAGCAGTTCTTACTGGTATAACAAGAGTTTCCAAAGAAAGTATCTTTACTGGTGTGAATAACTTAGAAGTTTCTACTGTATTGAATGAACTATTCAATAATAAGTATGGTTTAACTAAAGAAGAAGTAGAAAAAATACTTAAGTATTATGAACTTGAATATGAAGAAAATGAAGTTATAGATTGGTACAATGGTTATAACTTTGGCGGTGTTGAAATTTACAATCCTTTTTCTATAGTAACTCTTGCAAAGAATAAAGGGAAAATAGGTCCATACTGGATGAATACGAGTGGAAATTTCTTGGTTAAACAATTAATAAAACAAGGAAGTGCTGAATTAAAAGATAAAATTGAAAAACTAATAAATGGTGAAGAAATTGAAAGTACAATAAATGAAACTATGGTTTATGGAGACTTAAATAACAACTTAGAAGAGTCTGTATGGACATTATTTTTATTCAGCGGATATTTAAAATGGACAAAAAATATAAATCATGATTATGAAAGATATACTTTAAAGATACCAAATAAAGAAGTAAAAATATTTTATAATAAAACTGTAGTATCTATGCTTGAAGAAGAAAGAATAAAGTTTGATAATATGTTATTAAATCTAAAAGTAGGAAGAATAAAAACCTTTACAGATCAATTTAAAGATTTAACGATGAACACATTGAGTTATTTTGATGTTAGCGGAAAGGAACCAGAAAGATTTTATCATGGACTAATACTTGGAATGAGTGTTGGTTTAAAAGAAAAGTACATAATAAAGAGTAATAGAGAAACAGGACTTGGAAGAGCAGATGTTATTTTAATTCCAAAAGATAAAACAGATAAGGGAATAATTATTGAGTTTAAAAAGTACAATAGAGATGAAGATAAAAGTTTAAAAGACAGTGCAAAAAATGGACTAAATCAAATAAATGAAAAAAGGTATGAAGAAGAGATAAAAAGTTATGGAATAAATGATATAATAAAAGTTTCAATAGCTTTTGATAAAAAAGAAGTTGAAATTGTTAGTAATTTAGATAAAGATGTTGAATTAACTCCTGAAGAAAAAATAGCAAAAGAACTATTAAAAAATGGTGTTGATATAGAAATTATTTCTAAAACAACAAAATTATCTGTTGAAAAAATAAAAAAATTATAAATTAAATATTAATAATAAAAAAAGAAAACTTTACTAAGATAGTTTGTAAAAAAATATAAAATAAATGCTTGATTTCTAAATCTTAAAGAAATCAAGCATTTTAATTTAAAAAAAATCCTCAAGAGTGGAAAAACGTCCCACTCGGTACTAGTAAATGGTAGGATAAGAACAAAAGATAAAGATATAGTTATAGGCTCAATGGACTTTTAGTTTCAATTCCTCAAGAGCGTAAAACCATCCCGCTCGGTACTAGTATATGGTAGAATAATAACAAGAAAATATGCAACAAAAATACCTATGTCATCAAAGTTTCAATTCCTCGTAGGTAGAATAATAACTTTCATAACCATGAAGTATAAAGTTAGATGCTCCGCGTTTCAATTCCTCATGAGCAGAAAACCATCCTGCTCGGTACCATGTATTTTGCAAGTGAAGAATAAGCCAGGAATACAATTGAAAAATGGGCCAGGAAGGAAAAAATATGATAAACTCTTCTCAGAGAACAAGAGAGGAGTTGAAGGAAGGATGATAAGATTGGGCCAAAAAAGAGAAATAATAATATTATATTTTAGAGAAAACAAATCAGAGATAAGCAGAAAAACAGGAATTAACAGAAAAACAGTAAATAAATATATAAATGAATATGAAGATGCATTAAAAGAATTTGAAAAGGTAGAAAGTAAAAAGAGTAAAGAAGAAATAATAGAAATTATAACAGGTAAACCAAAATATAAAGTTTCAAATAGAAAACCCAGAAAAGTCACAGAAGAATTAAGAATTAAAATAGAAGAGTTAGTTAAAGCAAATGAATTAAAAAGGCAAAAAGGGTTGAGAAAACAAACTATGCCAGTTACTCAAATGTATGAAATTATTCGAGATGAAGGGTATGAGATTAGTATAGGAACAATATATAATATTGTAAAGAAATTTAATACAAAAAGAACTAAAGAGGCTTATATAAAACAAAGATATAATCCTGGAGAAATTGTTGAATTCGATTGGGGAGAAGTTAAGTTAGAAATAAATGGAATCAATAAAAAGTTTCAAATGGCAGTATTTACTTTTGCATATAGTAATTATAGATATGCGTTATTGTATGAAAAACAAAATATGGAGAGTTTTATAGATTCACACGTAAGGTTTTTTGAACATATTGGTGGTATTAATAAAACTATTGTATATGACAATATGAAAGTTGCAATAAGAAAATTTGTAGGGCATAACGATAGAGAGTTGACAGATGATTTAACTAAATTATCATTATATTATAAATTCGATATAAGGTTTTGTAATGTGAGAAAACCAAATGAAAAAGGTCATGTAGAAAAGAGTGTCAATGTATTGAAACAAAGAGCATTTTCAATAAAAGATAAATTTAAAAATATAGATGATGCAAATGAATTTTTGAGTTCAAGAGTCAAATATTTAAATGAAAATATGAAAAACACATCAAACATTAGCCCTTTAAAGTTGTTAAAAGAAGAAAAAGAATATTTAATATGCAAACCACCAAAATATGAATATTCAATAATAAAAGAAGTTTATGTAGATAAATATTCAACTATAACTTTAAATAACTGTCATTACTCGGTACCAGTAGAATATACTAATAAATGGTTAAAGGTTAAGTTATATCCAGAAAAGATAATAATATATGATGAAAAACCTATTGCTACTCATAAAAGGTTATATGGTAATAATATGTGGAAAATAGAAATAAATCATTATTTATCATTATTAAAAAGAAAACCTGGTGCATTGCATAGTAGTTTAGCTCTGCATCAGGTCCCACAAAAAATAAAAAAAATCTACAATAACTATTTTACCACAAAACCAAAAGAATTCATAAACTTATTAGAGTATATGTATAAAAATAATTTAAGAATAAATGATATTGAAGAAACAATTGAAAAGTTAGAACGTATAAGTCCAAAAGATATAAGCGCTACAAAAATAAAGATACTCTATGAAAATAAAATTAATAATAATCAAAAAAATAAATATCAAGGAACAATAGAAGAATATTCAAGAAAACAATTGTTGCATTTAAAAGAGCTGATCAAATCATGAAAAATAACAAAAATAAAATATATGAAGAAATAGAGTTTTATTCAAAAGAATTAAAGTTATCAAAATTAAAAATACATTTTAAAGAATATATAAAAGATGCAAATAATACAGAGATAAGTTATGAATTATTTTTGTATGAGATATTAAAAAAAGAATATGAAAGATTATTAGATTCAAGATTAAAAAGCAGGATAAGAACAGCAAATTTCTCACAAAAAAAATATATAGAAGATTTAGAAAAAGAATATTTACCAGAAGATGCAAGAAAAAAATTAAAAGTATTATCTACATTAGAATTTATACAAACAAATCAGAATGTAATATTATCTGGTAATCCTGGAACAGGGAAAACTCATATAGCAATAGGACTTGGTATGAAAGCTTGTATGAAAGGATTTAAAGTATTATTTACGACAATTCCATTATTAATAACTCAATTAAAAGAATCTAGATCAAATAAAACTTTGAGAGCTTTTCAAAGTAAATTTGGAAAATATGACCTTGTAATATGTGATGAATTAGGATACATATCTTTTGATAAAGAAGGTGCTGAATTATTATTTTCTTTATTATCTCTAAGAGCATCAAGAAAATCTACTGTAATAACAACTAATTTATCCTTTGGTGGGAAGAAATATTTAATGATCCTGTATTATCTGCAGCTATGATTGATAGATTAACTCATAGAGCTTATATGGTCAATATGAACATAGTTATAGATTAAAAGAAACAGAAGAATTTATAAAATCTTTGGATTGATTGGAGGGATGCTTATAGAAAGATTGGTGAGATTATAATATTAACAAACTCTTAATGTTTCCTGAAACGTGGTTTTATTCAGCGTTTTATTTTTTTGGCCCATTTTTCAATGAGACCATAAAAAATTTTGTGTAAATAAAAAAATGAAAAACCTTCTTCTTGGGATGGTAAAATAAAACCAGGAAGGAGGTTTTTAAAATGGAAAGAAGGAAAAAAGAAGAAAAAGAAGAAAGCAACATTGAAAAATTAGCAAGATTAATAGCAAGGGATCCAGAGGTAAACACAATAAAAGATGTATATGAAAAGATAAAAGAATTAGTGGGACCGTTAATACAAGGGATGTTAGAAGCAGAATTAGAAGATGAATTAGGTTATGGGAAATACGATAAAGAAAACAAGAAAACAGATAATTCTAGAAATGGGTACAGTTCAAAAAGAGTAAGAACAAGTGTTGGAGAAATGGAATTAAAAATACCTAGAGATAGAAAAGGTGAATATGAGCCTAAAATAGTACCAAAGTATAAAAAAGATATCTCAGATATTGAAGGTAGAATAATAGGTATGTACGGTTTAGGATTAAGCACAAAAGATATAGTAAAGAACGTAGAGGACATATATGGTGTAGAATTATCAGCGGAAATGATAAGTAAAATAACTAATAAAATATTACCTGAAATTAGAGAATGGCAAAGCAGACCTTTAGAAGAAATATATACTTTTATGTTTATGGATGGAATAGTGTTTAAAGTAAAAGATGATGGAGAAATAATAAAAAAGACTGCATATGTTGTACTTGGTGTAAATATAGATGGATTTAAAGAAGTACTTGGTATATATATAGGTGAAATAGAATCATCAAAATTTTGGTTAAGAGTATTAAATGATTTAAAAAATAGAGGAATAAAAGATATATTAATAGCTTCTGTAGATGGATTAACAGGTTTCCCACAAGCAATAAAAACTGCTTTCCCAGATACTATAGTACAAAGATGTATAATACATCAAATAAGAAATACATTAAAATATGTTAGTTACAAAGATAGAAAAGAACTTGTTAATGATTTAAAAAAAGTATATAAAGCACCAAATAAAGATATTGCCTATTCAAACTTACAAGATTTGAAAGAAAACAAATGGACTAAATACAAATTAGCATTAGAAAGTTGGGAAAAACATTGGGAAACAATATCTCCTTATTTCGATTATGGCGATGATGTAAGAAAAATAATGTACACAACAAATGTAATAGAATCATTAAATAGGCAATATAGAAAAGCAACAAAAAATAAAACATCATTTCCAAATGACGATGCATTATTGAAAATGCTTTATTTAGCAACAATAAATGCAACAAAAAGATGGACAGCTCGTTATAGAAATTGGAGCAATGTCCTAAACGAATTATCCATCTTTTTTAATGAAAGAATTACAAAATATATCTATAATTCCTAACATAAATATACTTTGTAACATAACAAAAAATACCTATAACACACAAAAATGAATATTAAATATTATAATGCTATACCTTGCAATAAAAAGTTGCAAAAGGCTATTTATTACAAAAAATTAGAGAGTGTAAAATATTAAGTGTATAAGGAAAAAAAGATACAGATCTGGTGGTAAAATAAAACCAGAGGAGGTACGAAAAATGGGAAATGTACTACAGGAAATAATAAAGGAAATGGTAAGAAAAGGAGAAATCCGAACAATAAAGGATATAAAGGAATTAACAAAATCACTGACAGGAAATCTGATCCAGGAAGTACTGGAAGCGGAACTCGAAGACGAGCTGGGCTATGGAAAGTATGACAGAGAAAAGAAAAATACAGAAAATTCAAGAAATGGCTACAGGAAGAAGAATTTAAAGAGTAGTAGCGGTATGATAGAATTAATGGTACCTCGAGACAGAAAGGGAGAATATGAACCCAAAATAGTTCCAAAGTATTCGAATGATATTTCAGAGATAGAGGAAAAAATAATAAGTTTGTACGCAAGAGGAATGACCACCAGGGATATATCTGATCAGATAATGGATTTGTACGGATTTGAAGTATCAGCTGAACTGGTGAGCAAAATAACAAATAAGCTTATGCCATTAATAAAAGACTGGCAAGAAAGGCCATTACACGAAATATACACCTTCGTTTTCTTGGATGCAATATACTTCAACGTTAGAGAGGACGGAAGGATAGTAAAGAAGGCTGCTTATGTAATAATAGGTGTTGACATAGATGGAATTAAAGATGTGCTCGGGATATATGTTGGTGAAGTAGAAAGTGCCAAGTTTTGGATGGGAGTACTTAACAACCTCAAAAACAGAGGAGTTAAGGACATACTTGTAGCTTCAATAGATGGTCTTTCTGGATTCGAGCAGGCTATAAATGCAACCTTCCCGCAAACTATGATACAAAGGTGCATAATCCACCAGATTAGAAACACCCTGAAATATGTTCCTCACAAGGACAGGAAAGAGTTCGCAAAGGACTTAAAGACAATCTATACAGCACTGGATGAAAAGACAGGCTATGATAATCTAACCAATGTAATAAACAAATGGGGAGACAAGTATTACGCTTCATTGAGGAGCTGGGAGAAAAATTGGCACCTATTATCCACCTTCTTTCAGTTCTCAGACGGGGTAAGGAAGATTATGTACACCACGAACATCATAGAGTCACTTAACAGGCAATTCAGGAAGGCTACCAAGACCAAATCAATATTCCCTAATGACGATGCTGTCCTTAAAAGTTTATACCTTACTACCAAAAACGTGACAAAAAAATGGACAGCACGGTTTCACAACTGGAACGCTGTTATTTCCGAACTGGCCATCCTTTTCGAGGAACGTCTTAAAGACTACCTCTGAAAGTAGCTTGTAATCCTAAAAAACTTAATATTTTACACTCTCGGGAGATGGGTTGTCGCCCTTTCAGTCATTGCAGTTTTTTACTGTAAAAGGTTGGTTTTACCAATTTTGCCTTATTTAATTCATACTATTCAGGAACATTTTTTTCATTTTCTAATAACTACATTTTTTTAAGATTTTTGTCGTTGTTTTCCAATATTTATATGCTACCAGATATATCTAATACACACTAATCTTTACAGACTCAAAAATTATACTAAAAACTTCTAAAATTTACTCTTAAAGCATATTTCTTTATAGTCGATAATTCTTATGGAAATACTTTAAAAATAATAACTAATTTTATTTATTTTTACCTTCCAAGAAGAGCCGTTTACACAAAATTTTTTATGCTACCTTTTCAATTGTAATTTGGCTTATTCTTCACTTGCAAAATACAAAATTTAGATGTTTTTTTTATTTCACCTATAATAAGTTTATCTTTTGATTTGTATACTAAATCAAATTTAACTCTTCCAAAAGATATTTCTTTTTTCTTCTTTTGATAAACTTGTTCATGTAAAAATCTTCCATAATCTATATTCTCATCATATTGATCCGGAATTATATTTCTTGACATAAACCAAACTTCTCTTTTACATATTTTATAATACCAAATTAAAGTTCCTGTTTGTTTCATATATATCCCTTCTTTATATAATAAATTCATTAGATTTATTAATAAATCCTATATTTTTATCATAGTAAAGATCTATCATTTCTTTTGTTAAAATTTTTATATTTCCATATTCTTCAAAATTTTTTATTGAGTTAAAATTTTCTTTAGTAATTATTAATGAGATTGTATAATCATAAAACTCTTTTTTTATTTTTAAAAATGATTCTTTTCTTTTATAAAAATCATTTATAGATAAAATATTTTTAAAAACTTTTAGTATTTTTGATGCTTTTTCATCTTTTTCAATAAAAATAGATACACTTAAAGTATTTTCTATTAAGTTAAAATTTTTATATATTTTATCGTAATTTAACTTTTTTATATTTTCTAAAATTTTTTTTGACATATCTGTTGACATATTATTGTGTATTTTTTTATAATAAATTTCTAAATATTCTAACAAATCTTTTTCATATATGATTTCAATATCTCTTAATACTTCTTTTGTTGGAATTAATACTACTTTTTTATATATGTATTCAAAATCTTCTTTTTTACTACTTTTATTTCTTTTTAAAGAAAATAATTTTAAAAGTCCCATTTGATTTTTATTGTTCCTATTGCATCTACCTGCTGTTTGTATTATATTATCAAGTGGTGCTAAATCTCTGTAAATAACATCCAAATCTATATCTACACCAGCTTCAATTAATTGAGTAGATACTACTATTTTTCTTTTTTTGGAAGTTTTTATATAATTTATTCTTTCTAATCTTTCAATTGGAGTTATATTAGTAGAAAGATATGTTATTTTTTCATTTATGTTTTCCTTTAATAGCTTAAAAAATTCAGTACTACTCTTTATAGTATTAAAAACAAATAAAAAATCTTTCTGTGGATTTTCCTTTAAATCTTTTAATGCTATTTCAGAAATATCCTCTAAATAAATTGTATTTAAATTATTTATCTTTGATATTTTATATCTTGAAAATTTTGAAAAATATTTTTTCTTATCATTTATAAGAGGAAAAATATTTATTTTATCTTCTTTAAATATAAAAGGCATTGTTGCCGTCATTATTATTATTTTTATATTAAATATTTTCGTTATTTTTTCAAATATATCCTTTATCAAATTCCAATAAATATAGGGTAATGTTTGAATTTCATCTAAAATTATTATACTATTTGAAATATTATGAAACTTTCTTAATGTCAAATTTTGATTAGTTATTATTGAATTAAATAATTGCCAAAATGTTGTTATTATAAGTGGTTTATCCCAATTTTCTATTAAAAATTGAGCTTTTTCACCTTTATAAAAATCATCATTATTTTTATATTCTATTTCAGACAAATGATGATGTACTGTAAGATAATTTTCTGGAACTAATTCATTAATTTTAAGCATTTCAACTGCAATTTTTGCAGTTTGATCTACTATTGATGTATAAGGTAATGCATATATTATTTTATTGTACTGTGAATTTAAAGAATTAAAAGCTAAATTAAATGCATTCAAAGTTTTTCCTATTCCTGTTGGAAGATTTAAAGAAAATATTTTTGCATCATTTAAATTAGTAAAAGATTCTAAATAAGCACTTTCTCTCAATTCATTTAATTCATTTGATACTACATTTTTAAATTTAATAGCTTTATATTTATTAACAAAATTTTTGACATCTGAAAAATAAATATTTTTTATTTTTTTATGAAAAATAACTTCTGTTTTATCTGAATAAGTTAATATTGAAAAAAAGAAATTTAAAATAAAATAATATTCATCTTTAAAAGACTGTTCATCTAAATCATATAAAAAATCAATATAGTCTTTTATTTCAAAGTATTTAATTTCGTTTTTTATATTTAAATCTTTAAAATTTAAATTATCCCATATTTTTTTTAAATGTTCATCTTCAATAAATATTGCACTATCAAAATCTTCCAAATTTCCATGATGCTTTTTTATTGATTCGAATACAATTAAAGATAATATCTTTGAATTTGTATCTTTATATGTTTTTAACCCTGCATACAAAGCAGATATTAATGAATGTTTTCTTAAATCTTTTGAAACACTTATTTCTTCATTTTCTATCGATTCTTTTAAATATTGCTGAAAAAAAGCTGTTGATTTTCCTAAATCATGAAAAAATAACATATTTTTTAAAGCAACTTCAATATGCTTTTTTTCAAAAGGAAATAACAGCTTTTTTTTATTTTTATAAACATCAACACCTATATTTAAAACACCTTTTAAATGATCTATCAATTTAATATTTTCATGAGAGTAAAGCATCAAAACAACACTACTTTTTCATTTATTTCTGGTATATCAATATACTCTTTTATTTCTAGATTTATTGATTTTCCAGTTCTTTCAATTAAAAAATCTCTTGATTCAACTAAAACTCTATTAATATTAAATTCAGTTGGAAGATGTATTTTTAAATATTTTTTTTGTGTATCAAAAAAATTTATTTTTTCTACAAAGTCAATAGGAATTATTGAAGTTAATTCTTTTCCTTTGTTTTTTACAACATAATCAAATTCACCAACATATTTAAAATTTGCTAAACACTCTGAAATACCCATTGATACAGTATAAATTGATTTATGTTGTTTTATATTTTGTATCAATTGTTCAAACAAACTATTATTTTTCATTGATACAAAAACTCTATACTTTGGATTTTTTAAAAATTCAAATCTTATTTGTGTTCTTGGTGCTTTTTTCCTTGAATTCATTCTTGCAAATAATGGAACATATCTTGTATTTATCAAATTTTCTGGTATTAAAATTTTTTGTATAGAGTTTTTTATAGAAATTCCAATTTTAGTTTGTTTATCTTTATAATATTTTAAATATTCATTTTTATCTAATCCTAAAATAGCAGATAAAATACCATAAACTGTTGTTTTTGGTGGAACTGGAAACGTCAAAGGCGATGTTGTTGTATATGGAACTTTGAAGTGACCAAAGTCACTCCAAAGGTCAAAAACTAATATCTTATCCATAATTTATATCTCCAATTTTTCCCAAGTTGATGGTATTTCTCCAATTATATTTAAAAACTTGTCTACTTTATATGATATTTTATCAATTTTTTCTTCTTCTTCTTCAAATACTTCTAATAATTTTGAAATATCTAATGTAAAATCTTCTAATTTTCTTATTTTATTTTCAAGTTTTTCAGTTTTTATTTTTATATATTTATCTAAATCTCCTATAAAATAACCTTTTTCTTTATAATCAACTTTTATTAATAACCTTGGCATTTGCCCAAACTTTGAACGGCTAATTAAATTTTTTGTTCCATTCCACATTCCATCTAACAATAAATCAACATCTTCTTCAGATAAACTTGTGTGTTTTGCTGCTGTTTCATTTATAATTCCATGGAAAGCAATAAATGAATATGGCAATATATATTCTTCTCTAAAAGTATTTTGTTTTGTACCTTGTTTTGAAGCAAATGCTCCAGTTCCTTTTATATGCTGGAGTTCAACTTGATGCAATGAACGCCCTACCTTAAATTGAATAGGTCCAGTATAAGTTATTGAATCTTTTGAAAGTGGTATTACTCCACCAAACAATCTAACATCTATACATTTATTCAAAATATCATTAGCATTATTTTCAAAGTTTCCTGCTCTTTTTTTACCATCTTGAATATACATATTTTTATCATCATATATAATTTCTCTAACAAAAATATCTTTGTTATTTTCTCCATTATAACCTTTATATTCATATAAATAATCTCTTATAGTTCTTTTTAACCTAACATCAGTTACAAAGTTTATACTAGTTTCTTCATCTATTCTTGGTTTATTGTTATCTAAAGGATCACCATTTGGATTTGCATCTGTAATATCATAACAAAATAATAATTCACTTCTTTTTTCAATGTACATATTAATCCCCCTCATTCTTAAAGTTTTTTGCAAGTGTCATTCCAAGAACAAAATAAAAACTCATTTCATCAACTGTATATTTACTAAAATTACTATTTAACATATATTTTGATATTTCCGTTTCTAAACTTCTGTAATAATTTTCATCATATTCTTCCAATTTGTTTATTATTTCTGGTAAAAGTCTTTTAGCTATTTTTTCATTTATTTTTAAACCATTTAACCGTGCCATAAATGGTTTTGATTTTCTATTTTTATACTGAATATTTAATAAAAATTCAGTTAATACTCCTTCTAAAAATAAAGCTTTTTTTGTTTCTGTATCTAATATTTTTGCTTGTTCAAAAAACTCTTCATACACAGTTTCTACCCCCTTAACAAAATTAAATTTTTTATCTAACAGGTTTAATTCATTCAAGTATAAAACTATTTTAAAAGCTTTTAAAACATTTAAATCATAAAAACCATTATTTAAAAATTCACTTCTAATTTTTTTCATAAAATTGTTCAACAAAAAATTATAAGAAATATTTTTATCTATAAAAATATTATTTAAAATATCTAAAAAATATTTATTAAATTTTCCATCTATTTTGTTATTTAGAAAAAATTCTCGTATAAAATAAAAAGAAAAATTAAAATTTACTTCATCACCTTTTTTTAAAATTATAGGTTTAAAAAAACTCTCTTTTCCAATTAGATCAACTGTTTTTTGTGCAGTAACTAATTTATTCAATCGTGAAGGTGGTATCTCTGAAAGTTCTAACAATATATTAAATGCATTGTTAGTTTTTTCAAAAAAAATAAAATTAAAAAGAATACTGTTATTTTCTTTTGAGAGAATTTCTAAAATTTTTTCTTCTGTTTGAGTAATTTTTCTTCCAGAAATTTTTTTAGAAGAAAATTCAGAATATCTACTTTTTATTCTATTAATCAAATTTTTTAAAAGAACATCATTTTCTACAATTAATTGTGGAATTAATAAATAATTAAAGCCACAAAATTTATACTTTAAATTATTCATTAGAAATTTTTTACCTCTTTCAAGAGTTACAGCACAATCTAAACAAACAGGATAATTTTTCCAAGCATTTTCTTTTTTAAAACCTCCAGTTACCATTCCTCGTTTATCAACAGTATAAAATTGAAATGTTGACACAAAGCCATAAACTTCATCTTTTTCTTTTTTACATATATAACAATATTTATCCTTTGATTTACTTACTTTTCCACCTTTAATATAAAAATTTTTATAAGCATCTTCTTTACTTTTTAAAAATAAGTTTTTAAATTCATCAAGTTCTCCAACATAATAAAATTTATTATCTTTTTTAAATACAAAAGTTACTATACCTCCACCCTCAATATTTCCATTATTATTTAAAAAATTATTATTTTTTAAATAATCAAAAAACTCTTCTTTTATTTTTTCTTCTGACTTATTAAAAGACATTTCAAGATTTTGAAAAAATAAAAGTTCATCACTACTAAAATTTTTTTCATTATTTTTTATTATATTTTTAAAAATTTGACTTATTTTATTTGAAAAAACTTTTTCAAAAGTTGTAATTTTTGAAGTTGGCGTTTTATCTGGACCATTTGAAAAACCTTTTTTATAAAAATACTTCAATTTTTTATCTGAATCAAACTCTTCATAATCTATATTTAAATATTTAAATTCATCTATATCAAAAATAATTTTAAAAACATGTTTATAATTTGTACCTATATCCTCTATAAAATCATTTAAAAAATTATCATCTTCAGGTATAATTTTTCCTATTTCATAAAGAGCTTCTAACATACAAAATCCTCCTTAAATTTTTTCAATAAACCCATACCCCATAGAATTTTTCGAACCTAAACCTGTATTTAAAGCAACATTTAAAAGTTTTGGATTTCCAGTTAATTCATATTCTCCCATCCATCCTTTTATTATAAATCCCTTATAATTAGTAACTACTTCTTTCAAATTTTTAACATGTCTTATATTTAATCTTTTATCATTTATTTCTTCGTTATAATAAGAACTATACTTTTTTATTATATTTTTTTTCAAAATCTTATAAAACTTTTCTTCATATGGAGTATAATAATAAGTTTTATTTTTATTATTATCTTTAAAAGTACTATAAACTACTACTGGAGACAAAGATTTAACTCTTAAATACTCTGTATTAAATTCATTTTTTTCTCCAGATATTTCTTCGATAACAACCTTTTGATTATTTATATATAATTCATTATTAAACAATAAAGTTTTAGATATATATTTCATAAATTCAGTGTTTATAGATGTAATAGAAAAAATAGCAAAATCATAAAACTTAATTTTTTTAACCTCTTTATTATATTTAAAATTTCCATTTAATCTTGAAAAAGAATATAATTTATAATTTCGATTTTTATATTTAAAACCAACATCATGAATAAATTTTTGATAAGTTTCATCATTTATTAATTTTAAAACAATTGCTTGAAGTATATGATTGTAATTAATAGGTATTTCTAATGTATCAAAAGAAAATTTTATATTTAATCTCAATTTACTTCCTCCTTGTTTTTCTCTAACATTAATTTTAACTCAAAGTAACTTTAAAAGTCAAGTGCATATTTAAATTTATATTTATACATAAAAATTTAATATTTTTATATCAAAAAAACATTATTACTTTACATTTAATAAATCAAATGATAAATTAATACTTAAAAAATAAGAAGAAGATATAAAATAAAAAATTGAAATTATCGTCAACCACCAATGTGTCTATAAACACCTGGGGTCGACGATTTCATAAACAGGCATAAATAAAAGAAAGTTACTGTTTTTTAATGTTTTAGATATAATTTGACAACATATATCTTTTGTAGTATAATTTTATTGCCTATTAATTGAAATTATTTTATAATAATAGTTTTATGCAACACCTATATGAAAAAATATTTTTATTAATGGGTTCTTATTCTACCTATGAGGAATTGAAACGTGAAAGAAAAACATATAACAGAAGAGAAATACCAAGTTCGTTCTTATTCTACCTATGAGGAATTGAAACTCAACAAATTTATAGGAAGTGATTTAATAGTTAGAAGTTCTTATTCTACCTATGAGGAATTGAAACCTAATAAATTGTATTTTATCATTTACATTCAGTTCTTTGTTCTTATTCTACCTATGAGGAATTGAAACTACTTAAGACAATAAATTATACTTAAAATTAAATAGTTCTTATTCTACCTATGAGGAATTGAAACCTGGTGTTTCAATGAAAAGTGGATCTTCTTCTAATTCGGTTCTTATTCTACCTATGAGGAATTGAAACGATGAAACAGAATTTAAAAATTTATTAGATGTAGTGGGTTCTTATTCTACCTATGAGGAATTGAAACCGTCATCGCTTTCTAAAAATGTTTTCATTACTGATAGTTCTTATTCTACCTATGAGGAATTGAAACAGTATAAAATGGCTCTATGGGCTTAATTTAAGCTTAAGTTCTTATTCTACCTATGAGGAATTGAAACAATGGGATGGAAAAGGTAACTGTTATCTCTATGACTAGTTCTTATTCTACCTATGAGGAATTGAAACGGAGAAAAGTTGATTTCTTTACTTATAGTGATATTATAGTTCTTATTCTACCATTTACTTGTACCGAGCGAAATGGTTTTTCGCTCATAAGGAATTGAAACCTTCATCTATAACTTGTTCGTCTTCTAATAAAAATTTTCGTTCATATTCTACCATTTACTTGTACCGAGCGAAATGGTTTTTCGCTCATAAGGAATTGAAACTAATCATTTAATACAAAACGAAAAGAATGAAAACGTGTTCTTATTCTACCTATGAGGAATTGAAACGATACAAATATATTAAAAGATTTCTTTATAGATTTGTGTTCTTATTCTACCTATGAGGAATTGAAACTTAAATAATATACATGATTCATTAAATAAATCATTCTGGTTCTTATTCTACCTATGAGGAATTGAAACTACTAAAGACCAAATTAAAAAGGTTTTGCCTACAGCGTTCTTATTCTACCTATGAGGAATTGAAACCTATTATAAATACTTGATAATTCCCTCAAAGTATTTATGTTCTTATTCTACCATTTACTTGTACCGAGCGAAATGGTTTTTCGCTCATAAGGAATTGAAACCTTCATCTATAACTTGTTCGTCTTCTAATAAAAATTTTCGTTCATATTCTACCATTTACTTGTACCGAGCGAAATGGTTTTTCGCTCATAAGGAATTGAAACGGATGATCCATATTGGTACGAAAAATAGATTTCCAAGTTCATATTCTACCATTTACTTGTACCGAGCGGGATGGTTTTTCGCTCATAAGGAATTGAAACCTTCATCTATAACTTGTTCGTCTTCTAATAAAAATTTTCGTTCATATTCTACCATTTACTTAGTACCGAGCGGGATGCTTTTCCGCTCTTGAGGAATTGAAACTCTTCTAATTCATCTTGAATATTGAATTGATATAAAGGTTCATATTCTACCATTTACTTGTACCGAGCGAAATGGTTTTTCGCTCATGAGGAATTGAAACTTTTCAATTGATAAATTTTCATTATCTAAATCAATAGTTCATATTCTACTATATACTAGTACCGAGCGGGATGCTTTTCCGCTCTTGAGGAATTGAAACTCTTCTAATTCATCTTGAATATTGAATTGATATAAAGGTTCATATTCTACCATATACTAGTACCGAGCGGGACGGTTTTCCGCTCACGAGGAATTGAAACATAAAATAAAATCATAAAGTTGATTAGGGAGGTTATAAAATGAGTATTAATTATACTGATAAAGAACAACAAATTATTAATACCTTAATGTCATTTACTTTTTTATGGGAACTTCATAATTTAAAGTTTTTAGAATCTAAATGTTATGCTGATTTAAAATTTAAAGATCGTTTTGTTCATGAACAGATAAAATCAATTGGAATTATGAATAATGGAATGATTCCAGTTATTTTATATATGATGTTAATAATTCCAAAAGAATTATTTGATAATACAAAATATTCAGAAAATTTTAAAGAAATAAATAAACAAATATCTAATTTAAAAAATATAGAAATAATAAAATCTACATATAAAAGTGATGAAAAAAACATTAATTACATAAGACATTTTAGAAATGCAGTTGCACATATGAATATAAAATGTGAAAAAACAGTTGTTGTATTTGAGGATAAAAATAAAAAAGAAAATTTTAAAATAGAGGTTAGTTATAAAGCACTTGGTGAAATAGTTGGTTTTTTTTATAAATTCTATGCTGAACTTATTGAAGAATATAAGGAAAAATATAAAAATAAACAGTAAAATGCAAAAACCAATCAATATATAAAAATAGTATAAAATAAAATTTTTGATAAAAAATACTGTATAAATTAATAACAAATTTATATGATTTATTTTATTAGAGTTATTTTTTCTTTTATTTTATCCATTTTTCAAATTAAATTATGTTATAATTTATTTATGAAGAAGTATATGGGGTGATTAAAATGAAAAAAAGACTTCCAATAGGAAGAAGTGACTTCAAATCGTTAATTGAAGATAATATGTACTTTGTAGATAAAAGTATGTTAATCAAAGAAGTTATTGAAAGTGGTGATGTTTTATTAATAACAAGGCCAAGAAGGTTTGGGAAAACTCTCAGTCAATCTATGATGAAGTACTTTTTTGATATTACTCAAAATAACGAACACCTCTTTAAAAATTTAAAGATATACAAAGAAAAAAATATAATAGAAAAACATTTAAATAAACATCCAGTTATATACATCACCTTTAAAGATTTAAAGTCTAATAACTTAAAAAAGATGCATGCTTTATTAACAATGGAACTTTCAAGATTATATACAAAACATGAATATGTTTTTGAAATATTGAGTGAAAAGGAAAAGATTGTATTTAAAGAAATAATGTTAGAAACAGCAGATGATGCTAAATATGAAAACTGTATAAGAAGTTTATCTGAATATATGGAAAGATACTATGGTAAAAAGGTAATAATATTAATAGATGAATACGACACTCCCATTCAACAAGCTTACTTATACGGATACTATGATGAAATAATATCTTTAATTGGTAACTTATTTGGCATGGCTTTAAAAGACAATGTATACCTTGAAAAAGCAGTTCTTACTGGTATAACAAGAGTTTCTAAAGAAAGCATCTTTACTGGTGTGAATAACTTAGAAGTTTCTACTGTATTAAATGAACTATTCAATGATAAGTATGGTTTAACTAAAGAAGAAGTTGAAGAAACATTGAAGTATTATGAACTTGAATATGAAGAAAGTGAAGTTATAGATTGGTACAATGGTTATAATTTTGGTGGTGTTGAAATTTACAATCCTTTTTCTATAGTAACTCTTGCAAAGAATAAAGGTAAAATAAGACCATATTGGATGAATACGAGTGGAAACTACTTAGTTAAACAATTAATAAAACAAGGAAGTGCTGAATTAAAAGATAAAATAGAAAAACTAATAAATGGTGAAGAAATTGAAAGTACAATAAATGAAACTATGGTTTATGGAGACTTAAATAACAACTTAGAAGAGTCTGTATGGACATTATTTTTATTCAGCGGATATTTAAAATGGACAAAAAATATAAATCATGATTATGAAAGATATACTTTAAAGATACCAAATAAAGAAGTAAAAATATTTTATAATAAAACTGTAGTATCTATGCTTGAAGAAGAAAGAATAAAGCTCAATAATATATTAATAAATTTAATAAATGGACATATAGAAGAGTTTAAAGAAGACTTTCAAAAATTAACTATTAATACATTGAGTTACTTTGATGTTAGCGGAGAAGAACCAGAAAGATTTTATCATGGACTAATACTTGGAATGAGCGTTGGTTTGAAAGAAAAGTATATAATAAAGAGTAATAGAGAAACAGGACTTGGAAGAGCAGATGTTATTTTAATTCCAAAAGATAAAACAGATAAAGGAATAATAATAGAGTTTAAAAAGTTTTATAAAAACGAAAAAACACTATTAAATAGTGCTAAAAATGGATTGAAACAAATAAATGAAAAGAAGTATGAAGAAGAGATAAAAGATCATGGAATAAATGATATAATAAAAGTTTCAATAGCTTTTGATAAAAAAGAGGTTGAAATTGTTAGTAATTTAGATAAAGATGTTGAATTAACAGAGATAGAAAAAGTAGCAAAGAACATGATTGAAAATGGAGTTGATATAGAGTTTATATCTAAAATGACAAATTTGTCTATTGAAAAAATTAAAAATTTAATATAAATATTAAAAGCTAATAGTAAAAAAAGCAAACCGTAAGGTTTGCTTTTTTATTTAAAATAATGTTTTTATAAAGTCAATTAAAATTACGAAGATTAATGAAGGTAAAAAATTACCAACTTTAATTTCTTTTATGTTTAAAAGTCTTAAAGCTATTGCGAAAACCATTAATCCACCAACTGCTGTAAAATCATTTAAGTATGTTGGATTAGATAAGAAGTTTAAACTTCCTGCAAATACAACTAATAGACCTTGTACTATATAAACGCTTAATGCTGAAAATATAACTCCTGTTCCATATACAGATGCTAAAACAATAGATGAAATGCCATCTAATAGTGATTTTAAAAAGATTAATGAATTATCTCCTGTTCCAGCGCTCATACATCCTAATATTGTCATAGGTCCAACAACAAATAAAACAGTGGCTGTTATAAATCCTTTTACAAATGGGGTTTCTCCTTTTGAATTTTCTAATTTGTTAGCAATTTTACCTATGCCACCTTCAATATTCCAAAACTCTCCAAGTAAACCTCCTAAAGCAAGAGAACCCAAAACAACAAGTAAGTCATTAGCTTTAAATGCCATTTTCATTCCAATTGCAATGGTTGTTAGTCCTATTGCTTGAAATAGTATGTTTCTATAATTATCTTTTAATTTATTTCCTATTAATAAGCCCAAACTTCCACCAATTATTATAGCAAAGGTATTTACTATTACAGATATATTGAACATTATTTATTTGCTAACTCCTTTAGTATTTCTAATAAATATTTCCACATGTTTTGTACAGATGATATAGACATTTTTTCTTGTGGTGTGTGTACATCGTATAAGTTTGGACCAAAAGATATCATATCTACATTTGGCATTTTTCCTGAAAGTAATCCACATTCAAGTCCAGCGTGTATAGCTGATATTTTTACTTCTTTCTTGAAAGTTTTTAAGTAGACATCTTTAAATATTTCTCTTAATTTTGAATCTTCTCTGTATTGCCAAGCAGGGTATGATGACATTGTTTTAAATTCAGCTCCAAATGCTTCTACTGATATTTTTGTTCTATTTACTATTTCTTCTTTTAAAGATTCAACAGAACTTCGTGAAGCTATATCAAAATTTATAGAGTTGTCTGTCATGGTTAAAACTCCAAGATTTGTTGAACTTTGAACTAAATTATCTATTGATTGACTCATGGTTTGAACTCCATCTGGTATTACATAAAGTATCTTTACAGCTTTTATGAAATCTTCTTTTTTAATTATTTTATTTGTTTTTTCATGTTTAGTAAACTCTATTTTTAATTCTGGATCTTGAACTGAATATTCATTTTTAACTAATTTTTCAAAATTTTTTATCTTTATTTCTAAATCTTTGGGGTTTTCACATGTAATTATTGCTTGAGCTTCTCTTGGTATTGCATTCATTTTTGCGCCACCGTTTAATGATACTAAGTTAATATCATCTAATATAGAATATAATGTTCTTCCAAGAATTTTTATAGCATTTCCTCTTTGTTTTATTATTTCCATTCCAGAATGGCCACCTTTTAAGCCACTAACCTTTATGGAATAGGTTTCACTTGAATAATTTTCAAAGTTTATTGGTAAAGATATTTTTTCTCTAACTCCACCCGCACAGCTAACTAATATTTCTCCTTCTTCTTCTGAATCTATATTTATTAGCATTGTTCCAGTTAAATTTTTAGGATCAACTGCAGCAGCTCCTCCCATTCCTGTTTCTTCTTCTGTTGTTATTAAGACTTCAAGGTTTGGGTGTACTATATCATTTGAATCTAAAAGTGCAAGAGCATAGGCAACTGCAATACCATTATCTGCACCAAGTGTTGTTCCATTTGTTTTTACAAAATCACCTTCTACAATAAGTGGTATTGGGTCTTTAGTAAAGTCATGATTACTTGAGCTTTCTTTTTCACAAACCATATCCATGTGACCTTGTAGTATTACTGTTGGAGAATTTTCAACGCCTTTTTTCTTTATAATAACGTTTAATGCTTCATCTTGAATTACTTCAAGATTTCTATCTTTTGCAAATTTTACTAAATAATCACTAACTGCTTTTTCATTTCCAGATCCTCTTGGTATTTTTGTTAATTCTTCAAAGAAAGTAAATACTTTTTTTGGTTCTAAATTTTCAAGCATAGTTAACCCCCTTTTAATTAATTATGTTAATTAAATTATAACCCATTTGAAAAAAAATGTAAAGATTGGTATAATTAAAATTGAGGCATTTAATTGGGAGACAGGAGGGATTTTATGAAAATTGTCGTTATAGGAGGAGGAGTCGTTGGTTCGCTAGTTGCCAGAGAACTGTGTAAATACGAAGTTGACGTTACTCTCATAGATAAAAATTTTGATATAGGCATGGGTGTTTCGAAGGCTAATTCAGCAATATTGCATGCTGGATACGATGATGAAGCTGGTACTCAAAGGGCTAAATTTTGTGTTAGAGGAAATGAACTTTACACAAAGTTAGAAGAAGAACTTGAAATAGATGTAAAGAGAATAGGTTCTCATGTTCTTGCTTTTAAAAATGAAGATTTGAATACTTTGGATGAGCTCTATAAACGCGGTATTGAAAATGGTGTTCCTGGTATGAGAATTTTGACTAAAGATGAAATTCAAGATATGGAACCAAATATAAATCCAAGTGTAATAGCTTCACTTTATGCACCAACTGCAGGAATTACAGAGCCATGGCAAGTTGCAATTGCAGCAGTTGAAAATGCACAAAAAAATGGTTTAAAATTAGCCTTAAATGAAGAAGTAATAAAAATAGTTACTGTTGATGGTAAGATAAAGGGTGTTGAAACTGATAAAAATGAGTATGATGCAGATGTTGTTATCAATGCTGCTGGATTGTATTCAGATAAGATAGCAACGATGGCAGGAGATGTTGCTATTCCACTTCATCCAAGAAGAGGAGAATATGTTCTTTTAAATAAGTTTACAGTTCATGATTTGGTTAATAGTATTATTTTCCCACCTCCATCAAAAATGGGTAAGGGAATATTAGTACTACCAACTGTTGATGGTGGAATACTTCTTGGTCCAACATCAGAAGATTTACCATATGTCATGAAGTTTGATAGATCTACTACAAAACCTGGTATAGAAAAAGTAGTAGAAGGTGCAAAACGTTTGATACCAGGAATAGATTTGAGAGAAACTGTAAAAACTTTTGCAGGTTCAAGACCAGAGAGTCCAAATAAGGATTTTTGGATAGGAAGAAGTAAAAAAATAAAGGGATTAGTTCATGCAGCAGCAATGAGGTCGCCTGGATTAACAGCAGCACCAGCTATAGCTGAATTTATTCCTGAAGAAGTTCAAGATTTTATGGAAGTTAAGTTTGAAAAAAAGAATGATTTTGATCCAAAGAGAAAAAGAATAGTTCATTACTTTACAGATGTTTCAAAAGAAGAGTATGATGAAATAATAAAAAAAGATCCACTTGCTGGAAAGATAGTATGTGTTTGTAATAAGGTAACTGAAAGAGAAGTTTTAGAAGCAATAAAAAGAGGAGCAACAACTCTTGATGGAATAAAATTTAGAACAAGAGCAATGTTTGGAGAATGTCAAGGGGGTTTTTGTACTAATAAATTATTAGAAATACTTTCTCGTGAAACTGGGAAATCAATTGAAGAACTACATTATGGAACAAAAAAATCTTATGTAGTGAATGGTAAGGTGAGACCATGAAAAAATATGAAACCGATGTACTTGTAATAGGTGGCGGTGCTGCCGGAATGGGAGCTGCACTTTCAGCTTCTGAAGAAGGGGTTAAAGTAACTATTGTTGAAAGAACAGAAAGACTTGGTGGAATTTTAAATCAATGTATACACAATGGTTTTGGTCTTCATTTTTTTAAAGAAGAATTAACAGGTCCAGAATATGCATTTAAATTTAAAAAACTCGTTCAAAAAGATAATATAGAGTTTTTATCAAATAGATTTTTATACAAAATAGATGAAGAGAATAAAGAAGTTTACTTTACTTCAACAGAAGGTATGGAAGTTATAAAATGTAAGAGTATGGTTTATGCAGCAGGGGCAAGAGAAAGGCCATATGGTTCATTATTAGTACCTGGTGGAAGGGTTTCGGGAATATACACAGCAGGTGTTGCTCAAAGATTAACAAACCTTGAAAATAGACTTCCTGGTAAAAAAGCTTTAATTTTAGGTTCAGGAGATATAGGATTAATAATGGCAAGAAGATTAACTCTTGAAGGTATGAAGGTTGAAGCAGTTCTTGAAAGAATGCCTTATCCAGGAGGACTTGAAAGAAATATAAATCAATGTTTGAATGACTTTAATATACCTCTTTTATTGAGTACAACAGTACTTGAAGTTAGAGGAAATGGAAGACTTGAAGAAGTTATTGTTGGTCAAGTTGATGAAAATTACAATGTAATAAAAGGTTCTGAAAGATCTTATGCAGTAGATACTTTAATTTTATCTGTTGGTCTTGTTCCATCTACAACGCCAATAATGCATGTTGTTGATATAAATCCAAGGACAAGAGGTGTTGTTGTAGATAGTCAAATGAGAACGAGTAAAGATTGGATTTTTGCTGCGGGGAACTGTGTTGTTGTTTATGATTTGGTTGATTATGTATCTAGTGAAGGGCAAATTGCAGGTAAAAATGCAGCAAAATATGTAAAAGGTGAAGAAAAAGGAAATAGATATGAAATAAAAAAAGGAAGAAATATTGGTATAATAAATCCATTAATTTATTCAGATAAAAGTGATTTAGAACTTTATATAAGAGTTAGTAAACCAGATACTGGAAAATTAGTTGTTAAAAATGGTGATGAAATAGTTTATCAGAGTAAGGAATCAAATTTATTACCAAGTGAAATGGAACATTTTAAGATAAAAAAAGAAAAACTTGGTGAAATTAAAGGGTTAACAGTGGAGATGATAAAATGAAAGAAGTTGATTTAACTTGTGTTCAATGCCCACTGGGATGTAAGATAAAGGTAAAAATGGATGACGCAGGTGTTGTTTTAGATATTTTAGGAAATAGATGTAACCGTGGTAAAGAGTATGCAATGCAAGAGGTTGTAGATCCAAAAAGAGTAATACCTACTAATGTAAAGGTTTTAAATGGGGTAGATGAATTGGTATCTGTAAAAACAACAAATCCAGTTCCTAAAAGATTGATGTGGGAAATAATGAATATAATAAAAGAAACAACAGTTGAAGCTCCAGTTAAAATAGGTCAAGTTATAATAAAAGATATTTTAAAAACTGGTGCAGATATAGTTGCAACAAGAGAAGTAGAAAAAGTAAATAAATAAAAACTAAAACCAGTATAGCTTTCTATACTGGTTTTAGTTTTTAAATTATATAGAGACTAAAAGATAATTTTAGAATGAGTAAAAAGGGTTACTTTATCATTAATTTATATTTTTCAATTAAACCTTGTTTTCCATTGAAGTTTATTACATAATTATTTCCTTTTATATTGTATAAATCTATAAGTGATCCACGGGTAAGGAGAGAGTGTAAAATATTAAGTGTATAAGGAAAAAAAGATACAGATCTGGTGGTAAAATAAAACCAGAGGAGGTACGAAAAATGGGAAATGTACTACAGGAAATAATAAAGGAAATGGTAAGAAAAGGAGAAATCCGAACAATAAAGGATATAAAGGAATTAACAAAATCACTGACAGGAAATCTGATCCAGGAAGTACTGGAAGCGGAACTCGAAGACGAGCTGGGCTATGGAAAGTATGACAGAGAAAAGAAAAATACAGAAAATTCAAGAAATGGCTACAGGAAGAAGAATTTAAAGAGTAGTAGCGGTATGATAGAATTAATGGTACCTCGAGACAGAAAGGGAGAATATGAACCCAAAATAGTTCCAAAGTATTCGAATGATATTTCAGAGATAGAGGAAAAAATAATAAGTTTGTACGCAAGAGGAATGACCACCAGGGATATATCTGATCAGATAATGGATTTGTACGGATTTGAAGTATCAGCTGAACTGGTGAGCAAAATAACAAATAAGCTTATGCCATTAATAAAAGACTGGCAAGAAAGGCCATTACACGAAATATACACCTTCGTTTTCTTGGATGCAATATACTTCAACGTTAGAGAGGACGGAAGGATAGTAAAGAAGGCTGCTTATGTAATAATAGGTGTTGACATAGATGGAATTAAAGATGTGCTCGGGATATATGTTGGTGAAGTAGAAAGTGCCAAGTTTTGGATGGGAGTACTTAACAACCTCAAAAACAGAGGAGTTAAGGACATACTTGTAGCTTCAATAGATGGTCTTTCTGGATTCGAGCAGGCTATAAATGCAACCTTCCCGCAAACTATGATACAAAGGTGCATAATCCACCAGATTAGAAACACCCTGAAATATGTTCCTCACAAGGACAGGAAAGAGTTCGCAAAGGACTTAAAGACAATCTATACAGCACTGGATGAAAAGACAGGCTATGATAATCTAACCAATGTAATAAACAAATGGGGAGACAAGTATTACGCTTCATTGAGGAGCTGGGAGAAAAATTGGCACCTATTATCCACCTTCTTTCAGTTCTCAGACGGGGTAAGGAAGATTATGTACACCACGAACATCATAGAGTCACTTAACAGGCAATTCAGGAAGGCTACCAAGACCAAATCAATATTCCCTAATGACGATGCTGTCCTTAAAAGTTTATACCTTACTACCAAAAACGTGACAAAAAAATGGACAGCACGGTTTCACAACTGGAACGCTGTTATTTCCGAACTGGCCATCCTTTTCGAGGAACGTCTTAAAGACTACCTCTGAAAGTAGCTTGTAATCCTAAAAAACTTAATATTTTACACTCTCGGGAGATGGGTTGTCGCCCTTTCAGTCATTGCAGTTTTTTACTGTAAAAGGTTGGTTTTACCAATTTTGCCTTATTTAATTCATACTATTCAGGAACATTTTTTTCATTTTCTAATAACTACATTTTTTTAAGATTTTTGTCGTTGTTTTCCAATATTTATATGCTACCAGATATATCTAATACACACTAATCTTTACAGACTCAAATATTTTATAAATAATAATCATTTTTATTAATACTTACCTTCTAAGAAGAGGCATTTACACAAAATTTTACAGGCTACCGATTAAACGTGATTTTATTCAGTATTTTATTTTTGAAGACTATTTTTCAATTGTAATTTGGAGTATTATTGGGTTGCAAAATACACACAATATCAACTTTAGAAATTTGAGTGTTTTTTACTTTGATTTTTAACTCTTTTTCATCATTACTTTCATGCTTTTTATGGATAATATTTTTAAAAGTTATGTGTTTTTAAAAAAAAATAATCCCAGCATCCGCTGGGATTATATCTTTTCTATTTTGTATTCGTCTATGTTTCTTTTTTCTGAGTTTATGTTTATTCCTATTATGTACACTTCTTTCCCTTTGTACTTTTCATAGTACTTCATTTCTTTTATTTGATTTAAGGCTTTTTCTGCACTCTTATCTATCTTTATTTCCATTATGTATATGTCGTCTTCTTCTATTACTATATCGCTTCTTCCTAAGTTCGTTAATTCTTCTGCTGTTACGTTTAGTCCTGCTGATGCTAGTATTGTGTATATCAATGAATGATAGTAACTTTCTTCTTTTTTGTGCAAGTTGTATGGTATTGCACTTATTATTCTTTTTATTTCTTTTATTATTCCTTCTATGTCTTTTTCTTTTATTGCTTTCCATATCGTTTTGTTTATTTCTTTTATTTTTCCTCTTTCAAGTTCATAATTTGCTTCTAATATCATCTTTGAAAAGCTGTTCTTTACTTCTATGTTTGGATAGTCTAATAGATATTCATATTCCATTCCATATTTTTCTTTTCCTTTAAAGGTTAAGTATCCTGCTTGTGTAAAGAATATGCTTGCATTTGCTTCTTCTATTTCTCGGGTTGAAAAATCGAGTTTGCTCACCGGATACTTCACTAAGTCTTCGTATCTTATCTTCTTCCCTTTTATGTATTCATACAAGAATGATGGTGATCCACTTTCAAACCAATAGTTTTCAAATTCTCTTTTTTTAAAAAATTGTAGTATTGAAAATGGATTGTATACAGAATTCTCTCCATCAAATGAAAATCCATTGTAGTACATCTTTAAGTTTTTTAATAATTCTTTCTCTTCCATATTCATTTCAATTGCTGTTTCTTTTATGTGCTCTTTAAAGTTACTTTCTAACTCTTCTTGTGTATATCCCAACATCTGCGCATATGCTTTATCCAATGATATATCGTTTAAGTTGTTCAATGCAGAAAATACTCCTGTTTTTGTGAACTTTGTTATTCCTGTCATGAATACAAACTTTATGTATTCATCTTTTGATTTTATGCTCACATAAAAGTCTCTCAATATTTCTCTATACTTTTCTGCTTTTTCTTTGTTGTTTATATTGTCTAATATTGGTTTTTCATATTCATCTACTAATATTACTACTCTTTCTTTTTGGGATAGTTTTATTATTAGTTCATTGAATGCAAACTTATAGTCTGTTTCTGTTATTTCTATTCCATTCCTATTTCCTTCTAATTTTATTATCTTTGTTAGACTTTCTTTCATTCTTTCCACATTATCTGTTGCTACATCTAAAAGGTTTATCCTTATTACTGGATACTCTTTGAACTCCCATTTGTCGTATATGTATGTTCCTTTAAATAAGTCTTTTTCTCCTTTAAATAGATAGTACAGTGTTGATATCGTTAAACTCTTTCCAAATCTTCTTGGTCGAGATAAAAAAATAGGTGCTTCTGAACTTATTAAATCTAATATATACTTTGTTTTATCTATATATGTATAATTTCCTTCTTTTATTTTTTTATAGTCTTGTACTCCTATTGGTAGTTTTTTCATCTTTATCACCTCTAATTTTTATTATATCATAGTTTCTATTAATTATTAATGGTTTACTACTATGGTATAATAGATAAAAAGATAAAATTGGAGGAAAAAATATGGGCGACTTATATTTAATAGATGGAACAGGTATAGCATATAGAGCATTTTTTGCACTTGATACATGGTTAAAAAATTCAAAAGGGTTAACAACTAATGCAATACTTGGAACATCAAGAATGATGCTAAAACTTTTAAATGATTTTATTAGAAAAGATGAGGATTCTATTTTATTTGTAATGGATAAAAAGACAAAAACTTATAGAAATGAACTCTTAGAATCTTACAAAGCCAATAGACCAAAAGCTCCTGATGAATTTATAGAACAAATCCCATATATTTTAAATATGGTTGAATATATGGGGATAAATGTTACTTCTGCTGATGGTTATGAAGCTGATGATATTATTGCAACAGCAGCTGTTAAATATAAAGATTTATATGACAATATTTATATAGTAACTTCTGATAAAGATATGATGCAATTAATAAAAGAAAATATCTTTATCTTAAGACCAGAAAAAGGAATAACAGATATTGTCATGTATGAAGAAAATAGAGTTAAAGAAAAAATGGGAGTTCCACCAAAAAAAATAATAGATCTTTTATCCTTAATGGGAGATTCTGCTGATAATATACCTGGAGTTAAAGGAATAGGTATAAAAACAGCACAAAAGTTATTGAATGTTTATAATGATATAGAAGATATTTATGAACATATAGAAGAGTTAAAGGGTGCTATTAAGACTAAATTAATAGCTGGAAAAGATATGGCTTATTTGAGTAAAAGATTGGTTAGACTTCAATACGATGCTCCTTTAAACTATGAAAAAAAAGATTTAATTTATACAGGCTTTACCGATAAATTTCAGGATTATTTAAAAGAACTTGAATTTAAAAGAATAATCAAAGAACTTGGATTTGAAAATGAAGAAAAAATTGAGTCTCAAGAAAATGATTATTCAAAAAAGGTTGAATATGAACTTTTTGCTTCTGAAAATGTAAAAGACCTATATAAAAAAATAGAAAAATCTTCTAAAATATCTTTTGATTTAGAAACAACTTCTTTAATACCAAACAAAGCAAAAGTTTTAGGAGTTGCTCTTTCACCTGAACCATTTGTTGGATATTATTTAGACCTTTCAAATGAAACTGAAGAAAAGAAAAAAGAAATTCTAACTGAACTATCAAATTTAATAATAAAAAAAGATATAATAGGGCAAAATATAAAGTATGATATTTCTGTTTTAAAAAACTATGATATAAATATTGAAAATATCTATTTTGATACCATGATTGGGGCATTTTTAATAAGCCCAGATAGTAGAAGATTCAATATGGATGATCTTGCTGAAAAGTATTTAAACTATAAAACTACAAAGTACAAAGAAGTTATGAGTGGAACTTTATTTTCAAAAACATTAAAGGACGTAAATATAGAATCAGTAAAAGACTATGCTAGTGAAGATGCAGATATTACTCACAGACTTTATAAGGTAATATACCCTAAAGTTAATGCTTCAAAATTAGATAGAATTTTGAATGAAGTTGAATTACCATTAATACCTGTTCTTGCTGAAATGGAAACAAATGGAGTATACTTTGACACAAAGTATTTGAAGCAACTTGAAGGAGAATTTTCTAAAAAAGTAAATCAGTTGATGATTGATATGGAAAATCTTGCTGGTTATCCTTTCAATCCAAACTCTCCTAAACAAGTTGGAGAACTTTTATATAAAAAAATTGGATTGAAAGGAAAAAAGAAAACTAAAACTGGATCTTATTCGACCGATGCAGAATCACTTGAATATTTAAAAGGTCAACATCCAATAATAGAAAAAATATTAGAAAATAGAAAGTATCAAAAATTATTATCAACTTATGTAATTGCAATTCCAAAGATGGTCAATGAAAAAACTGGAAGAGTACACACATCTTTTAATCAAACTGGTACTTCTACTGGTAGACTTTCAAGTAGCGATCCAAACCTACAAAACTTACCAATAAGAGAAGAAGAAGGCGGAAGAATAAGAAAAGCTGTAAAACCTCAAAGTGAAGATGGAATACTTTTGAGTGCAGATTATTCTCAAATAGAACTCAGAGTTTTAGCTCATATTTCAAAAGACGAAACACTAATAAATGCTTACAAACATGGAAAAGATATTCATACAATAACTGCTTCAAAAATCTTTGGAATTTCAGAAGAAGAAGTAGATTCACATGCAAGAAGAGTTGGAAAAACTGTTAACTTTTCTATTGTTTATGGTGTTTCTGGATATGGCCTTGCTCAAAGGGTTGGAATAGGGGTTGCTCAAGCTCAAACATTTATAAACAAATATTTTGAATTATATAAAGGTGTTGGAAGTTATCAAAAGAGTATTCTTGAATTTGCTAAAAATAATGGTTATGTTGAAACATTAATGGGAAGAAAAAGATTTATAAAAAATATTAGAGCAAATAAAAATGAAATAGAAAGAATGGCTATAAATTCACCAATACAAGGTACAGCAGCAGATATAATGAAACTTGCAATGATAAAACTGTATAAAAATTTACCAAGTTATGCAAAAATGATACTACAAGTACATGATGAAATTGTAATTGAACTACCTAAAAGTAAACTTGAAGAAGTAAAACCAATACTAAAAGATTGTATGGAAAATGCCTTTAAACTTGATGTACCGCTTGAAATTGATATGAAATATGGAGATTATTGGATGAAGTAGGTGATTTTATGAATTATATAGATATAATAATTAGAATAATAACAGCATCTTTTGCTGGTAGTGCAATTGGTTACAATAGAGAAAAAATAAATAGACCTGCTGGAATCAGAACACACGCTCTTCTAGCTCTAGGATCAGCAATCTTAACTATACTTTCTATGGATATTTTTTATGACCCTTTAACTAAAGCTGGTGATCCTGGAAGAATAGCTGCACAAGTAGTTTCAGGTATAGGATTTCTTGGAGCCGGTACTATATTAAAAAATGGAAATAAGGTAAAAGGACTGACCACAGCTGCAACTTTATGGGTATCAGCTTCAATTGGTATTACCTTTGGTAGTGGTTCTTATTTTATTGGCAGTGTAGCCTTAATTATAACTTTAATAGTTCTTTCTTTTAATAAAATTTCAAAACATTTGACTGACGAAGTTACAATTGAAATTGTTTTAAAAGAAAACAAATCTCATAAAAAAATTTTAGAAAAAATATCAGAAACAAATTTTAATTTAGTAAATGCCGATCTCTCTCAAAAAGATGAAGGACGTTTATACTTTACTTTTAAAAACATTGATGAAAAAAATATCTCTGATATACAAAAAAAACTTTTACTTTTAGATTCAATTGAAAGTTTAGGTATATTGGATAATAATTAAAAAGGTGAGATATTAATCTCACCTTTTTAATTATTTAACATTTTTAATAACAATAGCAGTTCCCATACCTCCACCAATACACAATGATGCCAATCCTATATTTAAATTTCTCTTTTTCATTTCATGTATCAATGTTACTGTTATTCTGTTTCCTGATGCTCCTATTGGATGCCCTATTGCTATTGCTCCTCCATTTACATTTGTTCTTTCAGTAAACCATTCTTTTGTTAAGTTATACTTTTCTGTAAGTGCCTTTATATTTGCCAATGATTGTGCTGCAAAGGCTTCATTTAATTCTAATAATTCCATATCTTTTAATTCATATTCTGTATATTTTTCAAAGAGATTACTTATTGCTGCAACTGGTCCCATTCCCATGTATGCTGGATCTACTCCTCCTTGATCGTATGCCACTATTTCTGCTATTGGTTTTAAGTTATATTTTTTTACTGCTTCTTCTGATGCTAATAGCATTGCACTTGCCCCATCATTTATTCCTGATGAGTTCCCTGCTGTTACTGTTCCATCTTTTTTGAATGCTGGTCTCAATTTTGCTAGTTTTTCTACTGTTGTTCCAAATCTTGGATATTCATCTGTATCTACTGTTACTGTTCCTTTTCTTGTTTTTATTTCTACTGGTATTATTTCATCTTTAAACTTCCCTGCTTTTATTGCTTCTTCTGCTCTATTTTGACTCATTGCTGATAGTTCATCCATTTCTTCTCTTGTTATTCCATACTTTTCTACTAAGTTTTCTGCTGTTACTCCCATATGATAGTCGTTGAATACATCCCAAAGTCCTTCTCGTATCATATGATCCGTTACTTTCATATCTCCAAACTTACTTCCAAATCTTGATTTTGAAGGTAAGTTGTATGGTGCATTTGACATGCTTTCCATTCCTGCCGCTACTACCAAGTCTGCTCCTAATTTTATTTCATTTGCTGCAAGCATTATTGCCTTCATTCCACTTCCACATATCATGTTTATTGTGTATGCTGGCACTTCTACTGGTATACCTGCTTTTATCGATGCTTGTCTTGCTGGTCCCATCCCTTGTCCTGCTTGTAATACATTTCCTACTACTACTTGATTTATATTTTTTGGATCAACATCTTTTATCACTTCTTTTATTGCTATTGCTCCTAACTCCGATGCTGTTAAGTCTTTTAATGCTCCTCCAAAACTTCCTACTGCTGTTCTTTTTGCTTCTACTATATATATTTTTCTCATTGTTTTTTCCTCCTTTGAATATTTTCTTTTTATTCAAGTGAAATCAATCTCAATATCACAAACTATCCAAAATACTTCCGAGAAAATCCCGGAAGTTTATTATATTACAAGTCCTCCATCTACACCAAGAATTTGACCATTTACATACGACGATTCATCGCTTGCAAGGAAAAGCGCAGCATTTGCTATATCTTCAACTTCTCCCATCCTTTTAAGAGGTACTTTTTCAGCTATTGAATTTAATATTTTTTCAGGCATAGCTTCTGTCATAGGTGTTTTTATAAAACCTGGAGCAATTGCATTTGACCTTACTTGAGCACCTTTTCTTGAAAATTCCTTTGCCCATGTCTTTGTCATTGATATTACTCCACCTTTTGTTGCTGCATAGTTCGTTTGCCCTATATTTCCAAATACACCAACTATTGATGAAGTAGATATTATACTGCCTTTTCCTTTTTTTATCATTATAGGAGCTATGAATTGAGTCATGTTGAATACACCTTTTAAATTAACATTTATAACTGCATCCCATGCTTCTTCACTCATTCTTTGAATTAATGCATCTTTTGTTATTCCTGCATTGTTTACTAAAACATCTATTTTTTCAAATTCTTCTACAACTTTATCTACAAATTCTTTTATTGCATCTCTATCCGTAACATCTAATTTTACACTTCTTATATTTTCTACCTTATTTAATTCTTCATTTATATTCATATCACAAGCAAAAACCATTTTTGCACCTTCTTGCGCAAACTTTCTTACTATACCTTCACCAATTCCTCTTGCTCCACCTGTTACGACACAAATTTTATCTTCCATTCTCATTTTTCATTTCCCCCTTCTATTCTTCTAACCATTTCTTGTGCAACATAAGATGCAACATCATCAGCATAAGAATTTGGTCCAAATCCAGCATCATATCCAAGTTCTTTTACCAATTCATGAGAAATTCTTGGTCCACCTGCAATTAATATTACCTTATCTCTTATTCCTTCTGCTTCTAAAATTTCTACAAGTTCAGTTAAATTTTTTATATGTATATCTTTTTGTGTTACTGTTTGAGAAACTAATAATACATCTGCATTCATTTCTATTGCCTTTGCTACAAAGTCTTCATTTAAAACTTGACTTCCCATATTTAATGTTTCGAACATTTTATATCTTTCAAGTCCATAATGACCCGCAAAACCCTTCATATTCATTATTGCATCTATTCCAACAGTATGTGCATCTGTTCCTGTACTTGCACCTATTATAACTATTTTTCTTCCTATATGTTCTTTTATATATTCGTCTGTTTCTTTCATACTCCAAGTTGTAGATTCTACTTTTGGTACATGAATTGTTGTATAGTCTACTGTATGAGTACAGCTTCCATAACATACAAAGTATGTAAAACCTTTAGTCAATTCTTTAGAATACACAACTTGTGGATTTTCAAACCCCATTTTTTTCATTAATTGCTTTGCTGCTTCTGATGCTTCATCTCCATAGGGTACTGGAAGCGTAAAACTCAATTGTGTCTTACCATCATTCATTGTATCTCCATATGGTTTTATAGCTTTTAAATTCAATGTTTTATCAAAGTCTTTACTACTCATAGAATATAATCCACCGCTCATGGTCTTTCACCTTCTAACATCTTTTTTATAAATGGATTAAAATAATTGTTACCTTTTTCCACAACTCCATTTAAACCTTTTCCACCATCAATAGGTCTTTTTATAGCTGCAAAGGTCCCTTTTTCAAGTGATTTAAATAGACCATCTTCTACCATTTTTTCAAGCAATTCTGTAGCATCATTTAAAACCTTTTGTGCTCTTTGTTGAATTATTCCATCTTTTTTAAATTCAACTTCACTTCCTAAATCTTTCATATTATTGAATATATACTTTGCATTTTCAATAGATAAATATCTATCAGACATAAATGGTGTATGTAAAGCTTCTGTCAACATACCAAGAAGTTGTATTCCTTGTCCAGTCCATATTGATACTTCATTGAATAGTGCATCTTGTACATGACCTCTAAATATATTTCCTGTCATGAACTTTGTTGGTGGCATATATTTCAATGGAGCCTTTGGAAAGATTTCTCTCAACATTTGTGCTTGAGCTAATTCATATAAAAATCCATTTGTTAATTCTGGATTCATTTCAAATGCATGTCCCAATCCCATTTGTTCTTCAGGTATTCCTGCCATCAATGCAAGTTGTTCATTTATAAAATCTGATGCAAGAACTGTATGAGCTTCTTCAACAGCATCTGCTGTTGTTAAGTAATTATCTTCTCCCGTGTTTATTATTACTCCTGCAAATCCATTTATTACTCTTGAAAAAAACTGATCAACAAGAGTTCTCTTCATGTTTATATCTCTAAACAATATTCCATAAAGAGCATCATTGAGCATTACATCAAGTCTTTCAAATGCACCCATAGCTGCTATTTCTGGCATACACAATCCAGAACAATAATTACAAAGTCTTATGTATCTACCAACTTCTTCTCCAACTTCGTCGAGTGCTTCTCTCATTATTTTAAAATTTGCTTGTGTTGCCATTGTTCCTCCAAAACCTTCTGTTGTTGGTCCATATGGAACATAATCTAAAAGACTTTGTCCTGTTGTTCTTATAACTGCAACTATATCTGCTCCTTGCCTTGCTGCAGCTTGTGCTTGAACAACATCTTCATATATATTTCCTGTAGCAACTATTACGTATAAATAAGGTTTTGACCCTTCACCTATTGTACTCAAATATTCATTTCTTTTTTCTCTGTTTTTTCTAAGTTTTTCAACAGTTGCATTTATATTTGGTTCTATTGTTTCTTTTATCTTTTCAATTGGATTCATCTTCAATTTTGTTATATCTAATTCTTCATTTGCTATTTTTTCTGCTATTTCTTGTGGAGTTAATCCCATTTCTATCATAGCGTTTCCCATAAAAAATAACACACCTTCAGATAAAACTCCATTTTCTTTTAATTGATCCACAACAACGTTTGGTAATGGTACATCTTCATTGTTAACACCATCTATTTCTAATAATCTACATATTGTCCTTTCTACTGCTACTGTAGTATGCTTTTCTACAAAGTTTTGAACATCAAGTGCTATTTCTTTTGAAAGTTTTCTTGCGTATTCTATTTTATTAAGGTCGAGTCCGAGTTTACTCTTCATCTAAACCCTCCTTTTTTAGTATTTTTTCTGCAATATCTATCAATTCATTATCTATATTCAATAGTTTTGCTATTGTTAAAGCTTCTTCTGGAATTTTATCTTCTTCATCTTCTATTAATGCATAGTCTATGTATTCATCTATTCTTTTATGATCTATTGATTCATTTAATTTTTCTTTTATTAATCCTTTAACTCTCAACTTTCTTACATTTTCATTTTTAGTAACATTGTAATGAGTTGCTATGTAAGTAAGCGAATCATTGCTATTTAAGTATCTTATTACTGCTTTAACTATTGCTTTTCCTTCATGAGGATTTGTACTTCTTGCTAGTTCATCTAATAATATTAAGCATGATTTTTCTTTTTTTGAATACGTTAAAGCTTCATTCAATTGAATCATTTCTGATGCATACGAAGATAATCCAGATAAAGAAGATTGATAATCTCCAGTTTGTAAAAATACTTTTTTTACTGGTCTTATCTTTGCACTTTCTGCTGGAATAAAAAATCCCATTTGAAACATATACTGACAAAGTGCTAATGTTTTTAAAATAACTGTTTTTCCAGACATATTTGCACCAGTAATTATATTTACTCCTGTTTTTACATTTACATTTATTTTTTGATATCTTTTCCCTTTTTTCTCTAAAATATCTTTTATTTCTGGATTAAAAAAACTTTTATATTCTGTTTCTTCTGATATCTCTGGTTCACAAAGATCTAATTTTTCTATTTGTTTTGCTTTTGCAATTAAAAGATCTAAATAAGCTATTTTATTTATACAACTTTCTAAGTTTTTAGAATATTTTATTAGCTGTTTTGTTAGCTTTTCTCTAATTTCATCTTCGAGCTCAACTTCTATTTCGTAAAGTTTTTCTTTTTCTTCCTCTGAAGCCTTACTTTTCTTTTTTCTAAGATTTTTTAATTCTTCTGAATATTCATCACAAATATAAAATGATGGTATCTTATAACCTTCAGGATCAAGAATTTCAACGACTTCATTTAAAGAATCCAAAGATATGATACTTATTTCATTTTTTATTAGTTCTCTTAATTCTTCTGAAATTATTGAAAAAGTTTTTATTTCAAATAATTCTACATCATCTAATATATATTCATTCTTTAATCTCTTTATAGTTGTTGTTATATCTCTAACTTTCATTAAAGAATGACAAATTTCAGATACTTTTTTTTTATTTTTCATGTAAAATTCAAAAACTTCTTTAGTTGCGTTTATTTCTTTTTTTATTTCTTTTTCATCAGTCAAAAACTCTAATTTTTTTAATTTTTTATAACCTATTGGAGTTATCAACTCTAATGTATTAAATATGTACTCTAAACCTATTATCTTTTTATTTTTCATACTGTTTCTTCCCTTACATTTATTACTGGAACAGTAGTCAATTCTTGTATGTTATTTTTTAATTCTAATGAATTTAAAGTGTATCCATTTGGTGATGTTGGATTTACTGTAACAGCAATTAACTTGGTTTTTTTTAATACCTTTAAGGTTCCACCACGTTTTTTAAATATAGATAAAACTTCTGGAGTTACAAAAATTTTTGTAAAGTCTTTTACTACAACTGTTATTTTTTTTATATTTTTTTGTTTTGATAAATATTTTAAGAACTTGTCTGTAATTGAGCCCGTTGTATATATTGTATTTCCATAAGAAAAAAAATCTTCTTCTAATTTTTCAAAGTTCAATATTGATTTTATTGAAAGTTTTTTTATTTCTTTACTTTCATTTATCATATACACACCATTCTTTAAGCTTTTAAGATGAGTCATACCGAACTCTTCAATATTTATTAAGTTTATCGTGTGCTTAGTTTTTTTTACAAGTTCTTTCATATTTATTGTTAGAGCAGCTCCAGTGGCAAGAACCATTCCTTCAGTTATAGCAGGTGAAGATGGACTCAATCTCGATATTGCACCATCAACCAGTGTTAAGGTTGTTCCAAAACCATTTATCTTATCTATTGTCTGTTTTATCCACACAGTATCTTGTGGACCTGCCAACAATACCTTTCCTTCTTCAAGAGCTCGTGCAATCACAACTCTTCCTATTGATGTCGTTTTAGCACTCACATCTAAGATTTCTGAAGTAAATTTTTTGGCTTTATAAAATTTTTCAGCAGTTGCAAATATCATATTTTTGTATATTTTTATTTCTGGTTTTGGTGTTTGAGTCACTTGATCTGTACTTTCACCGTCTATTCCAATAGAAGTCATTCCTATATTTTCATTTTTTAATCTCTTTATTATATAGTTCAAAGTTTCCGTTTTTCCAGTATTTTTTTGAAGTCCTACAACCGATAAACTTTTTAATTTTTTTATTTCTTCTATAAAAGGCAAAGTTTATTCTCCTTTAAAAAGAACTAATGCTTCTCCATCAACTGCAAGTTTTCCTTTTTCATTGAAAACTTTTGTAGATAATAGAATTCTTGATTTTTCATCATATTTTTCTTTTACTTCAACAGATATTTTTATTTTTTCACCTATATATACAGGTTTTAAAAATTTAGTATCTTGCTTTAAGTATATAGTTCCTGGTCCAGGAAATTCCATTCCAAGAACAGCTGATATTTGTCCAACAACTAATATACCATGAGCAATTCTTGCTTTAAATATACTGTTTTTAGCAAACTCTTCGTCAAGATGAACTGGGTTTTTATCCCCAGTTATCTCGGCAAAGGTTTCTACCATATTTGATGTTATTGTCTTTTCTATTTCATATATATCATTTAATTTTATATCTTCATACTTCATAATTACACCTTCTCATGATGAGATCTTTTATGTCTTTCAAGATTTGCTGGTTCCAAACTTATATGTTCGTGATTGTGGAATAATCCAGCAACACCATGAATTTGATATTTTTTTCTATATTCTGAATCATCTACATCTGTTGTTGTATCTTCTGGTTCATGATAAGTCGTTATAACTCCTTCGTAGTTTCTTAAAATAACTGTTTTATCTGTTTGAGATATTAAGTATTGTGGCATAACTCTCGTCTTTCCTCCACCACCTGGGGCATCAACAACAAAACTTGGAATACAAAAACCTGAAGTATGTCCCATGAGTGCTTCTATTATTCCAATTCCTTTACTTACAGATGTTCTAAAGTGTTCTATACCTTGTGAAAGATCACATTGATAAATGTAGTATGGTCTTACTCTAATTTCAACAAGTCTGTGAACAAGTTCCATCATTATAAATTCACTATCATTTATACCTCTCAAAAGAACGCTTTGGTTACCTAAAGGTATTCCTGCATCTGCTAATTTTCTACAAGCTTCTGTTGATTCTGGAGTTATTTCTTTTGGATGATTAAAGTGTGTATTTAACCACAATGGATGATATTTTTTCAACATATCAACTAGTTCATCAGTTATAACTTGTGGGAATACAACAGGAGTTCTTGTACCTATTCTTATAACTTCAACGTGATCTATCTTTCTTAATTCTTTTAATATGTATTCAAGCATAGGTATTCCTACCATCAATGCATCTCCACCAGAGAGCAATACATCTCTTACTTGTGGTGTTCTTCTTATATAATCAATTGCTTGATTTATTTCTTCCATCTTCTTTGATGCATCTGTTTGACCAGCAAATCTTCTTCTTGTACAATGTCTACAGTACATAGAACACATATCTGTTATTAAAAACAATACTCTATCTGGATATCTGTGAGTAATACAAGGAGCTGGTGAATCTTCATCTTCATGAAGTGGATCGAGCATATCCCATTCTCCTTTTATTATTTCTTTTGCACTTGGAACAGCTTGTCTTCTTATAGGACACTTTGGATTATCTGGATCCATTAAAGAAGCATAATAAGGAGTTATTGCCATTCTCAATGTTTTAAGTGCATTGTGTACACCTTTTTCTTCTTCTTCAGTTAAGTTTATTACTTGTTTCAATTGTTCTACTGTTGTTATTCTATTTTGAATTTGCCATTTCCAATCATTCCATTGTTCATCAGTTACATCTTTCCATAAAGGTATTTCTTTATATGATCTCATATTATATCCCCCTTATACGTATAATTTTTCAAAAAGATTTCTTATATCTTCAGATTCTCTTATTATCTGAAGGGTCAAGTCAGCATGTCCTTTTGTATAACCATTTCCAACCATCATAGTTATATCCTTTCCAACGCCTTCAGCACCTAAAGCCGCTTTTGTGAATGATGTTGCCATTGAAAAGAAGTAAACAATACCTTCATCTTTTGTAATTAAAATTGAGGACATTTCAGTCGATTCTATATTAACATTGTTTATTGTTATATCACAAAATTCACCATCAGTAACTTCTTTAACCTTTTCATACACTTCAACTGGTTTTGTTGCATCAGCAACTATTACATGATGTGCAAGATTCATATCTTTTATTCTCTTTGCATTTTCTTCTGAATATTCAACAACTATTACCTTTCCATCTTTTCCAGCTTGTTTCATTGCTTCATAAGAACACAATACTCCGGATTTTCCACCTCCGCCTATTATACAAACAGTATTACCAGGTTTTACAAGTTTTGCAACTTGAGCAGGTGCTCCTGCAACATCGAGAGCTGCTAAAGCTAATTTTTCTGGTATGTCATTTGGTAAAACAGCATACAAACCACTTTCAAATAAAATAGCTTGTCCATCAATATCAACTTGATCATTGTTGATATTCACTTTTTTTATTTTTTCAATTTTTAGTGGAGTAAGAGATAATGAAACTAATGTAGCTATTTTATCTCCAATTTTTAAGCTTTTATCTGGAAAATCAGGGCCTATTTCTTTTATAGTTCCTATGAGCATTCCTCCAGATCCCGTAACTGGATTTTGCATCTTTCCTCTTTCATTTACTATATCTAAAATCATTTTTTCCATTTTAGATATGTCTTTTTCGCAAGCTTTTTTTATTTGTGTAAAACTTGCTGAATCGATATTCAAAGTTTGAACATCAATGAGTAGTTCATTGGATCTTATTTGCATGGTGTTGTCAATTTTCTTTGCAGCTTGTGGGAGCATTCCAACAGGCTCAATAACTCTGTGTGTTCCGAATGGGCATCCTTTTTCCATATTTACTTACCTCCAATTCCTAATATTTTTCTGGCTTCTTCTGGCGTTGCTACTTCTCTTCCTAGTTCTCTTGAAATATTTGCAATTCTTTGAACTAGTTGGGCGTTTGAAGTAGCTAATTCTCCTTTTTTATAATAAATATTATCTTCAAAACCTACTCTTACATGACCTCCCATGAGTATTGCATGAACAGCTAGTGAAAGTTCATACCTTCCTATTCCTGCAACAGTCCAAGTACTACCATGTGGAATATGATTTACTAAGTACAATAAATCATCTATTTCTCCTGGAATAGCTCCTGGAACTCCCATAACAAAGTCAAAATGTATTGGTGTTCTTAAAATTTCTTTTTTTAATAATCTTAAAGCGTTGTTTATGTGTCCTCTTTCAAAGACTTCTATTTCTGGTTTTATTTTTCTTTCATACATCTCTTTTGCAAACTTTTCTATGTATTCAGAACTGTTCACAAATATGTCTTCTCCAAAATTTGTTGTTCCAGCAGACAATGTTGCCATTTCTGGATTTAACTTTAATGGTTGCATTCTTTCTTCAAACTTATGCCAAACTGCACCACCTGTCGATGGTTGAAAAATAACATTACATTTTTTTTCAACTTTTTCCTTTATTTCTTTATAAACATCATAAGATTGTGTTGGATTGCCTTCTTTATCTCTTGCATGAACATGTATTATTGAAGCACCTACTTCATAACACTTCAATGCTTCTTCTGCTATTTCATCTGGAGTTAATGGTAAGTTTGGTTGTTGCTCTCTTGTTACTTCAGCACCAGTAACTGCTGCCGTTATTATTAATTTTTCCATTATTTCACTTCCTTTGTGAATCTTTTGGTACAACACATGTTCCACTTGCTCTACAAACTACAACTGGTTCTTCAAGAACATCGGCTGCCGATTCAGAAATGTCTGGTCTTGGAACAATCACTTTTCTTGCTTCAAAAATCATTTTTCTTGATGTATTACCTGTTTTAATTATTTCACCAGTTGCTTCTATAAAATCACCTGCATAAACTGGCGCCATAAATTCAACCATATCATATGCTTTAAATAATCCTTCATCTCCATCATTTCTTATTAAAAGTTCTGTTGCAACATCACCAAAGAGTTGTAACATTTTTGCTCCATCAACCAAGTTACCTCCATAGTGTGCATCATGAGAACTCATTCTAACTCTTATCATAACTTTTTCCATGTTTTAAACCTCCATAACTTTCAAATCTTCTGGAATAATTAATTTTGCTTCAGTTGCATTTTTTATATCTTCGACTGTAAATCCTTCTGATATTTCTTTTAATAAAAGACCTTTTTCAGTAGGTTCAATAACGCACATTTCAGTTACTATTAAATCTACTTTTCTAATTGAAGTTAAAGGAAGTGTACATTTTTTTACTATTTTTGCTCTTCCTTTTGCTGTATGAGTCATAGCAACAATAACTTTTTTTGCACCAGTTACAAGATCCATAGCTCCGCCCATTCCAGGTATCATCTTTCCAGGAACCATCCAATTTGCAAGGTGACCTTCTTCATCTACTTGAAGACCTCCAAGAACGGTTACATCTAAGTGTCCTCCTCTTATTAATGAAAATGAAAATGCGCTATCAAAAGCCATTGCTCCAGGAAGGGCAGTTACGTAACCAGCACCAGCATTTGTTAAGTCTCCATTTTCCATCCCTTCTTTTGGAACTGGTCCCATACCAACTATTCCATTTTCAGATTGAAAGAACACATGTACTCCTTGTGGTATATAGTTTGATACGAGTGTTGGGAGACCTATTCCAAGATTTACCAAGTTTCCATCTTTTAATTCTTTTGCAACCCTCTTTGCAATCTTTATTTTAGTATCCATTATTTAGCACCCCCAACTACTATATAATCCACAACCACACTTGGAATGTGTACACTATCTGGAGGAATACAACCTGTTGGTACAATTTCTTCAACTTCTGCTATTACTATATCAGCAGCCATTGCCATCAAAGGATTAAAGTTTCTTGCAGTTAAAGAAAATTGAAGATTTCCCAAATAATCAGCTTTTTTAGCTTTTATTAAAGCAACTTTTGCATGAATGGCTTCTTCTAATATGTATTTTTTTCCATTCAATTCAACTACCTGTTTTCCTTTTTCTACTTCTGTTCCAACTCCAGTTGGAGTTAATATTCCACCAAGTCCAACTCCACCAGCTCTCACTTGTTCTGCAAGGGTTCCTTGTGGAACTAACTTTACTTCAAGTTCATTCTCTATCATCTGTCTTTGCGTTTCTTTATTTGTTCCTATGTGAGAAACTACAACTTTTCTTGCTAATTTGTTGACTACAACCTTTCCTATTCCTTTGTCTACAAATGCTGTATCATTACCAATGATCTCAAGATCAGATTTTTTTTGTGCTATAAGCTCATCAACAAGAGTTTCTGGAGCTCCTACACCCAAAAAACCACCAATCATTACACTATCACCATTATTTACTTTTTCAATGGCTTCTTTGGCATTAATAACCTTCAAATATATCACCTCCCATGAAAATTATATCATAAAAGTTACATATCTGCAAAATATAAATTTAAAAACTTCATACTGTTTATAACTTATTATCTAAAATAATCTTCATTTTATGCATTTTTATAAATATAGTGATTTTTTTAACAAAAAATATATATAATGATATTTACAATAAATCATTTAAAAATTTTATTATATTAGTATATTTTGAAAAATATACTTAAAGTTGTATAATTATAATGATATAAGAATATTTTTATCTTTTTTATACTTAATATGGAGGTGATTAAAATCAAAGGTATTATAACCACAATAATTATAACAATTATATTTTTAATTTTATTTATTATCTATGGATTTGGAATAATAACCTCAATTTTAAGCATTAAAGGGAATTTTTTTACAAATGCTATTTTCTTTGTTGTAATAGGATTATTAGTTTTTTTTATAATTTCATTAATTATTACAATGTTTAACAGAATAAAAGAAATAAAAAAGGAGGAAAAAGATGATCTTAGTAAATACTGATTTTATAAGTGGAAAAAAACTTGAAACTATTTCAATAGTAAAAGGATCAACTATACGTTCAAAAAATGTTGGAAAAGATATAATGAGCGGATTAAAAACTCTTGTTGGTGGAGAAATAACTGCTTATGTAGAAATGATGAATGAAGCACGTGCCATAGCTACTAAAAGAATGGTTGAAGAAGCAGAAGAATTAAATGCTGATGCAATTATAAATATAAGATATGCAACAAGTGCTATAATGGCTAGTGCTGCAGAAGTTATAGTTTATGGAACAGCAGTAAAGTTTGTTGATTAAATTTTTAATTTTTTTATATTTAATTTTTTTGTGATAATATGAGGAGGTGATAAATATGAAAGAAAAACTTTCTAAATTATCTATTTATTCTATTATTTTGTTTTTTGCTTTTTTTAGTATATTCCTCTTATTCATAAAACTCGGTGAAAGAGGTGGTCAAACCTTTTTTAGTAATCTCAAACTAACTATTCCATTTCTTTTAGCAGCAGCATCTGGAATTTTTTCATTTTTCACAGGTATTATTAGTATTTTAAAAAACAAAGAAAGATCTATATTAGTTTTTATATCAACTGGAATAGGTGCATTTATTTTATTTTGGGTTTCTGCAGAAATATTATTCCCACACTAAATTATTGAAGAAATGTTTTTTAAGACCTTTCTTTTTTTCAAAAATATAAACTTTATATTATTTTTTTGTATTAATACAAAAAAACTATTGACAAACTTCAACTGGCGTGTTATAATAGTCTCGTAATTGCGCTCGTAGCTCAGTTTGGTCAGAGCTTCCGGCTCATAACCGGGCGGTCGGTGGTTCGAGCCCACCCGAGCGCACCAATAGCGTTGGATTTATTCCAACGCTTTTTTGTTATAAATTTTATCAAATTACTCACATAATATGTGAATATTACAAAAATATTTGAAATTAAAAGCAAACAGTGGAAAAAATGAATAAATTAATATTATATCTTTTACATAATAAAAAAAGATTGGATTTTATCCAATCTTTTTTTATTATGCTCTTTTTATTTTTCCTGCTCTTAAGCAATCTGTACATACATGTACTCTTTTAACTGAACCATCACTCATTACAGCTCTTACTCTCTGAATATTTGGTTTCCACCATCTTCTTGTTGAAACGAGAGAGTGTCCGGATCTTTGACCATTTGCAACAGGTCCTTTTCCACATATATCACATTTTTTAGACATTTTTGTTCCTCCTCTCAATTTTTATAATATTCTTTTATTTTTTGTTTTTTGATTGCCACTTATATATTATACAATACAGAATCCTTAGTTATCTATTTTTTAACATTATGTTTTTATTTATTAACCATTATGTTCTTCATCAAGATATGCTTCTTCATCTTCAAATTTTACATTTTTTACAAGTGGAAATGGTATTATATCTTTTATTGTAGTTGTATTAGTCATAAACATTGCAAATCTATCTATTCCTATTCCAAGCCCACCAGTTGGTGGTAAGCCATATTCCAAAGCTCTAACAAAATCATAGTCAACTACTTGAGCTTCATCATCACCAAGATCTTTTAATTCTTCTTGTTTTTTAAATCTTTCAAGTTGATCAATTGCATCATTTAATTCTGAAAATGCATTTGCAAGTTCTGTTCCGTTAACTATTAATTCAAATCTTTCTGTTAATCTTGGATCTTCTCTATGTTTTTTTGCAAGTGGTGATATTTCTATTGGATGATCTATAATAAATGTTGGTTGTACTATTTTATCTTCCACTAAATCCCATAATTCATCTATATACTTACCCTTTTCTTTTATTTCAACTTCTATTCCTTTTTCTTTTAAGAATGCATCTAATGTTTCTATACTGTCTTCTAAAATATCTACACCTAAATGTTCTTTAATAAATTCACGCATTTTTATTCTTTTAAATGGTGGTGTAAAATCTATTTCTTTTCCATCATACATTACTTTTGTTGTACCATGAATTTTTTTTGCAATATAAGCTAATACATTTTCAGTTAATTCCATTATATCATTGTAATCAGCATAAGCTTGATAAAGCTCAATTGTTGTAAATTCAGGATTGTGTTTGTAATCTACACCTTCATTTCTAAAAATTCTTCCTATTTCATATACTTTCTCCATTCCTCCAACAACTAATCTTTTTAAATGTAATTCAGTTGCTATTCTAAGATACATATCTGTATCAAATGCATTTATATGAGTTATAAATGGTCTTGCATTTGCTCCACCCATAATATTTTGAAGAATTGGTGTTTCTACTTCAAAAAATCCTCGTTCATTTAAATATTCTCTCATATATCTAACAACTAATGATCTTGTTCTAAATGTTTTTATGACTTCATCATTTGAAATCATATCAACATATCTTTGTCTGTATCTTATTTCTTTATCTTTTAATCCATGCCATTTTTCAGGCATTGGTCTTATTGTCTTAGATAATAACTCTATTTCAAGAGCAAGTATTGTAAGTTCTCCAGTTTTTGTTTTAAAAGGAAATCCTTTTACGCCTAACCAATCTCCGGCACTTATAAATTTCTTAAAAAAATCATATTTTTCTTCTCCTATTTTATCTTTTCTTATGTAAACTTGTAGTCTTCCTGTATCGTCTTTTAAATGTATAAATGCTGATTTACCGTGAGTTCTAATTGTCATAATTCTTCCTGCAAATGAAAAAACTTCATTTTCTAATAAATCACCCGGATTTATTTTATCTTCAAATTTTAATTTTATTTTTTCAACATCCATTTCTTTATTAAAACTGTATGGATAAGGATTAAATCCATTGTTTCTCAATTCTTCTATCATTTTAATTCTTTGATTTCTTATTTCGTTTCCCACTTTACACCTCCGAAACTTTAATGTATATTTAATATTTTTATTTTTTTATTCTTTCCATTTAAGGTTTTTATTACAACTGTATCATTTATTTTTTTACCTAAAATATTTTTTCCTATAATAGATTCTGTACTTATTTTATCTTTTTTTATATCTGCTTCTTGTGGTGTTACCAGTCTAAATTCTTTATCAATTTTTAGTCCATAATCATGAATTTTGACTATTTTTCCTAATTTTACTTCTGTATTGTTTCCTTCTTCATCTTCTAAAATTTCTGAATTATCCAAAATATATTCTATTTCTTTTATTCTAGAATCTATTTTCCCCTGTTCATTTTTTGCTTCTTCATATTCTGAATTTTCTGAAAGATCTCCGAGTTCTCTTGCACTTTTTATTTTTTCTGCAATTTCACCCATTAATCTATTTTTTAATTCATCTTTTTCTGCTTTTAATTTTTCATACCCTTCTTTAGTTAATTTATATGTTTCAGCCATAAAAAAGCCTCCTTTTATTTCTTTAAGTCTTTTACTATTTCAAGAAAACTATCTATATCTCTAAATTCCTTATAAACAGATGCAAATCTTACATAAGAAACTTGATCTATTTTTTTTAACTCTTCAACTACCATATCTCCTATTTTTGTGGAAGATATTTCACTTTTACCTGTTTTTTTCAACTTATCTTCTATTCTCTCAACTATATCTTCTATTTGTTCTGAAGATACAGGCCTTTTTTCACACGCTCTTATTATTCCATTCATAACTTTATTTCTATCAAACAATTCTCTCTTTCCATCTTTTTTTATTAACCTTAATTTATTATCTTCATATCTTTCATATGTTGTAAATCTTGCTTCACATTTTAAACATTCTCTTCTACGTCTAACAGAATTCCCATTTGCACCTGGTCTTGAATCTAAAACCTTTGTTTCTTCGTGTCCACAAAATGGGCATTTCATTGTTTATTCCCCCCATTATTTTTTAATTCTTGTGAAATTTTTGATATTTTTTTTAATTTACTGTAAAGCGTGGATTTTTTATATCCTAAATTTTCTGCCATTTCACTCAAACTTTCATCTGAATTATTCATTCTATATTCAGCTATTTTTTTTAATTCTTCATTTAAACTTTCTAAACCTTTATTTCTTATTATATATTCTATCTCTTTTATTTGCTTTGAAGAACTTTCAGCTGTTTTTAAAGCATTTGCTGTTATAAAGTTTATTGTTCTTGTAACATTTCCTTTTAGTTCTCTTACTTTAACTATATCCATTAATTTTTCAACGGATTCATTTGCTCCCATTATTTCTAATATAGATACAATGTCTCTACTTGCTTTTATATACAATTTTATTTTATTACTTTTTATTATATAATTTGATTTTACTCCAAGAAGTTCTTTAAATGTTTTTATTAAATCATTCGCATACTTTTCTGATATATCTAAGAAAAATTCTAAATGGTATGATGATTTTAAAGAAACAGATCCAGTAGTAAGGAACATTCCCTTTAAAAAAACTCCAAGTTTTATTGGATCTTCTTTTAAAATACTAGGTACTTTATCTTCAAATATATCTATTCCTATGTTAAATATTATTTTTTCTGCATACTTTAAATCTAAAAGAATTTCTCCTGTTCTACCTATTCTTAATCTTCTTTCAATTCTAACATATGCTGTTATCCATTCTCCAAATAATTTTTTACACAATTTATATACTCTCTTCATAGAAGAAAGAGAGCTAACAGTAATTTTTAAATATTTTTTATTCCCATCTATTACAAAATCGCCTTTTCCTTTGATTGCTCCATATAATTCTATTTCAGGATATAAAAATTCTGTATTAACTATCGACATTTTTACTTCTTCAGAAAATGTAGGCACTTTATTTTCTCCTTAATACTATCAAAATTATATTAACACTACAATTATATTTTTAAAACATTAATTCAACAAAATGTGAAAAAACTAATTGTTTGTATACATTATATCACTTTTTATCTTTTTTTATTCTTTATTTATATCTCTATGTTCAATGGAAACATCTTTTCCTTCAGCTTTTAATTTTTCATACAACTTTTGTGCAATATATACAGAACGATGTTTTCCACCAGTACATCCTATTCCATATACAGCTTCTATTCTACCCGCTTGACCGTATTGTTCTTGAATAAACTTTGCATCTGAATAAATTAAATCAACAGTTTTTTTCACTTCTTTAAAACTTTCTAAATAATCTTTTATTTTATCATCTAAGCCTGTCAATTTATACATTTTATAAAAATAAAATGGATTTGGTAAAAATCTAACATCAAAGATATAATCTGCTGATCTTGGTATTCCATTTTTAAAACCAAAACTAATTATTTTTAACTTCAAAGTTCTCTTATTTTCATTTATTATTTGAAAAAATTTTTTTCTAAACTCTGAAGGTTCTGTATTTGAAGTATCAATTATTATATCACTTATATTTTTTATCTCATTTAATATATCTCTTTCTTTTTCTATAGCTTTTTCAAGAGGCATGTCTAAAGGATGGTTTCTTCTTGATTTTTTAAATCTATCAATTATAGTTTGAGTATCTGCATCTAAAAAAACCTTTTTTATTCTTATATCACATGAACTATTCTTTTTTATATTTATAAAACATTCCGTAAGTTCATTAAATTTCTTCCATCTTATATCACTAACTAAAGCTAATTTTTCAATTCCACTTGTACAAGTTACATCTAAAAATGATTTTATTAAGTGTGGTGGAACATTATCAACAGTATAATACCCTTCATCTTCAAGCGATCTTAGTAAAAAGGTCTTTCCAGCACCGGAAAGACCTGTTATAAGAAAAACTATAGGATTATTTTCCAAAGTATTCACCGCCTTTAAAATAAGACTTATTTTTAAATAAATCAAGTTTATAATAGGATGAATTATAGTATGTTTTTTTCAAAAAACGTTTTGATAAAAATTTAAATTGCTCAACATTGCCAGTTATATAAAAATTTACCTTGGGTACTTTTTTATTTGAAAATAATAAATATTTGGTATTTAATTCTTTTATAACACCATCTGCTGGATCTATTATTGTAGCATTTAATCTTTTTAAAATGTGCTTTTTTAATATTGGATAATGAGTACATCCTAGTATAACTTTATCAAACTTATTTTCGTAATCTTTTAAATAATTTTTCACTATTGAATCAGCCATTGGTCCATACCAATATCCTTCTTCAACCAAAGGAACAAATAATGGACAAGCCTTTTCATTAATTTGTTTAATACCTTTTTTTATTAACCCATTTCTATAACTACCAGAGTTAACTGTATTTTTTGTAGCTAAAAGCAAAACTTTTTCGCCTTTTTCAATTTGATTAATTCCATTGTCTATTATACTAACATATTTAAACTTTCGATTTTCTACCTTTACTAAACCCATTTTAACTAAAGAATCTGTTGTATTACACGCAGAAATCAATATATCTACATTCAAATTTTCAAAAAAATCAAATATACCTTCGAGTATTTCAACCAAAACTTCTTGTGGTTTTGATCCATATGGGACTCTCAAGGTATCTCCAAAATAATAATATTCATTATTTCCATAATTTTTAATAACTTTTTTTAATACAGTTAATCCCCCAATTCCAGAATCAAAAAAACCTATTTTCATTTAATCAACTCCCACTACAAAACACTTTTTGTATCATAAAAGTTTGGTAAGTTCTCTATTTTTTCTTTATATTCATTCAATAAATCTTGTGTTTTTTCCTTAAAAATTAAATTATTTAATTTTTCATTCAACAATAACAAAAGCAAGATATGATTTACTTTTTGCTTTCCAATTTTTTTAGATAAATCTTCAACATTTTCTTTTATTTCTTCTAAAATAGGATCAATAACTTCTTGTGGTTCGTTGACTTTAAATTTATAAATTTCATTTAAAATTTTTATTTCTACAACTTTATAATCCTCGGACAATTTTTCCACCGCCGTTAGATATTATTTTCAGTTAACTTTTCTATATCTTTACCTATTTTTGATACTAATTCTTCTTTTATTTGTATTAACGTTTTTTCTATATCTTCATGTTTGTTTCTCAATCCATTTAGTTCTGTTAACATACTTTCTTTTTCATTCAATAACGATTCATATTCACTATATAAATCATCTCTTTCTTTTTCCAAAGCTTCTTTTTCTTCCTTTAACTTATTATACTTTTCCATAAGAGTTTTTATCATTTCTTCAAGTTCTTTTAGTATTTCCATACTTTTCCCCCCAATATTTTTTAATCTTAAGAATATTATAGCATAATTTTATAAAAAAATATAATAGTTTTATGAAAAAATAGCCATTTTAAAATTTATTTTTTTCATTTTGAAATATTTAAAAGTTAATGTATAATCTTAAGTGTTAAAAAGGGGGAGAGATTTTTATGCTGTACATAAAAAAAATTTTAGAATTAGTTAGTTCATTAGGTACACCTTCTTTTCACTCTAATATAGGACAACTTATTTATTCTGAAACTCAAAGTAATAAACTCGTTATGATAAGAAATATCGATAATATTTGGATCGTTTTAGATGCAAAAAAAATAGTTCCATCTAAGTTAGAATATACTTCATTAGAAGAAATATTATCAGAATTTCAACTTGAAAATATTTTTGAATTTCCTTTTTCAACATATATACTTTGCGATGGAAATTTTGAAGATACAGATACAATAGAATATTTAAGCAACGCCTTTGAAAAAGAGAGTGAACTATATGAAAAAAATAGATTAATGACTGTAATTGACAGACTATCATATCAACTATCTTCAATAGAAAGCCTTGTTTTAAATTTATCTGAACCGTTACAAGAAGAAAAATTTATAGATATAATACAAAGCAGTATAGCAGAACTTCTTTTTTGTAGTGCTTCTACTTTTAAAGTAAATGGATTAAAAGCAACAAAAATATCAGAAATTGGTTATATAAAATCATCAAAAGATTTTATTGACTTAGATGAAATTTTATTGTCTTGCATAGAAATGTCATTACCTTTAAACTTAGATGATGTAGACGGTTTAGAAACATTAAAAGAAGATAAGATAAAAGTTATTATTCCAATTGGTAACTTAGAAAATAATTCATTTTTAATTTTTATAACTAGAGATACAAAAATAGAAGAAGAAGAAAAATTATTTATAAATACAATTTTTAGAATTATACAACACTTTTATACAAAACAATTTATAGAATTAATTGATTTTAAAGAACAGTTATCCTTAAAAACTTTAAGAATATTACATACTTTTGATAGTTTAATAGAAATGTTAAAAGAAGAAAAAAACTTAAAAGAAAAGTTTATAGAATCAATAAAAACTTTAAATGATGTAGAAAAAATAACTGAATTAAACCTTGAAATAAATTTGCCAAATGGAGTTTATACATCAAAAGAAGCAAATATTAATGTTAAAAATTCAGATATAATAATTTCATACCCAGATACTTTAGAAAAAAATAAACAAAATTTTTTATGTATAAAAATAAATTCTACAGAAAATATATTAGAATTAATAAATATAATGAGTTTAATATTGGATGGCTATGAAACTATATTAAATAAAAAACAAAAGGGATAACCCTTTTGTTTTTTATTTAGGTTTAACAACAAACTTTATTGCTGTTCTTTCTTCTCCATCTATACTAACATCAGAAAATGCAGGTACACAAACAAGATCTATTCCACTTGGTGCTACATAACCTCTTGCAATAGCTATTGCTTTTACAGCTTGATTAACAGCTCCAGCTCCAATAGATTGTATTTCGACCTTACCTTTTTCTCTTATTATTGCAGCAAGAGCCCCCGCTACTGCAATAGGTTTTGAGTTAGCAGCTACCTTTAATACTTCTAATTCTGCCATATAGAGTTTCCCCCTTTAAGTAAATTTTGCTATATATAAGTGCTTGAACAATGGCGCACCTAGCGGGGTTCGAACCCACAACCTTCGGATCCGAAGTCCGACGCTCTATCCAGTTGAGCTACAGGTGCAAATTCCAAAGAAATTATACCTTAAATAAAACTTAAAATCAAGTACTCATACAACGCTCATCTTTTAAAAAAATTAGACGATAATTTATTTGAAAAGGAGGGATTGATATGGATATAAGGAGGATAGAAAGTCAACAATCTCTTAATATGAAGAGAATACAAGACAATAAATTAAAATCTATAGAAAAAAACAAAAAAGAAAAAATAGAAACACCCTTAAAAATATCTGGAGAATCCAAAAAATATATAGAAATTGCTAAAAGTCTTCCAGAAACAAGAACAAGTTTAATTAATAGTATAAAAGAAGCTATTGATAATGGATTATACAAAATAAATTCTAATAAAATTGCTGAATTAATGTTAGGAGATAGATAATATGGATTTAAATAAATTAAAGGATATTATCCGCGAGGAAATAGAAATCCTTACGGATTTTTTTTCTATTTTAGAGGAGCTTCAAAATAAAATAATAAACAAATCAGAAGTATCTGAAATAAATTCTACATTATTAAATATTGAAAAAAAAAGTTCTAATTTTTGGAAAATAGATGAAGAACGCAATGAAATATTAAATAAAATATGCACTGAAAATAAAATAAAGAATAATATAAAAGAAGTTATTGAATTTTTTTCAAAAGAAAACAAAGAAATTGCTATTTTACTTGCAAAATTAGTAGAAACAATGAACGAATTTACTATTAAATTAGATATGCTAAGACAAATAATTGGATTCCAAACAAATTTTGACAACTTAATAATAAAACTTATAAATATTGATAAAACAGGAAAAACAACGTATGGAAAAAATGGTTACAATAAAAATATAGAACCAAGCAATAATGGTTGGAGGGGATAATAATGTCTGATTTTTCAATTTTTGGACTTTTAAATACAGGAATGCTTGGTATTTATACACATAAACTTGCAATGAATGTTGTTGGGCATAATATAGCAAATGCAAACACACCAGGATATTCCAGACAGAGGCCTAATATAATAGCAACACCACCTATGCCTATGAATACATTAACAAACCCTATGGTTCCGCTACAAATTGGAACAGGTTCAAAAATCAAAGATATACAAAGAGTACGTGATGATTTTTTAGACGTTCAATATAGACAAGTGTCAAACAGATATAATTATTGGGACAATGTAGAAGGAAATTTGCATTATATAGAACAACTCTTTGGAGAACCTGGAGAAACTGGAATAAGAAATTTATTTGATAGTTTTTGGGCATCAACACAAGAACTAATTTCAGATCCAACAAACGAAGCAGCTAAAGGACAAATAGTTTCAAGAGCTACTGAATTAAAAAATACAATGGTAGATCTAGATTATAGACTATCTCAATTACAAGATGATACAAATAATGAAATTAAAACAAGAGTTAATCAAATAAATACTTATTTTAAAAGAATTGCTGATTTAAATGATAAAATAAGAGGAATACAATTAATTGGCGCAACACCAAATGATTTATTGGATGAAAGAGATAGAATACTCGATCAACTTTCTGAATTAGTTGACTTGAATGTAAATCAATTTCCAACCGGTGAAATAGCTCTTAGAATAGGAGATAGAACCTTATTAAATGGTGGAACTTATCAAGAATTAAAAGCCTATACTATTCCTGGAACTAATGGCTTTATAAATGTATATTCTAATAATGTTCCAGTTCAGTTCAAAGATGGAAAATTTGCAGCTTTATTTAAGTTAAGAGATGAAATTGTACCAAAATATAGAAAAAAATTAGATGAATTTGCAATAAATCTTGCTGATGGTGTTAATTTAATACATCAAGAAGGCTGGGATTCAACAGGAAGCATTACTGGAGCTAACTTCTTTAAAAGCATAAGCGCTTCTAAAGATACAGATGATGCAAGATTATTTAGAATTGCTGGATACAAATATTTAAAAAATGGACCAGTAAATTATATTACAAGTAAAAGAAGCTTTAATGTTAATGGATTAGATGAAATAAAATTATTAAATCCAACAAAATTGGTATCTATAGATTCAAGTTCATTGCCAAAAATTTCTTTATTAAATGGAAATACTAACTTTTCATCATTAAATACAGCTATAACTAATTCAACAAATACAGATGGAATAACTATAGATAGTAATTTAAAATTTGCTTATAATTCAAAAACAGATAATTTAACTCTTGAAAATAATGGCGAAAAAAAATTAAGTAATCGTTTATTAATAGATGTTAATGGAACTTTATTTTCTGATTATGGTTTTAAAACAAAACAAATAACTGCCATGAGATTCAATAAAGATGACTTTGTAAGTGGATCTTTTTCTTTTGATATAACTGATTCCACAACAAAGCAAAAGAAAACAACAACTATAGACTTTTCATCAGATTTAAATTCAGATGGAACAATAGATTATAAAGATATGATTAAAGCTATAAATTCTGATACAGATGGTTATTTAAAAGCTTTTGCTGATGAAGGAAATGGCAATGTATACATTACAGGTACTGAAAAAATAGAAAATTTTGATATAGATAACGTTGTAATAAATGATTCAGAAGGAATATTTAGTAAAATGAAAACAGATAAAGTAAAGTTAGATGCCCTCGATACATCAGAACCTACACTCAATAACATAATTAAAGATGAAACAGGTAATGATATAAGAGATAATATATCATTTGAAGTTAATGGTATAAAAATAACTTTAAATCCAGAAACGGAAACATTAAATGATATTGCTGAAAAAATAAATGCTTTAAATACAGGTGTAACAGCTTCATTTACACCAAATGGGCGATTTGTTCTACGAGGTGGAAATTCTATAGATTTCAACTTAAGAAATTCAAGTATAAAAGGACCAGATTATTTATTTGCTTCTCTCGGATTAATTGATGATGATACTAGTTCACTTACAGGTAATGATATAACCTTAATTTCGGTTGATAAAAAAATGTCTCAATTAAATGAAACTTTAAAATTAGCTAATGTTTTAAAAATAGATAATGGACTTGGATTAGTAAATAGATTAGATGTTTTAGATTCTATAAAATCAAATCCTTCAACTATTTCTATTGATCTTGGTAAAGTATCAACAACAGATTGGAAAACATCAACAAGAGAACCCGTTGGATTAAATAATCCATCAGTTTGGGAAGAAATTTCAAAGTTAAAAACGGAACCAATTTTAAACGATGGAAAAGATGGATTTTCAGGTTTTTTAGCCTCAATAGTTGCCGAAATGGGAGTTCAAGGTGAAACCGCGTCTAAAATGAAACTTAATAGTTCTTATTTAAAAGATCAAATTGATTCTGAAAGAGAAAGAGTTAAAGGTGTTTCAATAGATGAAGAAATGTCGAATTTAATAAAATATCAACAAGCTTTTAATGCCTCAACAAGAGTAATAAATGCCGTTGACGAAATGATTCAAAAAGTAGTTAATGGACTTGGATTAGTAGGGAGATGATTATAAATGAGAGTTACTGAAAACTTAATTAATAATAGAGCTTTATCTGATATACAAAATGTAATGAGAAGATATGCCGATTTAAATTCTCAATTAACCTCTGGAAAAACTGTAAGATACCCTTCAGATAATGCATCAGTTGCTTCCAGAATTTCAAACTTAGACAGTAGAATAAGAGAAATTGATCGTTACAAATCAAATATAGATTTGGCCGAAACTTATACAAATATGTATGATACTACAACAAAAGAGGTAAATTCAGTTTTTTTAAGAATTAAAGAACTTGCTGTACAAGGAGCAAATGGTACTTTGAGCGATGAAGATAGAAATTCAATAGTACAAGAATTAGGAAAATTAAATGAACATTTAATTTCTGTTGCCAATACCAAAATAGGTAATAGATACATCTTTGGAGGAGCTCAATCAGATAAACAACCCATATCCTCTGATGGTTCAGTTCAAACACTACCAAGTGCAAATATTAAACAAAAAATTTCAGTTGGTGGATACAACATTGAGTATGGTTTAACTGCATATGATACTTTTGTAACAAAAAGTGGAACTACTGCATTTCAAATTGTAGATAGATTAAAACAAGCACTTGCTGATGGAAAAAATGATGAAATACAAAATGAACTTGGAGCCATTGAAGAAATACAGTCTAAAACTTTATCTGCAACTGCTCAAATTGGAGGCACTGAAAAAATGCTAGAATTATCAAAAACTAGAATGGAAGATTTTAATCAATTTACAACAGCATATCTTTCAAAAGAATCTGATGCTGATATAACTAAAGTTTTAACTGATTTAAAAATGCAAAATATGGTACTTCAAAGTGCTTTAAAAACAACCGCTCAAATAGTACCTCCAACATTAGTCGATTTTATGAGATAACAATGAGGTGAAAAAATGAATGTTACTACAAAATTAGGTATTTCAAATATATCAGAAAAAGAAATAATTACATTTGAATATGGAATGCCTGGATTTGAAACTTTAAAAAAATTTGTTTTATTAACTCCAGAAGAAAGCAAACCAATAATGTGGTTAGCTTCTATTGAAAATAAAGAAATTGCTTTTCCTGTAATTCATCCAGAATTAATAAGATCCGATTACTCTATTACACTACCAAAAGATATAGTTGACTATTTAGAACTCAAAACATCAAAAGATGCTTTAACCTTATCAATATTAACAATAAATGATACAAATACAACTATAAATTTATTAGCACCCATTATAATTTCATTAAAAAATAAATTAGGAATACAATTAATAATTGAAAATACCAATTATACAACCAAACATGATTTAAAAGAAGAGTTAAAAAGAACTAAAGTACTAAAAGGTGCTGATTAAATTGTTGATTTTATCAAGAAAAAAAGGTGAATCTATAATAATAAAAACTAATGACAAAACTATAAAAATAAAAATTTTAGAAAATAATGGTGATATAAAAATTGGATTTGAAGCTGATAAAGACATAAAAATATATAGAAATGAACTCTATGAAGAAATTGCAAAAAATAATAAACAATCAATTTCAGATTTAAATTCCTTAAATAAAATAAAAAATTTATTTGATAACAATGAAAACAGCCTTTAAAGAAGAATTTTTATCAATTTTCTCAAAAAATAATCTTCCAGAAATAGCCTTAATAGGTGGTATTAATATTGAACATATTGTTGGAAAAAACAACAATATAAAAACTATTGTTGGAGGTAGAAGTGGACGATTATCTGTATTTCTAAAAAAAACTGGACTTTATCCAGAAGTTTTTTCATTTTTAGGTCAAGATGAATTTTTAAATATGATATTAAACTACTTTGATTCTCAAAATATTCCAATAACTTGGAGTATTAATCCTTCTGGAAATAATATTGATGTTAGAATTTTAAAAGAAAGTAAGGTGTATTCTGATAAAAGAGATGAAAATTTAACAATAAGTCCAATTTTTCTAGATGAATTTTTAAATAATATTGAAAATATTTTTATAAAAGTAGAAAAATGGAATATAGATATACTAGATTATATAATATATAAAAAGAAAAATATTTTTCTCGATTTAACCTTTGATGAAGCATTAAAATTTGAAAACTTAAAAAATGTATATTGTTTTGTAAAAAATAATGAAATACCTAAATCAAATTTGAAAGTACCAAACAATATTATTATTTTTTCCAAAAATAATATTTTATTTAAAAATAAAATATACTCCTTTAAAAACAATTTATTTTTAGAAGAAGCAATTTCTTCTTATCAAGCTTCCTTTATATATGGAATAATAAAAAATTTTAATTTAAATTTTATAAATGAGCTTTCAATTAAAAGTTTCAAATCTGCTTATAAAAACTGTTTTTTTAATTTTTTTTACTAAATACTTGACATACATTAAATCAAATGTTATAATTAATTTGGAAATATGTAATAATCAGGGGGAATGGGGGATATATTTTCTGGGTGTGCGAAAGCACCCCATTTATTTTTTTAATAGCTATTTATTTTAAATTAACAAAAACATGATATAATAAACGAGTTTGGAGAGATGGCCGAGCGGCCGAAGGCGCACGCCTGGAACGCGTGTAATGGTAATCCCATTCGTGGGTTCAAATCCCACTCTCTCCGCCACAAAAAAGAATGCAATGCATTCTTTTTTTTTAAAAGCCAATTTATACATTTGTATATTATTAATTTTAAATAATAACTATGATTCATTAAATATTTAAAAACTTTGAATTTTGTCAATTTTATCTGGTATAATTAAAGTAATAAAATATAAATTACCCGCTTTAAAAAACGGGTGTGGATTTTAATGGAGGTATAAATATTGAAAAAATTTAATATAGTAAGATTAGGATGTCCAAAAAATGATGCAGATATGGATATATTTAGAGGTATTTTAGAAAAAAATAATTATTCTTATGAAGAAGATGCAAAAAAATGTGATTATATTTTTATTGATACCTGTGGATTCATAGAATCTGCAAAGGAAGAATCTATAAATACTATCTTAGGATACGCAGAATTAAAAAAAACTAATAAAAATTTAAAAATAATAGCAATAGGATGTTTGATTGAACGTTACTTTGAAAATTTTAAAAAAGAATTAAAGGAAGCCGATGGTTTATTTGGTGTTGTTCCTCCTCAGGTTATTTTTGATAAAATAAATAATGGAAATATGTTTTTTAAATTACCTGAACCTATGGATGTATATGAATGCAATGAAAGATATATACCAAATACATCATATGCTTATGTAAAAATTGGAGATGGCTGCAATAGAAATTGTGCTTTTTGTTCAATTCCTTCATTTAAGGGTGCTCCAATGAGTAGAAGTATAGAAGATATAAAAAAAGAAGTAGAATTTTTAGTAAAAAATGGAAAAAAAGAAATAATATTAGTATCTCAAGATAATACACTTTATGGAATTAACTTATACAAAAAACAAGCTTTACCTGACTTACTAAAAGAATTAAACTCTATAGAAGGTGAATTTTGGATAAGAGTAATGTATTTACATCCTGATTTTTTAACAGATGAAATTATAGAAACAATACATAATACTCCTAAAGTAGTTAAATACTTTGATGTTCCAATGCAACATGGTTCAGACAAAATATTAAATAGAATGGGAAGAATCAAAAAAACAAAAGATCTTTTTAAAATGATTGAAAAAATAAGAAAAAATCCTAATGCAGTTTTAAGAACATCTATAGTCGTAGGATTTCCTGGTGAAACTAATGAAGACTTTGAAAAATTACTAAATTTTGTAAATAAAATTGAATTTGATAAATTAGGTGGCTTTGCTTATTCCCCAGAAGAAAACACAGAAGCCTTTACTATGGATGGACAAGTAGATGAAAAAATTAAAGAAAAACGTTTAGAAGAATTAATGATGCTCCAAAAAGATATTTCAGAAGAAATTATGATAAAACATATAGGAAAAAATATGAAAGTATTAATTGAAGAAAAAACCGATAATGTTTACGTTGGAAGAACTTTTATGGATGCCCCAGAAATAGATGGTAATATAATTTTCAAATGTAATAAAACTTTAAAAATCGGAAATTTTATTAATGTAAAAATAAACAACGCTTATGAATATGATTTAGAAGGTGAAGTTTTAGATGAATAAAAATTTAAATATTCCAAATACACTTTCAACAATTAGAGCTATTTTTACAATACCAATCTTTATTTTAACTATTTATAATAATTATTTATGGGCATTAATTTTATTTATCATTGCATCTTTAACAGATTTATTCGATGGAATGATTGCTAGAAAATTAAATCAAGTTACTGATTTAGGAAAGTTTATAGATCAAATTTCAGATAAAATAATGATAAATGCTATATTTGTTGGATTAATGCAAATAAAATTAATTCCAGGATGGTTCGTAGCAATTTTAATATCAAGAGATACATTTGTGAGTGGGATAAGAATGTTCTTAGCAAGTAAAAATATTGTTGTTGCTGCAAACAAATTAGGAAAATTAAAAACTGTATTACAAATGAGTTTAATTATTTTACTTTATTTTTATGGAATAACAAAGATAAATTTGAATATTTTAAACGAAATAATGATATATTCAACAGTAACTGTAAGTATAATTTCAGGAATAATTTATTTTATAAAAAGTTTAAAACATTTCTCATAAATATTCTAGGGGGAATTCTTATGGAAGAATTAAGAACCTTTATTGCTTTAGATTCAAATATAGAATTAAAAATATTATTAAAAGATACTATTGAAAAATTAAATAAAATGGGTTTCAAAGCAAACTGGACAACAACTGAAAATATACATTTAACACTTTTGTTTCTTGGAGATTTGTCTATGCATAAAATTGCCGAAATAGCTTATAAAATAGGAGAAAGAATATCTGGATTTCCTACATTTATTTTTGATGTAAATAATTTAGGATTTTTTGAATCTGAAAATTCACCTAAAAATTTTTGGTTTGGTGTAAGTGGTCAACAAACTTTACACGGATTATATAAAGAAATACAAAAAGCCGTTTCGCTTTGTGAAATAGAAGTACAAAATGAAGAATTTGTACCTCATATAACTGTAGGAAGAATTAAAAAATATCCTGAACACTGGAAAAAACTCATAAGTTCAATTGATTTTGAAACAATAAAGGTTCCAGTAAACTCTGTATGTATATATTCATCTACATTAACAAAAAAAGGTCCAGTTTATGAAAAGCTTTACACGATTGATTTTGAAGGAGGCGTAATTATTAATGGCTAAATCCAATAATAATGTTAGCAAAGAAGATTTATTAGAAAAACTTGTAAAAGAATTAGAAAAAAGTCATGGTGCTGGTTCTGTCATGATTATGGGAAAAGGTGTAGAAGCACGTGAATTAAGTATTGTACCAACTGGTTGTTTATCATTGGATATAGCTCTTGGTGTTGGTGGATTTCCAAGAGGTAGAATTATAGAAATATATGGTAACGAATCATCCGGAAAAACCACTTTAACTCTTCAAGCACTTGCAGAAGTACAAAAAGCTGGAGGTGTAGCTGCATTTGTTGATGCTGAGCATGCCCTTGATGTAACTTATGCAAAAAATTTAGGTGTTGATATTGATAATTTGGTAATATCTCAACCTGATTATGGAGAACAAGCTTTAGAAATCGTTGATTCACTCGTGAGATCTAATATGTTAGATATTGTTGTAGTTGATTCTGTAGCTGCTTTAGTTCCTAAAACAGAAATAGAAGGTTCTATGGGAGATACTCATGTTGGACTACAAGCAAGATTAATGTCACAAGCTCTAAGAAAGTTAGCTGGTAGTGTTAATAAATCAAAAACTATAGTTATATTCATAAACCAATTAAGAATGAAAATTGGTGTAATGTATGGAAATCCAGAAACAACAACTGGTGGAATTGCATTAAAATTTTATTCAAGCATAAGAATTGAAGTTAGAAGAGGAACACAAATAAAAGAAGGCAAAGATGCTTTAGGCAATGAAACAACTTTAAAAGTAGTTAAAAACAAAGTTGCACCTCCATTTAAAGATGCAAAAGTAGATATGATTTATGGAAGAGGAATTGCAAAAGAAAACGATATTTTTAACCTTGCTGTTGAAAATGGATTAATTCAAAGAAAAGGTGCTTGGTTTTCTTATATTAATTCAACTGGCGAAGAAGTTAGTTTGGGTCAAGGAAAATTAAATGCAATTGGATATTTAACTGAAAATCCTGAAATTATGGATTTTATGGAATATAAAATTAGAGAAAATAATAATGTTAAAATACCTGATGAATTAAGAAAAAAATTTGAAGTAAAAAAAGCAAAAAAAGAAAATAAATCTAAAGATGAAAAGAAAAATGAAGAAAAAGAAGCCTAAAAAAATTTTTGATCCAAGTGATATAAAAGCAGCTGAAAAATCAGCTGAATATTTAATTAGATATAGAATGAGATCAGAAAAAGAATTGTTATGGAAATTAAAAGAAAAAGGATTTTCTGATGAAATAATTTTAGAATTAATTGAAAAATTAAAAAAATATAAATTAATTAATGATAAAATTTTTGCTTACCATTTTGCATATGACAAATTAACTTTATCAAAAAAAGGTCCTTTAATAATACAAATGGAATTAAGAAAACTTGGAGTTGATGAATATTTAATTCAAGATACTCTAATTCAATTAAAAAACGAAATAAATATATATGAAATTGCTTTTGAATTAGGTAAAAAATACTATGAAAAAAATAATGACCTAATTAAAACTAAGAACTTTTTATATAAAAAAGGATTTGAACAATCAACAATAAATTATGTAATAGCTGACATTCAATAAAGGAGGATTTTAATAAAATGATTACCATTTTCATTGCACTTTTAGTAGGTATAATATCCATTTTTTTTGGGATTTATATTGGAAATAAAAAATTTATTGGTTCTTTAAAATTAAAAAAAGAAGAAATTGAAAAATTTTTAAACCAATCAAAAAAAGATGCAGAAGAACTTAAAATTAAAGCAAAAGAAGAAGCTAAGGCATTAAGAAAAAAAGAACTCGTAGAAGCACGTGAAGAAATACATAAAATGAAAGATGAAGCAGAACGTGAATTAAAAAAACAAAAAAATGATTTTAAAGTACTCGAAGAAAGATTAATTAGACGTGAAGAAAATTTAGATAGAAAAGAACAAAATATAGAAACTTTAAAAGAAAAATTAGAAACTGAAAAAGAATCTATTAAAGAAAAGTTATTAGAAGCAGAAAATAAATTACATGAAATTGCTGCTTTAACAGAGGAAGAAGCTAAACAAATAATATTAAACGAAGTAACAGAAAAATATGAAAAAACTTTAGCACAAAAGTATAAAGAAATGAAAGAAGAATATGAAGATGATGCTAAAAAATATGCAAAATGGGTAATTACAACTTCAATTCAAAGATATGCATCTGATGTTACTTCTGAAATAACAACGTCAACAGTTACATTACCAACAGATGATATGAAAGGTAGAATAATAGGAAGAGAAGGAAGAAATATTAGAACATTTGAAAAACTAACTGGAACAGATTTAATAATAGATGATACTCCAGAAATTGTTGTTTTATCTTGTTTCAATCCATTGAGACGTGAAATAGCAAAAAGAACTCTTGAAGCTCTAGTTGCAGATGGAAGAATACATCCAGCAAGAATAGAAGAAATATACGATAAATCAAAAAAAGAAGTTGAAGAATTTATAAAAGAAGCTGGTAAAGAAGCAATAATGAGAGTAGGAATAAAATCACCTCATCCTGAACTAATTAAGTTGCTTGGAAGACTTAAATTTAGAACAAGTTATGGTCAAGATGTGCTTGAACATTCTATAGAAGTTGCTCAATTTGCTGGATTAATGGCAAATGAACTTGGCTTAAATGTTGAACTTGCAAAAAGAGCTGCTCTTTTCCATGATTTAGGTAAAGCAATTGATCATGAGGTTGAAGGATCACATGCAATTGTAGGAGGACAAATAGCTAAAAGATACAATGAAAAACCAGCTGTTGTAAATGGAATTCAATATCATCACAATGAAGTTGATCCAATGACTCCAGAAGCAATATTAGTTGGTGCAGCAGATGCTTTATCAGCCGCTAGACCTGGTGCAAGACGTGAAGCACTTGAAAATTATGTAAGACGTATAGAACAACTCGAAGAAATTGCTAAATCATTTAGATATGTAGATAAAGCTTATGCAATTCAAGCTGGTAGAGAAGTTAGAATAATAATTCAACCTGATAAAATAGACGATGCTCTTGCAGAAAAATTATCTCACGATGTATCACATCAAATAGAAGAAAAAATGCAATATCCTGGTGTAATAAAAGTAACTGTAATAAGAGAAAAAAGAAGTGTATCTTACGCTTCATAAAAAAATACCCTTTTTAAAAGGGTATTTTTTTATTCTCTTTCTTTATTTAGATTTAAAAATTCAGTAACTACTTTAATTTCTTCCTTTATTATTTCTGGATAAACGTAACCTTTAAATCCCAATCCTATTAAAAACGTTTTTAAAACATCTGCTACTGTAAATGAAGCATCAACATCAAAGCCTTTGGCTCTCAATACATCTTTTATTAAAATATTAAATTTATCATCTATTTCCTTTATCATCTTTAATGTTATTTTTGATCTATATGGATATGTTATTATCTGAGAAAAAGCTGCCATATTATCTGATGGAGTAAATAGTTTTACTATTTTCTTTTCAAAATCTCCTGGTGCTTCTAATATGTCTGTTATCCAAGTATCTAATATAAATCTTGCAGTTTCTACCATTGCACCATCTTTTGAACCAAAATAATAATGCAAAGATGCTATGGTTAAATCTGCTTCATTAGCTATTTTTCTTGTTGTTGTAGCACTAATACTATTTTCATTTATTATACTTATTATTGAATTCATTAGTTCTTTTTTTCTCTTTAATCTTAGTTCAGGATTTGGTCTTCTTGCCATATTATTCACTCCTTTTCCTAAATTTTATAATTATTAATAATATTATAACCCTATTATTTTAATAAGAGATGTTTGATATATTAATTAAAAGTTAACGTTATAAGATTAAAAAATATCATTAAAGTTTATTTTTTAAATATGTTTCATTAAATATTTAAAAAGAGGTAGATAATCTACCTCTTTTTAAATATAATATAAATTATTTTATAGCATTAGTAACTGTTGTATATGTTTCTGTTCCTGTTTTAATAAAGTTCATAAAAGTTGTTACTGTATTCATTACATCAAAAACACCTGTAAGAGCATTCTTAGGAACAAATATTATATCTCCTGGATTTAACACTGGATTCATTGGAGATTTTATTGGATTTGAATTCATTATTCCACTTATATCAAGGGTTATAGGTGGATTTCCTGGACCATTTTTAAATAAAAATATCTTTGAAGGTTCCCCTGTTTGTTTTATTCCACCAACTCTAAATATATAATCTAACAAAGTTAATCCTTTTACATACTCTACAACACCTTGTTTATTTATTTCTCCAAAAGCATATATTAATTTTGGTTTTGACTGAGAAACAAATATTATGGATCCGGGTTCAACTTCATAATCTTTAATTTTTTCTATATCTTGAGTATTAACTACATCTTTTTTATCTTCTGAATAAACTATAACTTCATCCTGTACTTGCCAATTAAAATTAGTAGAAGATAATACATCAGTTAATTTAATAGGTATATCTGTTTTTAAAGATTTTGGAGAAACATTTCCAAGAATAGTTATATAAGAATACTGTGTTTCTGGTTGTACAATTACATACGAACCCATTGGTACTTCTTCTAATGTATTATTCCAAATATTTTTTTCAGTGTAGGATTTTATTAATTTATTATTATTATATATCTTTAAAATCCCTCTATTCACAGGTTCAAATCCATTTACAGAAGAAATTATATCCATTAATGTTACTTTATTTTTATTTATAATTTTTGTTACTCCTTCTTTGTATACTATTACATTATTTTCTTTTATCTTTGAAATATCAAGTATTACTTTACCTTTTAATTCTATATTCTTTTCTTTTTCTATTTCATTTCCCTTTATATTTCCAACATTTCCATCAACTGAATATTTTATATTGTAAGCTTCATTCAATTGATATTTTATTAATAAATCAAACAACGTATCTCCTGTATTATAAGCTCTTGAATCGGATAAATCGCCTATAATGTATGCTACTTTTTCTTCACTTTCAGCTATTATTGTTGACTGTGGTTCAAACACAATATCTTTATAAGTTTCTATTTTGTTCACATTTATATTGTATACTTTCATATTGCCATTTAAAAGGACATCTAATTTTCCAGAAAAATCATTTTTAAATCCATGAGCTAATGATAAAATTTTTGTTAATGTAAGTTTTTCTGGTGGATCAATAGCAATTCTTCCTGATATGCCAAAACTTCCTGAAAGGTACACATAATTCTTTAAATACTCTATTTTAACAAAATCTTCTGTATTTAATTTAGAATTCATATCAAATTCTTTAGAATTTACTGTTATTTTATTTATTACGCTTGGATTTATATTCAATTTTGATAAAATATTTTTTATTGTCATATCTTCGTTTTTTTCAAAATTAACTTTTACATATTTTTTTTCTGTATCTACATAAACATATTTTTGTAATTTTGTTAAAATTATAGTATCATTTCTTTTTAACAAAACATCTTCATTTTTTATTACTTCATCTATTGAAAAGATTTCTGTTTTTCCATCTCTTAATAAAGTAATTTTATCGTCTATGTTAGAAATAGGAACATTTTGCTTTGAAATAATATATTTTAATGTGATTCCATTGAAATATGTGAATGATGTTGTTCCAAACTCAGAAAAAACATTTATTTTGTTTTGATTTTCATAAGGTATAACAACTCTACTATTTTCTGTTATTATAGGATCTTCTCCAGTTCCACCATTGTATATCCAAGAAATATCATAAGTTTTTGTTACATTATTTGGATAAGTTACTACTGCATTAAATGATGATAAATAATCTTTTAATCCTCCAGATAGTGCTATTAATTCTGAAAGTTTTATTGAACTTTTTTGTATATTTATAACTCCATTTCTTGATACATTTCCAAAAATATTTACAATAAAAGGAGCATATTGAGTAATTCCAATAGTTATATTTGGTGTTTTTACATAGTTTTGTAATTTTTTTGATATTATATTTTCAACCTCTGAAACTTCCATACCAGATACTTTTATTCTTCCAATAGGTGGAACTGTAATAATACCCTCTGGACCTATTGTTAAAGAATCCATCGTATACTGTGGATATCCAAAAACAAACATTCCAATAGTATCTCCTACTCTAAGTGTGTATGAAAATAAAACTATTGGTAAAACAAATAAAACTATTAATAAACTTATTTTTTTCATACAAATCCTCCTTATATCATTTTTTGTATTAATTCTGTTTCTTGTGAGGTATATCCCAAAATTTCTAATTCATTCAATATTTTTTTTACATCTTCATTTTTATTAATTCTCAGTGCAGCTTTTGCCTTTAATATCATTGCATCTATTTTAAAGTTTTTTTCTGGTAAAGAACTATTTACAACCTTTTCATAACGTTCTAATTCAAAAAGTATTTTTATTAAATAATACTTTGTTTCATCTAAATTTATCCCTATTTTTATTGCATGTTCAAACAATGAGATTGCTCTTTCACTTTCACCTTTTAGCATTAAGCATACACCCGCATTATGATAAAACATTGGTTCTTTTGAGTTTATCGATATTGCTTTTAAATACATTAAAAGTGCTTCATCGTATGATTTTTTTGATAGTAAATCATTCCCTATTTTATTATAATAATATGCATCATTCACCAAGGCCAACACCTTCTGTAAAGTAATAAAGAGTATCACTAAGTATTTGTTTATTCATATTTATTGTAACTTTAGTTTGTTTTATTCCCTGAACTATTGGTGGAGTTAAACTATAATCAATCATATCAACTGGATTATATGCAAAATTTAAATATTTGTTTAAATAATTTTCTTCTTCAGGAGATATTATTATTCCTCCAGTAGTATAAATAATATTATTTAAAACATCTGTTAAATCATTTAAGTCTCTTAAATAAAAAATAGAACTTCCAGATAGTAGTAATGGAATTATTTTTTCAGCTTTTGGTTTTTCTTTAATATTCCCCTTTGTTATTATAAAAGAATCTGTTTTTATTTGTGAAATTCCAGTTTTAAAAAATTCTTCTATTGAATTATATGTATATACATTAGTTTTAATAAAATTTCTTGTATAATTGAAATTAACTCTTCCCCCAGTGTCATTAACATAAAAATTTTTTAATAAATACTCTATATTATTTCCATTAAGATCTGATACATTTATCTTACCACTAACTTTCAATTTTTCTTTATCAAAAAATAATCCATATATATTTATATTGTATATAGATTTACTTTTAGAAACAACTCTTTTAATATACACATTACTATTTTTAGAATCTATTAAAGTTAAAATTCCATACTTTAGTTTGATTTTTCCATAAAAATTTTTTATTTTTGTTGGAGTTACTTTTTTATTTTCTAAATTAAAAATGAAAATTCCTTTCTTATAAGAATCAATTAATAATGGTCCCCATGGAAGAACTGTAATAGAGTTATAAAAATCATTTTTATCTAATTGAACTTTATCTATAACTCTTTTTGTTAAAGTATCATAAACATATATTTGTTTTGAAATTGATTCTAAAAGATAGATTTTATTTTGATAATAAACTCCAGATGTAAAGATTACATTATAATCAAATTTTTTTTGCTGTAAAATTTCACCATCGTATCCAAATATTGTTAAGTATCCTTTGTATGAATCAAAAGCACATATTCTTCCAGCATTATCAACATCAAATACAGCATAACTACCATCATTAGTCAATTTAAATAATTTAGATTCTGTATTTGTAGAAGTAGTACTTTCAGCAGTATCTTTAAAATTTATATTAAAAAAATTATTTTTTGCATAAGAATTAAAATAATAAATTCCTTTGTTTGTTCCAAGATATATTCTATTTAATTTATTATCACTAGTCATTCCATAATACGTCATTTTTGGTAATTTTATCCATTGTTCTTCATCATTTTTCTTAAAAATTCTATTATTTGTAGAATCTAATATATATATTTCAGAATTTAAAACTTCTGCATCTACTGGTGAATAAAACCTTTCATAACTTTTATAATTACCATTTATTTTTTCAATATCTAAAAAAATAGGTGTAGAATAATCCGTTAATGAAAATTTTTCAATATTTCTAATAAAATTTTTTAATGTATTAACATTTTCATTCTGCGCAGAAAAAAGCAGGATATTATCTAAATCCTGCTTGGCTTTATCTATTCTTCCAAGTTGTAAATCAAGTTTTGCAGCATAATACCAAAATTTTGGTATATCTTCAATATAAACTTCTCCAGAAATTGCATCAGCAAGCTTTATTCTTGCTTCATATTTTTTATTATCAAACAAGAGTTTTAAACTTTCTGAAAATTTTATTCTTGAATCAAACTCTCTTTTAGTTAATTCACTTGTAAAAACATTTATAAACAATAAAAGTAGAATAGAAATTAAAAAAAACTTTTTCATTTTTTAATTCCTTTCTTAAAAATTTTAAATATATCTGTTTTATTTTCATTTCCATTTAATAATCTAATTATATTATCTTTGTGTTTATATGTACCAATTATAGCCAATATAACCATTAAAATACCAAGTTTAAAATCATAAAAAAAACTAAATATTGATGAAAGTATTAAAGCTGATATTGAAGCAACAGATACATATTTTGTTACTAAAGTTATTGGTATCCATATCATAACAAAAATCAATCCTGATATTCCACTAAGTCCAAACATAACTCCAGCAGTTGAAGCTACTCCTTTTCCACCTTTAAATTTAAGCCAGATAGGATAATCATGTCCTATTATAGCAAAAAAGGCTGTTAAGTATGGTATCCAAGATATATTACCATAGAATATTTTTGCAACAAAAACTGGAATAAAAGCTTTAAAAATATCAAGCATTATTGATATAAAACCAGGTAAAAATCCAAGAGTTCTTAAAACATTAGTTCCTCCAACATTCCCACTTCCAACCTTTCTTATGTCTTTTCCAAATAAAGTTGGTATAATATAGCTAAAAGGTATAGAACCGGCAACATAACCCAGTATACAAAACAAAATTACCGAAGTCAACCTTTTCACACCTCCATAAAAACTATTTTTTTCTTTCTGCAAACTTTATAAACAATGGTGTTCCAACAAAAGGATCTATGTATTTTCTTATCATGTTTCTTAAACTCTGTGCATAAGTTTTAGGAATATTTTCTGGTTGATTTGAATAGAAAGTAAATACAGGTGGCTTTACATCTACTTGTGTTGCATAATAAAATTTAATTCTTTTTCCCTTTTTTACTGGTGGTGGAGAAACCATCAAATATCTTTCTAAAGCTGCATTTAAAGCACTCGTTGGTATTCTTCTATTTCTTGACTTATTTACTATATCTATTGAGTCAATAAGTTCTTCTATACCCCACCCTCTCTCTGCTGATGTATATATTGCAGGACTATACTTTATATAATAAAATTCTTTTTCAAAATATTCTTCATATTCTTTTTTCTTAATAGATTGATTTTTAACAAGATCCCATTTATTAAAAGCAACTATTGTTGCTTTTCCTTTGTTTTCTGCAAGACCTGCAACTTTTTGATCTTGATGAGTTATTCCTTCGGTTGAATCAACTACAATAATAACAACATCAGCTCTTTCAATAGCTTTTATTGTTCTAACTATTGAATACATTTCAACAGTTCCATATTCAACAGTTGATTTTTTTCTCATACCAGCTGTATCTATAAACTTATATTTTTTACCATCGAACTCTACTATTTCATCAACAATATCTCTTGTTGTTCCTGGTATATCAGAAACAATAGCTTTTTTTAATCCTGTGATTTTATTAAACAATGATGATTTTCCAGCATTTGGTTTTCCTATTATTGCAACTTTTACTATTTCATCATCATTTTCTTCCCTTAAAGTTGTGTCAATTCCTTGTTGTTCCAATCTTTCTAAGATTGTATCTATCAATTCATCAATATTTTTATTGTGTTCTGCTGATACTGGAATAGGTTCCCCAAATCCTATTTCATAAAGTTCTGGAAGAATATTTCTTTCATACTTTTCATAAGATTCTATTTTATTTGCAACAAATACTATTTCTACTCCAGCTTTTCTTAAAAACTCTACTACATGTATATCTTCAGAAGTTATTCCTTCTCTTCCATCAATTACAAATAAAACTAAAGAAGCTTCCTTTACACTACTTAAGACTACTTGTTTTTGTTGTCTTTCTATAATACCCTCAGGATTTTCAAATATTCCACAAGTATCAACTAAGGTGAAGGCACGCTCACCCCAGCGTGCCTCACCGTAAACATGATCTCTGGTAACTCCAGGGAAATCTAATACTATTGATTTTTTTTCTCTTATTATTCTGTTAAATAAAGTTGATTTTCCGACGTTTGGTTTTCCTATTATTAAAACTATTGGTTCTGCCATTTTCTCACCTCTTAGGCATTAAGCATCTTCATTTACTTTTTTTATTGCCTCATCTAATTCTTTTCTTTCTTCATCTTTTATAACATCTAATACACTTATTACCATATTACCTTTTTTTTCTTCATTTTCAAATTCTATATCTAATACTTTAGCTTTTAATGAATCTCCTATTTTTAAAACATTTTTTATATCTTCTATTTTTTCATAAGATACTTTTTTTACTGGTAAAAAGGCTTCAACATTATAATCTTCAACAATAACAACGGCTCCAGTTCCTGCATATCTAATCACTTTTCCATTTATATAGTCTCCAACCTTTAATTCATTAACAACTTTTTTCCAAGGGTTTTCAATTGCTTGTTTTATAGAAAGTTTCATTTTTTGATTTTCCTTATCAATATCTAAAACTTTAACTTTTACATTATCACCATCATTTAAAGCTTCTTCTACATTGTCAACAAAGTTCCATGAAAGTTCAGAAACATGTACAAATCCAGTTATTCCTTCTTCAAGCTTTATTATAGCTCCATTTGGTAAAACTTTTTCAACTTTTCCACCAACTACATTTCCAATATTATATTTATTTTCAATTTCTTCCCAAGGATTTCCTAAAACCTGTTTATAACTCAAAGATAATCTATTTTTTTCTCTATTTATTCCAAGAACCTTAACTTCAACTTTGTCTCCAATTGAAACAACATCTTTAATTTTTCCTCTTCTTGCCCAAAAAACTTCTGATTCATGTACTAATCCTTCTACACCTGATTCTACTTTTACTGTGAAACCAAATGGGAAAATATTTGTTACTATTCCAGTAACAACACTGTCTATTGGATATTTTTCTTCTATATTCGTCCAAGGGTTATCTTTTAATTGCTTTAAAGATATTGATATTTTTTTCTTATCTTGATCTAATCTAATTATTACTCCTTTTACCTTTGAACCAATTTTTAATACTTCATTTATATTTACATTCTTATCCCAACTAATTTCACTTACTGGTATTAAAGCATTAACATAATCATTTAACTTAACAAAAGCACCAAAATTTTTAATGCTATCTACAGTTCCTTCTACTATCATATTTTCTTTATAATTTTCATAAATTTCTCTTTGTTGTTCTTCAATTATATCTTTTCTTGAAACTACTATTCTTCTTCCCCTAACTGATATTACTTTCATATCCATTTCATTTTCAGGCATTTTATCTGTTGGTTTTAACATAGATAAAGAACCAGGTAAAAATGCTCTAACTGCATTACCTATTAATACTTGATATCCTTTTTCTAACCTTTTTTCAAATTTTGTTTTTAAAACTGCTCCTTCTTTTATTTCTTCTCTTAGTTTTTCTCCTAATGCTCTTCTTTCAGAAGCAGAATTTATACCTGTTTCATCATTAGTTTTAGTAACAACTACTGATATAGGATCTCCAATTTTATATTCAGAAATATTTTTTACTAATTCGTCACTCTTTACAAGTGCATCTCCAGTTGCTTCAAGACTAACCCATATACCATCACTGGCTATTCTAACAACTTCTCCTTTAAATAGTTTCCCCCTCTTGATTTCATTCATTTCATTTTCATTCAATAATTCTTCAAATGACATTTCTTCCATTGTGAAACCTCCCTGTTATATTAAGAAATATTGCCTTTTAAGAAATCAACTACATCTTTTATAGACCATTGTGGTGTAGATGATCCCGTAAGGATTGCTACTTTTTCATTATTTTTTATGTTTTCACTTAATTCTTTATAATTTTCTACATAATGTGTGTTTTTACAATGCTCTAAAGAAATATTGTATAATTTTCTAGTATTAGAACTATTTTTTCCACCTATAACTATAACACATTCTGCCCATTTTGACAATTTTTTTGCTTCTTCTTCTCTAAAAGAAGTTTCTTTACATATCGTATTCTTAATTATTATATCAGAAAAATTATTAATCTCCATCATTTTCATATAAAATTTTTTGAATGAATCATTATCTACAGTTGTTTGAGATATAATACAAATCTTATTTGTATTTAACTTATAAGGTTCAAGTGTAATATTAATTTTTTTTTCGTCAACATTTCCCTTTAAACAAATCATTTCAGGATGATTTGTTTTTCCATAAACAACTATATAGTACCCTTTTAATTGTACATCATTTGTGTAATCAACTAAATTTTGTACTATTGGACATGTCATATCAACTACTTTTTTAAATTTTTTCAATTGTTCTCTTTCTTTTTTTGGAATTCCATGTGCTCTTATGACAACTGTACTATTTTCATATTTTTGTGGAAACTCTTTTAAATTATCAATCTTTTCAATTCCTGATTCTGATAAATTTTTAATAACTTCTTTATTGTGTACAAGTTCTCCATAAATATATACTTTTTCTTTTGATTCTTTTGCAAGAGTTTTAACTCCATTAAAAGCTCTATCGACACCATAACAAAAACCTGTTTTTTTAGCTATTTTTATTTCCATTTTTTAACTCCGATTCAACAATTGTATATATTTCACTTAAAACTTCTTCTATTTTTTTACCAGTTGTATCAATTATTTTGGCATCTTCTGCCGGTTTTAATGGTGCAATTGTTCTATTTGTATCAGCTTCATCTCTTTTTTTTATTTCAGTATAGACATCTTCAAAATTTACTTTTTCACCTTTTTCAATCAATTCTTTATATCGTCTATTTGCTCTTTCCTTAGCAGATGCAGTTAAATATATTTTAACTTCTGCCTTTGGTAAAACAACAGTTCCAATATCTCTTCCATCTATTACAGTACTTTCTTTAGAAGAAATTGATTTTAAAATATAATTTACTTTTTTTCTAACTTCAGGAATTTTTGCAACTCTTGACGCTAATTTTCCTGAATTATATGTTCTTATTTGATCATCTATTAACTTTCCATTTAAACGATACTTTCCTTCAGATAAGATAATATCAATATCGCCAAGGGAATTAACTATTCCATTGGCGTCTTCTAAATTAATATTTTCATTAAAAATATAATATCCTATTATTCTATAAAGTGCACCACTATCTAAATAATTTATATTGAATTTTTCTGCAACTTTTTTTGCTATCGTAGATTTTCCAGAACCAGCAGGTCCATCAATTGCTATATGTATCAAAACTCCCATCCTCTCAAACTATATTTCAGATTCTGTATCTATTATTCTTATTATTTTGTCTAATTTTGTCATTTCAAATATTTTTTTTACTTGTGGTTGGAGAGCATATAGTACTAATTCTTTTTTAGCTTTTTTAGACTCTTTTATTAAAGACACTATCGAACCCAAGCCCGCACTATCTATGTATGAAACTTCCGAAAGATCTAAAGCTATCACTTTTTTATCCGTATTATTAAAATGTTCTAAAACTTTTTGTTTAAAGGTTGCCGAATGGTATGCATCTATATCTCCGATAGTTTTGATAACAAATGCTTTTTCAATTTCATTAAAAGTTACTATAAAATCCATAATAAATCCCCCTTTTTTATTCAATTATTTTTAATTTTAAATTCTTCAATTGTTTTTCATCCACTCTTGACGGAGCTTCTGTCATTGGACTTGATCCTGTTGCTGTTTTAGGAAATGCTATAACTTCTTTTATTGAATCCTCTTCACAAATAACAGCAACAAGTCTATCTAAACCTAATGCAGCTCCAGCATGAGGCGGTGCTCCATACTTAAATGCTTCTAAAAGAAATCCGAATTTTTCTTGTATTTCTTTTTCCTCTAAACCTATCATCTCAAAAATTCTTTTTTGTATATCTTTTCTGTATATTCTTTCACCACCACTTGCCATTTCGTATCCATTAATAACTAAATCATAACATTCTGCTTTTATCTTTAATGGATCATCTTTATACATTTCTAAATCTTTTAAATTAGGCATAGTAAATGGGTGATGTTCTGCTGTAATTCTGTTTTCTTCTTCATCCCAAGCAAACATAGGAAAATCAACTATCCATAAAATATCAAATCCAGATTTCTTTTCCATTTCTTCCTTTATTACTTTTACTCTTAACTGACCAAGTAATTTATTAACTTCTTTTCTATCTCCAGTAAGAAGTAGCATAACATCTCCATTATCAATTATACCATGATTTAGTATATCTTGTATTTCTTTTTCTGCTATTTTCTTTATTGAAGATCTTACTTTATCACCATCATTTGCAATCCATATCAATCCAGTTGCACCAAGTTGTTTTGCTGATTCGGTAAAGTAATCAAATTTTTTTCTTGAATATTCTTTTGCTTTTTTAGGAATAACAAATCCTTTTATAACTCCATTATTATCTATTTTTTCTTTTATAAATGATGCTTGCGTATTTTCAAAATATTCATTAAGTTCTATTAATTCCATTCCATATCTTGTATCTGGTTTATCACTTCCATATTTTTCTAAAGCTTCATCATAACTCATTTGTCTAAATGGAGTCTCTATTTCCAAACCTACTGCTTCTTTAAATATAGCTTTTACGAGACCTTCACCATACTCAAATATATCTTCTTTTTTTACAAAAGATGCTTCAAAATCTATTTGTGTAAATTCTGGTTGTCTATCAGCTCTAAAGTCTTCATCTCTAAAACACCTTGCTATTTGAAAGTACTTATCGAAACCTGATACCATTAATAATTGTTTAAATATTTGTGGTGATTGAGGTAATGCATAAAAATTACCTGGTTTTATTCTTGAAGGAACTAAAAAATCTCTTGCTCCTTCAGGAGTTGATTTTGTTAAAAATGGTGTTTCTACTTCTAAAAAACCATTTTCTGATAAATATTTTCTTGATGCTTGCATTATTTTATGTCTCATTATTAAATTTTTTTGCATCTTTTCTTTTCTTAAATCTAAATATCTATACTTTAATCTTAAATTTTCAGATATATCCTCATCTTTATTTACATAAATTGGTGGAGTTTCTGATTCTGAAAATATCTCTATATCAGTAGCCAATATCTCTATATCACCAGTTTTCATATTTTTATTTATAGCATCATCCGGTCTTTTCTTTACAATTCCTTTTATTCCAACAGTATACTCATTTCCCAAAGTTAAAGATTTTTCATACAACTCTTTGTTTTCATTTGGATCAAAGAATATTTGAGTTTTACCATATCTATCACGTAAAAGTATAAATTTTATTCCTCCAAGATCTCTTATTCTATCTACCCATCCATTTAATACTACCTCTTGCCCCTCATATTGAGCATTCAACTCTCCACAATTATGAGTCTTTTTAAGCAAAACAAACACCTCCATACAATAATCAATATTATTGTGCCATCAAATTATTATCACATTATTACTATTTTACCATCTTTTATGATAAAATAGTAGTAGCTTTTAAAAATTCTCAGGAGGTGTAACCGTGAAGCGAATACTTATGTCCGTTTTAATTATCATTTTTACCTTTAGTTTAGCTTTTTCTGTAAACTTTAAAGACGTCCCAGTAAATCATTGGGCTTATGATGCAGTTCAAAGAATTGCAAGTATAGGAATATTAGAAGGATATCCAGATGGTACTTTTAAAGGATTAGAACAAGTCAATAGATATCAATTAACTCTAACTGTTTCAAGAACTATTGATTATATTGAGCAAAACTTAATATCTACTTTAGCAGAAAAAATATCTGAATTAGACAAAAAATTATCTTCAAACTCAGGTTCATCTGATGATGTTAAATTATTAAACTCTAAAATTTCATCTTTAGATGAAAAAACAACATCTTTAGAAAAAAATATTAGCGATTTAAAAAATTCTTATGAATTACTTGGATATACCGTATCAAAATTAGATAATTTACAAAAAAAAGTAGATGCTTTAAGTGTTCCTAAAGATACTTCAACTGAAGTTACTGAATTAAAAAAAGACATTGAAAAATTGAACTCTCAATTTTCAGATTTGTCAGCTGTTATTTCAAATTATGAAAATATGGGAACAGATTTAAATGCTTTAAACGCAAATGTTTCTACAAATAAAAAAGATATATCAGATGTAAAAACTTTAATATCTGCTTTAAATGCTAAAGTTGACTTAAAAGCTGATGAAAATAAAATAAAATTGTTAGATTCTAAAATTTCAAAAATTGAATCTGTTTCATCTCAAAATTCTTCAAACTTATCCACTGTTTTATCTTTAACATCAAAAAATAAAAATGAAATAGATGCTTTAGCTGATTCTGTAAAACAATTAAATTCAAAAAAATCTGATTCAAATGGTATTGATTTCATGGATATTTTATTATCTGTTTTAATTTCAGCTGGAGTATCAATAGCTGTTGTTGCCTTTATGAAATAATAAAAAGTGCGAATTTTAATTCGCACTTTTTATTATTTTTATTATTTTTTCATAAATTTCATGTGGAGTCAAATGCTTATCTTTTTCATAAGTTTCCACTTTATAAAATGTATCATCTTCTTTTACTAACATTAAGTACTCATTTATAACATTCTTTTGCAACTCAAAATCTTTTTCGTGTATATCCTCACTTCCATTTAAATAATTTCTATCTTCTCCACTTCTTTTAGAATTTAATCTTTTTATTAAAATATTTTCTGGAACATCCAAATAAATTGTTAAATTTGGTTTAGGTAAATTATAATACTCAAACTCCATTTCTAACAACCATTTTTTTAATTCTTCTTTTTTATTTTTATCTTTAATTTTTGCACATTGAAAAGCTATATTAGAATAAACATATCTATCTAATAAAATGGTATAACCATTTTTTATCCAATTTAATATTTGATCTTTATATTCATTTCTATTCATTGCATAAAGTATTGAAACAAAGTAAGGATTGACCTCTTTTACTCCACCAAACTCTCCACGTAAAAATTTTGATATTGTTTTTCCACTAAAAGAATCTTCCATAACAGGAAAATGTATAAACTTATATTTAATTTCATTTTTTTTAAAGTAATTAATTAATAACTCTATTTGAGTTGATTTTCCAGCACCATCTGCACCTTCTATTACTATTATCCCCATAAATTCACCTCTTTTATATAGTACATTCATTATACTATAATTGTATTAAATATGATAAAATTTATTTTTAATAATAAAAAACAAATTTTTTATTTTGACTTTTACATAATAAATAAATATAGTATAATAAAATTGAAAGATAAATTATTAGTTTTTATTTAATTTAAATAAACTACATTAAACAATAAGGAGATTAAAAATGAAAAGATTGCTATTAACCTTTATTTTAATTTTATATTCATTAATTTCTTTTACATCAAAGGAATTTAATAATGCAATTTATTTTTTTAATAAAGCTGACAAATTTGAATCATTAGAAGAAACTCTTGCATTCCATCAAAAAACTATTTCTGAATTATCTAAAATTCTTTCTTCTAAAACAACAAAGATGTCTACCAATTTAGAAAATGGAAAAATAACCTTTTATGGATATAAAGCATGGGAGTATGCTAAATATTATCCAAAGTTAATTAAAAATATTTTAAAAATAAAAGAAATTAAAAATAATAAATTTATTAAAAATTTATATCTTTTAGAATCAAACTTAATAATAAATAAGTATAAAAACTTTCCACTTTCTAAAAAGATTTTAAATAATTCTTTTTCCATAAATAATGAAAATTTTTTAAATATAACGCTTCCAGCTACCTCATATTTTAATGAAAATTTTTTAAATATTTCTTTAAAATACTTAAAAGATATTGAAAACAATGAAATAAGGGACTCTATTTATGAATTTATTTCTATTTATTTATTGCAAAAGAAGCAGTATGAAGAATCTTTAAAATTTTCAAAAAAAATAAAACGTGAAATATCAAGATACTATGTTTATCAAAAAATAGCTATCGAATATTTAAATATTGACATAAATAAAACTTTGGAAATTGTTAACTTAATTGATATAGATTTTATAAAAGATCTTACTTTAGAAAAAATTATTGATATACTATTAAATAATAACAATGTTGATAAAGCTTTAGAATTTTTAAATTTTATAGAAGATGAATCTGATAAATCATTGGCTTTAAATCATATTGGAATCTTTTATTTAAAACAAAATAATGAAAATTACAAATATTATCTTTCTAAAGCTTATTGGAAAACAAAGCTAATAAAAAATGACTATGAAAGAGATAAAGCTTTTAAAAATATAGCCTTGGATTTTTTAAACAATGATTTATTTGTAAATAGTCTTGATATAGCTTATGAAATAAAAAATAATTATATAAAATACTTACTCTTTAAAGAAATTTCTATTTATATGTTTAATAAAGAAAAAATTAATATAGGAAACACATTTATGAATATTTCTTTAAACTCCGCAAACTCTATAGAAAATCAAAATTCAAGAGATTTTGCTTTAGAGGATTTATGTTTAACAGAAATAAAATTAAATAACATTGAAGATGCTATTAAAATATTAAATACTATAAAAGAAGAAAAATACAAAGATCTAGTCTTATCAAATTTAGCAATTTTTTATGCAAATACTGACTTAAGAAAAACCTACAATTTTATAAATAAAATAAATGATATAAAAGTAAAAGCTATAACTATGGGAAATGTTTCTGTAAAAATTAAAGACATAGCGCCAACACTCTCTAATAAATATTTAAAAAAATCATTATACATATTAAAAGTAAATGAAAATAATTATTTAAAAGAATCATTAATTCTAAATTTATTTGATTTAAAAAAATATGAAAATTTAGAACTTATCTTAAAATCTATTCATGAAGAAAAAATAAAAAATGCTGTTATAATCGAACTTGCTAAAAAAATATTGAATACTCATACTTTCATTGAAATAAAAAACACTACAATTATGAATTATATAAAAACATGTATTTTTTTCGAATATTCTTTAAAAAATACCTTAACTATTGAAGATATAAATTTTATATTAAATTACATTTAAAAAAATAAAAGAACATATAAATGTTCTTTTATTTTTTAGGAAGCGTAAATATAAATTTAGATCCTCTGTTAGTATTTTCAGCTCTTATACTTCCACCATGCATCTTTACTAAATACTTTACTATTGCAAGTCCTAAACCAAGACCCGTATTTGTATTTTTTAATTGTTTAAATTCATTAAAAATATCATTTATTTCTTTTTCTGGAATACCTATTCCTGTATCTTCTACATTTATTTCATAATATTTTTCTTTATCAATACTTTCTATCATCACATAACCACTTTGAGTAAACTTTATAGCATTTCCAATTAAGTTATTTATTATTTGATAAACTCTTATTTCATCACCATAAACTAAACAATCTTTATCTACAGAATTTATTATCTCAATATTCTTTTTCAAATTCAATTTATGAGTATCTATTATTCTTTCAACAAGATAATGTAATTTTATATTTTGTTTATTTAAAGTTATTTTATCTCTTTTAATTCTTGAAAATATCATTGTCTCATTTACTAAAGTATTCATTTGTTTTCCACTCAAATATATTGTTTTTATTATATTTTTTTGTTTTTCATTTAATTCACCAAAAGTTTCATCTAAAAGCATCTTTGTAAACCCTAAAACTCCATTTAAAGGTGTTTTTAATTCATGAGACATCTTTGCAATAAAATTTAATTTTATTGCATTTGCATCTTTTAATTGTATATTCTTCTCCTTTAATTCTTTACTGTATTGCTTTATCATTTTCTTTTCTTTTTCACGTGAATTAAATATTATCTTTATAACTAAAATTATAAAAACAAACAATCCCCATTGCATCAATGGTCTCTTCCAAAAAACAAACATTCTTCTTTCACCTAATATTTCATAAAAAGAACTACCAATAACTGATAAAATTCCTATAGTGTAAAATCTTGCTTCCTTGTTCCCATAAAAAATTTCTTTAAAAGAAATAAAAATAATAACAAAAACTTCTATAAAAAAAAGAATATAAAATAAAGATCTTGTAGAAAAAAGTATGTTTACTGTACTTTTTATAAAAATTTTATTTATAAAATCTAAAAAACCTATTATACAAACGTACATAAGATTAATATTCCACATACTTCTTGAAAGTTTCTTATAATGTTTTTCAAATGTCGCCTCATAAAACATAAACATTCCAATTGGTAACGTTATAATTGCATATTCAAAAAATTCTGCCCATATATTTGGAGGTAAAAAGTTCATATAAGCTATTGAAGGATGTTCAAAATTCCATATACCACTGGACAACATTAATATAGCTAAAGATATTATTGATTTTCTTTCCTTCTTTTTAAAAGATATTGAAAAAAATAATATTAAAAAACCTAAAACAGTAAAAAAAACACCTAAAAATAAAAAATCTATATTTTTTATTTTTTCTTTTTTATATAAATTAATTGTATCATCAATTTCTATTTCTCCAATAAATCCTATATCTTTTTTATCAGAATACATTCTAATATATAAATATTTATTTCTATACTCTTGTTTTAATGGTATTAAATCAGCTGGATATCCATAATATTTATTTTTATTTAATGTATTTAAATTTATCATTCTATACAAAAGTTTGTTATTACAATAAATTTCCAAGTACCCCACTATTGAGGAAAAGAAAAATGATTTTCCTTCAAGATTTTCATCCGGTAACTTATATCTAAGCCACAAAAAATTATCTTTTTTATCTTCTATTGTATTCCCTTCGTATTTAAATTTTTTCCAATTATCATTAGAATTCATATAAGAAAATTCACCATTAATATATGGCGAATCTCCCCATTTCATATCAAAATATTTTATATTTATCTGTTTTGAAATCGTTAAAATATTCAATATTATTAATGATAAAACAAATAAAAATTTTTTCATTTATCTATCCTCATTATTATAATTTTTATACTTATATAAAAGAACTTATATTTAAATTTTACACTAATTTTTATAAAAAATCAAATATTTTATAAAATAAAATACAATGGAGAAATATTATAAAAATACTTCTCCATTGTATTTATTCATTGCTTCATCAACTTTATTATCAACTAACATTTCTATTATATTAGAAACTGGATCTAAAATTTTATTCATAACCGATAATTCATCATTTTTAAACTGAGATAAAACATAATCAGATAGTTTCATATACTCTGGTTTTTTATCAACACCAACTCTTATTCTTAAAAATTCTTGAGTTCCAAGTGAAGCAATTATTGATTTAACTCCATTATGACCCCCAGCTGATCCTGTTTTTCTTATCCTTATCTTTCCAAAATCAAGTGAAACATCATCATAAATCAGTACTATATCTGTATTATTTATACGCCCATACTTTCTTGAAAGTTCAATAAAAACTTGACCACTTAAATTCATAAAAGTCGTCGGCTTTACAAGAAGATATTTTGAACTTTCATATCCTTCAAATGTTCTTCCAGAAACTTCTCTAAAATCAATAAATTTTTTATTGATTTCATAAAATCTATCTATTGATAAAAAGCCCACGTTATGTCTTGTAAAGACATAACGTGGTCCTGGATTTCCCAATCCAATAATTATTTTTTTCATTTATTAAGCTTCTTCCTCTGCTTCCTCTGATACTTCTTCTTCAATTACTTTAGGTACTACTGAAACAATTAAATCTTCTGGATCTAAGATAATTTTTGTTTCTTCTGGAAGAAGTTTAGCTATATCTGCTGCTGTAATATGATCATGAACATTTAAGTTTGTAATATCAACATCTATTGTTTCAACTATATCTTTTGGCAAGATTTCAACTGGAAGTTCATGATAACTTACTTCAAGTCTTCCACCTCTTGATAAACCAATACATTCTCCAACAAAGTTTAGAGGTATGTGAAGATGCATTTTATGACCTTTTACTGGTACATAAAAATCAATATGGATAACTTTATCTGAAACCTTATGTCTTTGAAGTGTTTTTACAAAAGCTTCAACTTCATTTCCTGATTCATCTTTTAAAGTAACCAATGTTGTTTCTTTTACTGTACTTACAATACTTTCAAAATTTCTTGAATTTACACCAATATGTCTGTTATTTTCTATACCAGGTCCATAAACTTCTGCTGGTATAATACCTTCACTTCTCAATACATTTGCTTTTTTCTTTAAATCTCTTTCGACTACTTCAAGAACTCTTGTTCTAGCCATCGTCTTCAACTCCTTTTATTTTATATTTGTTCTAATGAACTTATTATCTAAAAAGTATACTTACTGATAAATTTTTTCTTATTCTTACAACTGCTTCACCAAACATCGGTGCAACAGATAAAACTTCAAATTTTTCTGGCAACTCCTTATGATATATCGTGTCTGTAACGATAACTTTGTCTAATTTTGAATTTTGTAACTTTTCTTTTGCTGTTTTAGAAAAAATTCCATGAGTGGCACAAGCGGTTACAGTTTTTGCACCGTTTTTTATCAATGCTTCTGTTGCTCCAACAATTGATCCACCAGTATCTATTATATCATCAAATAAAATACATCTTTTCCCTTCAACTTCTCCTATAACATGCATTATTTCAGCAACATTGTCTTTTGGTCTTCTTTTATCTAAAATTGCTAACGGAACACCTAATTTTTCAGCAAACTTTCTAGCTCTTTTTACACCACCAACATCTGGAGATACTACTATATAATCAGATAAATCTTCGTTTTCCTTAAAATAATTTGCAAAAACAGGAAAACTCCATAAATTATCAACAGGTATATCAAAAAAACCTTGTATTTGTTCGGCATGAAGGTCTATTGTTGCAACTCTATTGGCTCCTGCAACTGTTAAAAGATTAGCAACTAATTTTGCCGTAATCGGATCTCTACCTTTTGCTTTTCTATCTTGTCTTGCATAACCATAGTATGGAATTATTATTGTTATAGAACCAGCAGATGCCCTTTTTAATGCATCTATCATTACCAATAATTCCATTAAGTTATCATTTACGGGATCAGAAACAGATTGTATAACATAAACATCATAACCTCTAACTGTTTCATTTATTTTTACATTAACTTCTCCATCAGCAAAATGAGAAACTTGACAATCACCCAATCTTGTACCAATATATTCAACTATCTTTTGTGCAAGGGGTAAATTTGAATTACCCGTAAAGACTTTCATTTCAGAGTTACCAACAATAGCCATGTTTTTTACTCTCCCTTCATCTTTTTGAGAACCCAATCCTTTTTTACAATTTGTCTTGCTCTTCCAAAAGCAAGAGAATTATCTGGAACATCTTCAGTTATAACAGAACCAGCTGCCGTTATAACATTTTCTCCTATTTTAACTGGCGCAACTAAAGATGCATTACTTCCAATAAAAGCATTTTTTCCTATACTTGTTTTAAATTTATTTTTACCATCATAATTACAAGTTATTGTTCCTGCACCTATATTTGTTTTTTCCCCAATATGAGCATCTCCAAGATACGTTAAATGTCCTGCCTTTACACCTTCTTCAAGTGTACTCTTTTTTATTTCTACAAAATTACCTATTTTAACCTTACTTTTTAAAACGGCTCCTGTTCTCAAACGAGTAAATGGACCAACTGAAACATCATTATATATTTCTGCTCCTTCACATTCAGATCTTAAAACTTTTACATTATTCATTATAGTACAATCTTTTACCCTTGTCATAGGTCCTATTTCACATTCATTTCCAATTATTGTTTTCCCATATATATAAGTTTGTGGATGAATTATTGTATCTTGACCTATTTTAACTCCATAATCAATATATGTAGAAGATGGATCTATTATCGTTACTCCTGATTTCATTAAATTTTTCAAATGTCTTTTCCTTGCTTCATTTTCTATTATTGAAAGCTGAACTCTATCATTTATTCCCGATACTTCAAATTCATCATTAGTTTCAAATATTCCAACTTTATTAAAGTATAAAAATGTATCTGTTAAATAATACTCACCTTGTGCATTATTTGTATTTATTTTTTTCAAAGCTTCTCTCAATTTTTCTGTTTTATATATTGCTATTCCTGTATTTATTTCATTTATAATTAACTCTTTTTCATTTGCATCTTTATGTTCAACTATTTTTTTAAATTTATTATTTTCTCTTATAACTCTTCCATATCCAAAGGGATTTTTTAATTTTATAGTTAGTAAAGTTGCATCATTATCTTCATTTTTATGTTTACTCAATAAATTATTTAAAGTTTTATTACTAATTAAAGGAACATCTCCATAAAGAATTAATGTGTTATCTCCTTCCAAAAATTCTTCTGCTGCCATAACAGCATGACCAGTTCCTTTCATACCAATTTGTTCAAATATTTTTATATTATTTGGTACAATCTCTTTAACCATTTCAATTCCATGTCCAAGAACAACTCCAACATCTTCTGAAACTTCATTTGCTCTATCAATTACCCAATTCAACATAGGTATTCCCATAACTTTGTGCATAACCTTTGGATACTTCGATTTCATTCTTGTACCCTTTCCTGCAGCCAATATTAAAGTTTTCAAATTACACCCCCACAATCATTTTAACATTATTACCTTTAATAGTTGTTAAATTTATTTATCATTACTTGTTAAATTATCTTTAATCATTTTTTAGATAGTTTAGCCAATCCAATTTTTATTATTTCTTCAACAGGCATATTTGAAACATCATTATTTTTTAAAAATCTCATTATTTTGAATCTTTCATATCCAAGAGCTTCTAAGGCTTCTATTGCATCTGACAAATCATTTTTTATTTCAATTCCTTCAAACTTTCCTTTCAACTCTGAAGCTATTCTTTCTGCTGTTTTTTTACCAATACCTGGTAATTTTGATAATCCGCTTATATCTCCACTTCCTATCATTGCACTTATTGCTTCTGCATCAGTTGATCTTACAATCCTTGCTGCAGTTTTAGGACCTATTTTAGATACCTTTTTTAAACTTTCAAAAACATTCCTTTCATCTATATCTTTAAAAACATAAAGAGCCATATTCCATTCACTCATTTCAAAAGAAGCTTCAAAATTGTATTCTTGTTCAGTTTCAAGATCTTTTAAAATCCTAAAAGAAGGAAAGGCCTCTAATGTAAAAGGCCCTACTTCTATACTTATATTTTCTTCTCCTATACTTACAATTTTTCCTCTAATCTTTTTTAACATACTATATGTCCTCTTATTTCACCAATAAGATATAAAGATCCTGTAACAAAATAATAATCAGCATCTTTTTTTAATAACTTTTCATAAGCCTCAATTGGATCTTTTACAAATCTAACATTTGAATTATATTTTTTTATAGATTCATAAACCAATTCTGGATTTTCACTTCTTGTACTCGTAACTGTAGTAACTATTATTTCACTAAAAAGAGGACCTATTCTTTTTACCATTTCTTCAAAATCTTTATCATCTAAAATTCCAATAAGTGCAACTTTTTTTGCAAATGGCATATACATATTTATTGTTTTTTCAAACATCTCAATTCCTGCCATATTGTGTGCACCTTCAAGTATTATTTTTTTATTATTTTTTTCTATTAATTCAAAGCGACCTTCCCATATAAAATTTTTTACTGCTTTCCTTAATTTTTCTTCATTAATATTTATTTTATTTTTTTCTGCAAAAGCATATGTAGCAGCAAGTGCCACCGATATATTATGAGGTTGATAAGCTCCATTACATCTAAATATTAATTCATTTAAACTCTTATCTTCATATTTAAAATCCATGGAATTCCAATTTAAACTATATCTCGTATTTTTAAAGTTAAAATGTTTTCCCAAAACTTTTACAGCTTTAGCTCCAACAATCTCAGCCTTTCTTATTATTACATCACGAGGACTTTCAGAAATGTCTCCAATTACCAACATAGAATTATTCTTTATTATCCCAGCTTTTTCATGAGCTATTTCTTCAAGACTTTCTCCCAATATTTTGGTATGATCTTTTGCTATAGTTGTTATAACTGCAACATCAGATTCAACTACATTTGTTGAATCTAACCTTCCACCAAGGCCTACTTCTACTATTGCTATATCCACTTTTTCATTTTTAAAGTATTGAAATGCCATTGCTGTAATTATTTCAAAAAACGAAGGAGACATTTCATTATTTCCAGATTCTATTCTTTCAATGTATGGTTCTATTTCTTTATATAATTGAACAAAATCTTCATTACTTATATTTTTTCCATTTATTCTTATTCTTTCATTTATATCAACTAAATGAGGAGAAATAAAGGTGCCCACCTTATATCCTTGCTCTTTTAAAATGGTAGAAAGTGCTTTTGTAACACTTCCTTTTCCATTCGTTCCAGCAACATGTATTACCTTATAGGAATTTTGTGGATTATCTAAAATCTCACAAAATTTTTTTATTCTCTCAAGACCTAGTTTTATTTTAGTACTCCCTGCTTTTTTACCATATAAAAATTCAACTAATTCTTTAAACTCTTTCATTTTAATTCTCCATAAAGTTTTTCAACCTTTTCTAACTGTACTTTTGCATCATTTAATTTTTCTTTTGTTTCTTCAACAACATCTGCTGATGCTTTTTCAACAAAATTTTTATTTGAAAGTTTCTTTTCGAATTTTTGAACCTCTTTATTTAATTTACCTATTTTCTTTTCAAGTCTTGCACTTTCAGCTTCAATATCTATTAAATCACCAACAACAACATAAACTTCCATATCATCATCTACATAAGCAGTTGCTGTTCCATTTGGTTTATCTGAAACTTTTTCTATATTTGAAACAAACCCAAGTTTTTTTATCATTGAATCCGATTTTTTCATAAAATTATCATTTGTAGCTTTGAACTTAACTTCAACTTTTTTTATTATTGCTATATTCATTTCAGTTTTTACATTTCTTATTCCTCTTACAACTTGCATTATTTTTTCAAAATTACTTTCTTCTATCTCATAAGACTTTTCAAATATAGGCCATGATGAAGTTATTATCATTTCACTACTGTGTTCTATAGGTAAACTCTGCCACAACTCTTCTGTTATGTATGGCATAAATGGATGCAACAACTTCAAAGCATTATCTAAAACTTTAACAAGGACATTTTGTGCAACTCTCTTAGAATTATCATCTTTTAATCTATCTTTTACTGATTCTATGTACCAGTCACAAAATTCATTCCAGAAAAATTCATACATAGTTTTAGCCCCTATGTTGAAATTATACTCTTCAATAGCTTTTGACACTTCTTTTACAGCCTTTGAAAGTTTTGTAAAAATCCATTTATCTTCAATTGCAAGCATTTCATCTTTTAATTCAATTTCTTCAAAATCATTCATATTCAAAAGAACAAATCTTGTTGCATTCCATATTTTATTTGCAAACTTTGAGTAAGGTTCAAATGCTTTAATATCTAACTTAATATCTTTTCCTTGTGCTGCAAGTATAGAAAGAGTAAATCTCATAGGATCTGTTCCATACTTTTCAATAACTTCAAGTGGATCTAATCCATTTCCCAATGACTTTGACATTTTTCTTCCTTGTTTATCTCTAACAAGTGGAGTTATGTACACATCAGAAAAAGGTTTATCATTCATAAACTTTTCTCCCATGATTATCATTCTTGCAACCCAGAAAAATATTATGTCAAAACCAGTAACAAGTGTACTCGTTGGATAAAATTTTTCTAAATCTTTTGTATTTTCTGGCCAACCCAATGTTGAAAATGGCCAAAGTGCTGAACTAAACCATGTATCTAAAACATCTTCATCTTGTTTTAAATTGGTACTTCCACATTTTTCACATTTATGAACTTCATTTTCAGAAACATTAATATGTCCACAGTCTTCACAGTACCAAACTGGTATTCTATGACCCCACCATAATTGTCTTGAAATACACCAATCTCTTATTTCACTCATCCAATTCAAATAAACTTTCTTCCATCTTGGTGGATGAAACTTTATTTCTTCTTTTTCAACAGCTTCAATAGCTTTTTTTGCTAAAGGTTCCATTTTTACAAACCATTGATCCATTAAAAATGGTTCAACAGTAGTATGGCACCTATAACAATGCCCAACAGCATGTTTGTGATCTTCAATTTTTTCAAGTAAATTCAATTCTTCTAAGTCTTTAACTATTTCTTTTCTTGCTTCATATCTATCCATACCAGCATATTTACCACAATCTTCTGTCATCTTTGCACTTTCATCCATTACTTGTATTCTTTCAAGATTATGTCTTAATCCAACTTGATAATCATTAGGATCGTGAGCTGGAGTTATCTTTACCATACCAGTACCAAACTTAGGATCAACATATGGATCAGAAATTATAGGTATTTTTTTATTTACAAGAGGTAAAATTAAATTTTTACCAACTATATCTTTATATCTTTCATCAGATGGATGAACAGCAACGGCAACATCTCCAAGCATTGTTTCTGGTCTTGTGGTTGCTATTATTACATATTCATCAGAATTTTCAAAATAATATTTTATATGATAAAACTTACCATTTTCATCTTCATGTTCAACTTCATCATCAGCAAGAACAGTTCCACAACTTGGACACCAATTTACTATATACTTCCCCTTATAAATTAATCCTTCATTGTATAACTCTACAAAAACCTTTCTAACTGCTTTGTTTAATCCTTCATCCAATGTAAACCTTTCTCTTGACCAATCAACTGAAGCTCCCATAGCTTTAATTTGACCTCTTATATGGTCTTTATATTCATTTGCCCAATCCCAAACTCTGTCAACAAATTCTTCTCTTCCATACTCTTCTCTTCTTTTACCTTCTGATTCCCTTAAAAATTTTTCAACAACATGCTGTGTTGCAATTCCTGCATGATCTTCACCAGGAAGCCACAAAGTAGAAAGACCTTTCATTCTATTATATCTTGTTAAAACATCTTGAAGAGTCATATTTAAAGCATGTCCAACATGTAATTTTCCAGTTATATTTGGTGGAGGAATAACTATACTAAATGTATCATTTCCTTCTTTTGGTTTAAACGTTTCTTTTTCATTCCATGTCGAATACCACTTTTTCTCTAATTCGTGTGGTGTATATCTATTTCCTATATCCATGATTTTTCCCCCTTATTTATTTGTTTTTTATACTGTTATTATACTTTAAAATCCTCTTTCTGTCAAAAAAATCATTGAAGAAAGAAAAGATATATGTTGCCATAGATAATCCTATTACTATTCCAAACGCAGCAACAAATGTTGCATAAGCAAAATTAATAGCTTGATTATAATCTTTTTCAATAAATTTTTGAATTGAAAAAAAAGCTGGTGCTCCAGGCACAAGAGGTATTACAGCTGGAATCATAAATATTTTAGAATTAACTAAAAAAAGATTTGAGAATAAAATTGAAACAAAACCAGCAATAAATGCTGATAAAACAAAAGCAACCTCAATACTAAAATAAGCATTTGATACTTCATAAACACTCCAGCCTATCATTCCAGATAATGCTGATAAAGGTACATACTTTGCTGGCGTTTTAAACAATATTGAAAATGCACCAGTTGCAAAATATGAAAATATTATTCTAATAATCATACAATCATCTCCAAATAATAGATGAACTAATAGCTCCCATAACAAGTGCCCCAAGTATAAACATTGATTCTAAAAGTTTAGAACCACCAGAAACTAAATTTCTTTCTCCTATTTCCAATATACCATTAGTTAAAAGAAGGCCAGGAACAAAAACCATTAATGCTCCAGCAAGTGATGGAAATAAATTAATATTAAAAAAAATACTTTGAATTGATATAAATGTATGTAATAAAAAACCAGCCATAAAATCTTTAAAAATTCTATTTTTTATTTTAAAAATAATTATAAAAGAACTCACTCCAGAAATACCAGATACAATCGAATCAATAAAATTTCCTTTAAATAAAATACAAAATGAAAAAGATACAATAAAAACTGATATAATTAATAATGGAATTGAAGTTTTAGTATGTTCATTTATATTTTTTATTTTAATAATATCCTTTTTTACCTTATATAATGGTCTTTTTTCATTTATTATTCTCCTAATCAACTGTTCCCATAATTCTAATTTTGAAAAATTTATATCAATATCATTAACTCTTTCTATTCTTGATATTGTTTCTCCTTTTGGAGCTATGAGAGTAATATGAATAACCGTTCCCATTGCAGCAACTTGAACATCTAAACCATAAGTTTTAGCTATTTTAAATAAACTATCTTCAATTTCTGTAGAACTTTCACCATAATAATAAAGAGACTTGGCTATTTCCATAAAAATATCTGAAATTCTTTGTATATGCACAATAAAACCTCCATTTCGAGTAAAGGAGCAACTAAGATGAAAAAAACATTTTCTAATAAAATTATAAAAATTATAAATATCAACTTTATTATATATTCTATTTCATTAATTTTATCAGCTTATCTTGTTTCATATTACATAATAAATGTTTACATTATGAATAACTTAGACACAATTTTCAATACTAAAAAATATTTTATGAAAAATATACAAGAAACAATAAATTCAGAATTTTTAATGTATAAAAAATATGGAATAAAAAATTTTAAATTAATAGATTCCATTTATGGTAATGGAAAATTTGAATTTCATAATAAAACAATTAATTTTATTCCACATAAAGGAATTATAAAAGATAAAGATGACCAATATATTTATTTTTCATATAATTACAATACTAAATATTTAATAGGTATAAACTTAAATAAAATAGTTAAATACTTGAATATAAAAAATAAAGCTAATGATTTTATTGTAATTTTAAAAACATCCGAAGGATTTGTTTTACCTCAAAATATTATTTTTAACTCTTTAATAAATAAAAATTTAAATGAAGATACTATAGTTTTAAAAACTAAAACAGAAAGATACAATGTTAAATTAGGAAAAGAATATGGAATAGATTTTTTTGTATTAATAAACTCAAAAATAATAGATACATATACAACATATATAGCAATAGCAGCTTTTACATTTCTCTTAATAATTATTATAATTAACAAAACCAACAGTATATTTGTTCAAAGATCTATAGAAAAACCAATAAACACATTAATAACGGGTATAAAGAATATAAAAACTAAAAAAAGTTCTGAAATTATTTATGAAGAAGATGATGAATTTAAAATTTTAAGTAATGAATTTAATGCTTTATACAAACAACTAAGAGTAACTATCTTAGATTTAAAACAATCAGAAGAAAATGCAAAAAAAGCTTCTGAATTTAAAAGCAATGTTTTAAAAACACTATCTCATGAAATAAAAACTCCACTTCATTCAATATTAGGTTTTACAGAATATTTAAAACTAAAATTAAATGATGAAAAAGATATAGAAATTTTAAATACAGTAAGAAAGAGTTCTTCTGATTTATTAAAAAAATTCGAAAAACTCTTTGAACGATCTAAAATAGAAACAGAACCAGAAAATATAAAACTTAATTTAGAAAATTTTAATTTAAAAACGACCATATTAAAGATAGCTTCAATATACGAATCTGAATGTTCTAAAAAAAACATAAAGTTCAATTTATCATTTAAATTAGAAAATTTAAATACACAATTTTTGGACAAAATAAAAATAGAAAAAGTTTTAATTGAACTATTAGATAACGCTTTAAAATTTACTGAAAAAGGAGAAATAAACTTTACTATAGAAAATGATGAAAAAAACTTATACTTTTCAATAGAAGATACAGGAAAAGGAATAAAAGCAGATGAAATAGATATAATATTTGAAGATTTTTTTCAATCAGAACACTTTCTTACAAGAACTACCGAAGGAATGGGCATGGGACTTAGTATTTCTAATTTTTATATAAAAGTTATGGATGGAAAAATAAAATTCAAATCAAAAAAAATAGGAACAATAGTAAATCTTGAAATTCCAACAGAATTAACTTTAAAAAAGATAAAAAATTTATCTATTGAAAAAGACTTTAAAAATCTTTCCATTTCAAAGAAAAAACTTGAAAATATACAATTAAATTTAGAAAAAGATATAAGAGAAATAATAAATACTACAAATTTAAAATTATTTAAAGAAAAACTAAATACCTTATATACTTATACAAAATCAAACAACTTAAACACATTGAGCAATATTTTATTTGATTTGAAAAATAAAAGTATGGGTTTTTCAAAAGAATATTTAGAAGAATTACACAACTTATTTTTGTACAAGATTTTTTAATAAAAAATTTACAAACAAGTTACTTGAATTTTTTTGAAAGTAGTGTTATAATCTTTACCGTAAGAACGAGATGTTCCGGCTTAGCTCAGCGGTAGAGCGGATGGCTGTTAACCATTAGGTCGGGGGTTCGAATCCCTCAGCCGGAGCCATTAAAGGTATGCAATATGCATACCTTTTTTATTTATTATAAATATTTTTTAATAAAAACAAAGATGGTATTTATACCATCTTTGTTTTATACTGGATAAATTGAACTTTCTTCATCTTCATATTCTTTAGCTATATTTAAATCTACACCTAAACTTTTTTCATATTTATCTTTTAAAAATTTCTTTCCTACTTCGCCAAACAAAACATAAGTGAGCAAATCTTCGTCTGTTTGAGCTAAAAGTCCCATTTCACTTCTTGCCTTTTTAAGTACAGGTTCTAAATCATCGGCTGGTCTATGATCTATTGGTTTTTCATTTCCTAAAGCTTTTTTAAATATTTCTTCATCTACGGGAGCTGGTGATCTTCCATACATTCCTTTAAGATAATTCTTAACTTCGTTAGTTATCATTTTATATCTTTCCCCAGTTAAAACATTTAATGTTGCTTGAACACCAACAATTTGACTCGTTGGAGTTACTAATGGCGGATAGCCAAGTTCTTTTCTAACAGCTGGAACTTCTTTTAAAACTTCATCGAGTCTATCTTCTGCTTTTTGAGCCTTTAATTGAGAAACTAAGTTTGAAAGCATTCCACCTGGTATTTGAGAATCAAGAATTTGTGCATTTATAGAGGTCATTTTCATATCATTTTCTTCATGATTTTTTCTAACCTTCCAAAAATACTCTGTAAGTTCAAGAATCTTTTCATTATTTAATCCTAATTTTAAAGCTTGATTAAATGGTTCAACAGCTGGTTGTGAAGTTCCATTTGCAAAAGGGCTCAATGCTAAATTTAATCCATCAATACCAGCTTCTGATGCAGCATAACAAGACAAAGAACCAAGTCCCGTTGTATTATGTGTATGTAATTCTATTGGAATATCAAATTTTTCTTTTAATTTTTTTACTAATTCAACGGCAACATGAGGCTCAAGAAGTCCTGCCATATCTTTTATTGCTATTGAATCAACTCCACATTTAACAAGTTTTTCTGCATATTTTAAATAAAAATCCACATTGTGAACTGGACTAACAGTATATGAAATAGCACCTTGTGCATGCATCTTATACTTTTTTGTATACTCAATTGCTTTTTCTAAGTTTCTTATATCATTTAAAGCATCAAAAATTCTAACTATATCAACTCCATAATCAGCCATTTTTTTTATAAAAAGTTCAAGAACTTCATCAGGGTAATGTCTATATCCTAATATATTTTGTCCTCTTAAAAGCATTTGTATTTTAGTGTTTTTTAACTTTTTTCTTATTGTTTTTAATCTTTCCCATGGGTCTTCATTTAAATATCTTATACAAGAATCATAAGTTGCTCCACCCCATACTTCCATTGAATGATATCCAACTTGATCAAAAATTTCCAACTTATCTTCAAACTCTTTTGTCTTCATCCTTGTTGCTATAAGTGACTGTTGTCCATCCCTCAAAGTTGTATCAACAACATATGGCATAACTACACCTCCTAATTTCATTTCAGTATAATTATAACATCTATTAAATTATTAACAATGTTGTTCTTTTTACTGTTATATTAAATGTGATACAATTGTAATTGAATTACATATATAATTCGAGGTGAAATCAATGAAATCATTTTTAAAAATATTTTTCTCTTTAATATTAGGATTAATTACTGGAGTAGTTTTATTTTTTGTTATTGCTTCTTTATAAAATAAAAAACGAAGTCTATTATTAAGACTCCGTTTTTTTATTAATTTTATTCTTCTTCTAATTGTGCATTTACTTTTATTCCTTCTTCTGCTTGTAAATCCTCTAGTTTTGTACTCTTTCCAAAGAATTTTAATGTTGCCCAAATACCAATAACACCTAAAATAAATGAAATCCAAACTGGTAAACCAAGTCCAATAGGTATTGTTCCAACTACTATTGTTAAACCAGCAATAAATAATGCATAAGGAATTTGTGTTTTAACATGATCCATATGATCTGCTGATGATGCCATAGATGACATTATTGTTGTATCTGATATTGGAGAACAATGATCTCCAAATATAGATCCAGTTAATACTGAACCCAATGTTGCATAAACAATAGGAGTTAATGCTCCACCAGAATAATGAGTTGCAAGAGGAATTGCAAGAGGCATCATAATAGCCATTGTTCCCCATGATGTGCCTGTTGAAAATGCAACTATACTTGACATTATATAAACTAAAGTAGGTAATAACCACCCTGGTAATGAACCTGATACAACCTTTACTAAGTAAGGAGCTGTTCCCAATGTTTCAGTAACAGAACCTATTGACCAAGCAAGAGTTAAAATTATAGCTGTAATCATTAATGATTTTGCACCTTCAACCCAAGCTTCAAATGCTTCATGTAAGGTTAAGATTTTTTGACTTATCCCCATAACCATTGCAACTATACCGGCAAGAATAGCAGCCCAAATTAAAGAAACTGAAGCATCTGCATCACCAAATGCATCTCTTATACCAATTAATGTAAATGGTTTTTCAAGACCTCCACCTGAATACCATAATCCTATAAAAGCAAATACAACTAATGTTATTATAGGAACTAAAGCATTTGACATTCTTAAAGGAATATCTTTTTTTTCATTTCCTTTTTCAAAATCTGCAGAAGATAATGGTGTAGCTCCATCAGAAAGCAATTTTCCAGTTAATCTTGCTCTCTTTTCAGCTTTATACATTGGTCCAAAGTCTCTTAGCATAAATCCAACTAAGAATACCATTACAATTGCAAAAATTGAATATAATCTATATGGAATTGTATTTATAAATACAGAATAAGCATTTATATCTGTCAAATTTGCCGCTTTAAAAGAATCTCCTATTAAACCAAGTTCATAACCTATCCATGTTGAAATAAGAGCCATTCCAGCAACAGGTGCTGCAGTTGAATCTACAATATAAGATAATTTTTCCCTTGATACTTTCATCTTATCTGCTAAAGGTCTCATAGTTGGTCCAACAATGAGTGTATTTGCATAATCATCAAAGAAAATAACTATTCCCATTAACCATGTTACATTTTGAGCACTTCTTGCTGTTTTTGCTTTTTTTGCTAAAGCATTAGCAATAGCTCTTGTTCCACCCATTTTAGAAATTATTGCTACCATACCACCAATTGCAACTGTAAAAATTAATATACCTGCATGCCATTCATCACCCAAAGCCTTTACTGGATAAGATATGGTATTAGTATAACTTTCTACAATCTTTAAGAAAAATCCTGATGATGAAGTTGCAAAGGTTGAAATTAATGCACCAGAAAAAACTCCCAAAGCCAACGATAAAATAACTTCTTTTGTTAAAAAGGCTAAAGCAATTGCAACTATAGGCGGTATTAAAGATAGAGCGCCATAATCAAACTTTTGTGAATCTCCTCCGGCAGCAAAAATAGAAACCGAAAGCATTAAAAAAATCATAGTAAAAACTGTGATAATAAGGTTTCTTTTACTTTTTTTCATACTTTCCCCCCTCTATGTGATGTATATATTATTACTTTTATATTATTAACCTTCAGAAACAAAACGTAATATTATATTTACCATTATACCATAAAATTTAAAAAAAAAAAATTTTATTATTTGAAATAATCATATCTAATATAAATTAATCTTATTAAACAATTATAGAAACAATAATTCTAAGAAAAAAATTTAATTTATTATTATTTAGAACTTACTTGCATTCAATAAAAAATTATGATAAACTTAAAAAGCCCACTCTTCACGGTGTTTATTACTACTATTATTATTAATAAATTGGAGGTGATTATATTTAAAGGATTATCTATTTCCAAAAAAGTATTTTTAAAAGATAAAACTTATTTGTTGAATCATATAATTAACAATTTTGGAAGTTTTATCTTTGGATACATTTATGTTAGTATTTGGAAATCATTAACAAAATCATCGGAAATGACAACTTATGTTATGGTAAATCAATCAGCTCTTTGGCTAACAATGTTTTTACCTTATGGTTGTTATATTCCACAAAAAATGCGTGAAGGTACTATTGCATTTGAACTATTAAAACCTTATGGAATAATGTACGGTAGTTTTTTTGAAGTATTTGGGCACACAATTTATAATTTCCTTTTTAGATCAATTCCCATATACACATTCAGTATATTACTCTTACATGCTGAACTACCCTCTTCAAATAGAATCATTCCTTATTTTATAACTCTCTTTAATGCTTTTCTCGTTGCATTTTTTCTCAATTATTTTATAGGACTTTGGAGTATGAAGTTTATAAGTTATACAGGAGCACAAGGACTTTATTACTTTTTCATGAATATTTTTGGAGGTTATTTTTTACCAGCTGAATATTTCCCTGGAATTTTAAAACAAATAGTTCCATTTTTGCCTTTTGCTTGTACCAGTTATATTCCAGGAAGTGTTTATTTAGGAAAAATATCTTTTAGTTTTGCATTTTTTATACAATCTTTTTGGATAATAACACTTGGAATAACGGCATACATTCTCACTGAAAAATTGAGTAAGAATTTAAAAATACAGGGAGGTTGATATGAATTTATTTAAAAGTATGTTAAAGGCAAGCATAAAATCACAGCTTGAATACAGATTTAATTTTATTGTAGATTCAACAATAAGTGGAATTGTTATTTTTAGTGATTTTTTAATGTTAGCAATAGTATTGATGAATTTCAAAGAAATTGCTGGTTGGAATATATATGAAGTTGCAGTTCTTTATTCTATAGTTGAAGCAGGATGGGGAATTTTTAGATTGTTTGGAGAAGGAATAAATAAATTTGAAGAATTAATAATAAGTGGAAAATTTGATACTTTATTGACTCGTCCAATTTCGCCAATAAAACAGTTGTTTCTTCAAAAATTTGAATTAAAACGTATAGGTGTTTTTTTACAAGCAATTTTAGTTGGAAGTTGGGGTCTTTCGAACTTGAATATTACTTCTATTTACATGTATCCAATTCTCATATTTTTTTCTATAGTAATAACTTTTGAAATAAATTTGATTCTTGCTGCAATAGCTTTTTGGACTATAAAAAACAGTGATATTATAATTCTTGCATTTTATTCAACACGAACAGCTTCATCTTACCCTATTAATATATATGGATCTATTTTAAGAAGCATTTTAACTTTCTTTATACCGATTGCTACAGTTGGATACTATCCAGTTTCTTATTTACTTGGAAAAACAAAAAATAGTTTTGCTTTATTTTCTCCAGTTTTAGGTACTTTGTTTTTAATACCAGTCACGTATTTCATATGGAAAATGGGTTTAAAAAAATATACCAGTACTGGAAGTTGAGGAGGAATAAATGGAATATATAACAGTAGAAAACTTAAAAAAAAGCTATACAATTTATAAAAGAAAAAAATTTAAAAGAGAAAAAAAAGAAATACTGGCTCTCAATGGAATAAATTTAAAAATAAAAAAAGGTGAATTTTTAGGATACATTGGTCCAAACGGAGCTGGAAAATCAACTACAATAAAGATCTTAACTGGAATTATGGAACCGGATTCAGGAAATGTAAAAATTGATAATTTTTGTCCTTGGAAAGACAGAAAAAAGTATGTTAAAAATATAGGCGTTGTTTTTGGTCAAAAAACACAGATGTGGTGGGATTTACCAGTAATAGAAACATACAACTTATTAAAAGATATATTCAAAGTAAAAGACTTTAAAAATAACTTAGAATACTTAATAGAAAAATTAAACTTAAGCGAAATACTATATCATCCAGTTAGACAGTTGAGTTTAGGGCAAAGAATGAGAGCAGAAGTAGGAGCTTGTATGATTCATGATCCTGATATACTCTTTTTAGATGAACCTACAATAGGCTTAGATATTATTTCAAAAGAAAACGTAAATAACTTTTTAAAAGAGTTAAATGAAAAAGGCAAAACTATTTTTTTAACAACACATGATTTGAAGGATATAGAAACTCTTTGTAATGAAGTTTTAGTATTAAACAAAGGTAATATTGTTTATAAAGGAGATGTAAACAATTTAAAAAACATAACTGACATGCCCACCACAATGAAAATATTTTTAAAATCACCACCAAAAGACTTTAAATTGATAAAAGAATTGAATGGTGAATATCTAAAAGAAAAAAAAGAAATAACTTTAAATATAAAATCAGATGGCGTTGCAAAAATAGCTGAAAAAATATTTAAAAATTATGAAGTAGAAGATTTTAAAGTAACTGAACCCGGAATTGAAGAAATAATAAAAGAAATATATAAATAATCAAAAAATATATTAAAATTAAATTTATATTAATTAAAATTAATTATTCAAAATGTATAATTAATATTGATATTATTATTTTAATCTTTAGGAGGTTGGTATATGATGATTCCTACACCACACATTGAAGTAAAGGATAAAAATACTATTGCAAAAACTGTTATTATGCCTGGAGACCCATTGAGAGCTAAGTTTATTGCAGAAAAATTCCTTGAAAATCCTGTTTTATTTAACTCAGTAAGAAACATGTATGGATACACAGGAACTTATAAAGGTAAAAGAATAAGTGTTATGGGAAGTGGAATGGGAATGGCAAGCATAGGAATTTATTCTTATGAGCTATTTAAATTTTATGATGTTGAAAACATTATAAGAGTTGGTTCATGTGGAGCTTATACTGATGAATTAAACTTATACGATGTTATTTTAGTTGATGAAGCATACAGCGAATCAACATTTGCAAAATGTCAAAGTGGATATGAAAGTGATATTATTGAACCATCAGAAAAATTAAATGAACAATTAAGAACTGCTGCAAAAAATTTAAAAATAGAGATAAAAGAAGGTAGAATTCACTCTTCAGACGTTTTCTATAGAGAAAACTTTGAAGTATTTAAAGAAATAAATAAAAAGTATGGTTGTATGGCTGTTGAAATGGAATCTTTTGCTTTATTTGCAAATGCAAAAAGCACTGGTAAAAATGCAGCTTGTTTATTGACTGTTTCAGATAGTTTAGTTACACATGAAGCAACAAGCAGCGAAGAAAGGCAATTATCTTTTACAAAAATGATGGAAATTGCTTTAGAAATGGCAGAATAAAAAAAGACACCACAGGTGTCTTTTTTTATTCCATTATAATAACTTCATTAAATACATTTAATTTAAAACAAAACTTTATATCCTCATTTAAATTTAATCTCTTCATTGTTCTTGCATGATCTGAATTTTTTATTTCTTCTACACTTAAATTAGCTATACTTAAAGCTATTTTTGCTCCATCATTTAAATCTACATCTTTAAAATTCCTTAAAAACAAACCAGCTGTGTATAAATCTTCTAATGAACTAACTCCATTTGAACCAGAACATACAATACCTATATCTGTATAATCTTTTACATATTCATACACTGAATTTAAATTCAATAAACTCAATGGAATAACTTTTCCCATTGAACTTATTTTATTAAATGCTTTTGCCCCATTTGTAGTTGTTAAAACAATTTCTTTTCCATTTAATTTTTCCTTGTTTTTTAATATTTCTACAGGTGAATTAGAATAATCAAAACCTTTTATTTTTTGTGCATTTCTTTCACCTATTAATATTTTATTTTTCTTTAAAAAAGCTTTTTCTAAACTCTCTACTATTTCTAAAGATTTTATTTTACAATGCAATAGTGTACTTATTGTAGAAGTTGCCCTTAATGTATCTATGAGAACATATATATCATGTTTTTCAATGTTTTCAAGATAAGTTGTATAAACATTTATCATTTTATTAAAAATACTCTTGCTTCAAATGGATTAATTCCAACTTTGAGTGTTCCATCTTGAACTTCCCATTCACTTTCACCACGTCTATAGTTTTCAATTAAAGTTTTAACTTTATGGTATCCGCGCCAAGTATAATATCCAAGGTTTATATCAAAATAAAATGGATGTTCTTTATTTAAATTTACTGGTATAACAATTCCTTCTTCTCCATTCCACCAAAACATTACAAATGCATCATTACCAAAATCTATAAACTTATAATTTTCAGATTTTAATAATAAATTTTTGTGTTCTTCTTTTATCTTCCCCAATAATTTCAAAAGTTTAACCATATGATGATCAACGTTCCAATGAAGAGCATACCAATCAAAGAAAGCTAATTTACCATAAAATTGATCTGTTGGTTTTAAGTTCTCAAATTTTTGTTCTATTGGATTATCAAAATCAAGACCCGTATTCATTGGTTGTTTTTCAAATATTTCATACCCAGAATTTATAAATGTTATTCCATTTGGCATAAACGTATTTAATACACCACTCATTTTTGAAAATAATTCTTTTCCATCTCTTGTAACTGCTCTTGGAGAATCCGGCGTTTCGGATGTTGCAAATGCAGGCAAGGATATATTAACCATAATATCTGAAACTACCTTTTTTAACCAGCCTTCTTTATAGCGTGGTTCAGTCCACCACGAGTTCCCTAAAATACCATCATAACCACTATCTTTAGCTTTTATATGGTTATCCATATTCAATTCCTCTGCTATTATTGCAAATGATGGATCATATTTTTTTGCATTTTCTATAATCATATGTTCTAATTCTTTAGGTAAAGCATGTCCCATATCCAATCTTGCTCCATCTATTCCAAAATTTTTTTGGTAAAATGGCATTATGTTTGCAATAGTATTCCAAAGTTCAACATTTTTTTCTTTTCCTGGAAACTTACTTGCTTTTACAACATCAAATAAAACATATGGTGGCTGATCTTTTGATAAGTATTTTTCTGCTGTTTCTGGATGTGACATATATAATCTTAAAAATGTAACGTCATCCCACGTTGGTTGTGGATCATTTATCCAGTCTGAAAATCCTGGAACAGTTATTACTCCAAATTCTTTTTCTATTTCATCTAAAAAATTTTCATTGTTCTTGTTTTTCATCACAAAATTTTCCCATTTATTTGGATCTTGTGTTTTTGGATCAAATTTAAATTTTTTCAAATGTTGTTTTACAGCTTCATCATTATATAATATTTCTAAATTTTCTAATGCTGGTTGTTCAAATTTTAATGTTTTTAAATAAGGTGGTTTAAATTTATTTTTTTCTTTAGAATCAATCCAATAAAACCATTCTGGATGCTCTAATATAAGATTATTATCTCTTGCAGCTGTACGAGGAACAAAGTCTAAAACAACTCTAATATTTAATCTATGAGCTGCTTCAACAAATGCTGCAAATTCATCATTTGGATTAAACTCATCTTCTAAAAGTGTATCATGAAAATCTTTTTCAACCTTAAAAAAATCTTTAACTGAATAAGGAGATCCAACTTCACCTTTTTTAAACTTATTACTAGATTGAGTTATAGGTAAAAGATATATACACTCTACATTAAATTGTTTTAAATAAGGTAATAATGCTATCATTTTTAAAAATGTTCCACCTTCTGTATATCCTTCTGAATCTATTGATTCAAATAAATGTGATTCTGTATGTATATATGCAGAAGTTGACCTCACATGAGCTCCATAAAATATTGAACTTTTAATCCAATTTGGAGTTTGTTCTTTTTTTATAAAGGACAACGGTTTATTATATTTTTCACTCTCATTTGAATTTTTTAAAATTGTTTCTATAATTTCTGAAAAATATTCATAAGGATTTACAAAAAATTTTCTACCTCTTAATTTAATATTTCCTTCATAATTATCTGGCATCCATCTTTTTGGAACTGCATAATTTGTTTTACCATCTTTTATTTTTTTTACTAAAAATGAATAAATACCTTTTAAATTATCCATTTTCAAGCCTCCTTTATTTTTTTGAAAACGTTTTACATATTACAATTATAACATACTATATTAATTTTTATTAGTAAAAAATTTTTTTACTTTTAATGATATAATGTAAAGGGAGGTGAGATATGTATAACTGTGCTGTTTTTTATGGTGATTATGTTGGTGTTGTTGATATAAGAAGTATTTCAGAACATTTTAAAAAAGGGTTTGCTAAAAAAGTTGTCCTTTTTATTGGAAGAGAACCAGTCAAAAAAGCCGCTGAAATGTTAAAAGAAAATGATTATATAGAAGTTAAAATAGTTAAAAAACCATCCAAATCTGCAAAAGAATACTTTAAGTCTTTAAATAATTCTTTTTTAAGTGATTTAAATGAATTTGGCGAAAGGGCGATGATGTTTGATCCTTGTTAATGAATCATTTATCCTGAAAATGCTTGAAAGAACTGGTCTTATTGTCTTACTTATTTATATTGTTTTAAGATTACCTTATACAAAAAAATTATTTATAAAAGATCATGAGAAAAAATTAAAAATTAATATTTTCATAGGAATTTCTGGTGGATTAATAGGTATAGTTGGAACATTGCTTGGAATTTCTTATAAAACTGCCATAACTAATTATAGAGATATGGGAGTTATTTTTGCTGGATTTATTGCTGGAATACCTGGTGGATTAATTGCAGGCTTAATTAGTGGAACTCACAGATTTTTTATGGGTGGTATAACAAATGTACCATGTTCTCTTGCTACTATTTCAATAGGTATAATAGCAGGTATTTATTCCGAAAAATTTGGGGAGGAAATTTTTAACCCCATCTCTTCTATTTTTTTCACAGCAACTGCAGAAATTTATCATCTTTTTTTAGTTTATTTAATTGTTTCTCCAAAAGAATTGGCTTTTGAAATTTCAACAAAGTTTATGCCTCCAATGGTTTTAAGCAATTCACTTGGAGTTTTTTTGCTTTCTTCCATTTATTATTCACTCTTAAAGGAAAATGAACTTCTTCAAAGTAAAGCAGTTATTTCTATTTTTAAGATTTTTGAAAAATCTACTTTTTTAATAAATGGAATGAAAGAAGAATTTTTACAATCTTTTTCAAAAGAAACCATTAAAAACACAATGTTTACTGATTTTTTCATCATAAAAGATAATAAAGTAATAAGTTCTTATGGAGAAATAAAAAGAAATATTAAAATCTCGGAGTTTGAAAAAACTATATTAAAAAAACAAAAGATACATTATTTAAAAAATGGAAAACAAGAAAAAATTAATTCTAATAATTTGAAATTTTTCTCTGGTATTTTTATACCATTAAAAGATGAAAATATTTTATTAGAATTTATTAAAAATAAAAGTAATTTTATTAGTGATTCTCAAATAACCGTTGCCAAGTTAATAGGTGATTTTATATCTTTACAATTAAAAATCCATAGAGCAAATAATATACGTTCTGAAATGGAAGAAATGCGATATAGAGACTTATTAATGAAAACAAATCCTCATATGATATTCAATGTTTTAAATACAATAAGTTATCTATCCGATAAAGAACCTTTAAAAGTAAAGGAATTATGTTATTCTTTGGGTAACTTTTTAAGAAACAATGTAGATATTGAAAAACCTCTTATAGACCTTAAAAAAGAATTAAATATTTTAGATAATTACATTGATATAATGAGGGTTAGATATGAAGACATGATTGAATTTGACTTTAAAATAAACGCAGAAGATTCCATGCAATTACCAGCTTTTACTCTTCAACCTTTAGTTGAAAATTCTTTAAAACATGGTATGATTCCTGACAAAAAATTAAAAATAAGTATTACTATAACTCAAAAAAGTAATGGATTTAAAATAATAATAAAAGATAATGGTAAAGGAAGTAATTCTAATAAAGAGGGATTTGGAATAAAATCAATAAGAAAAAGGTATGAAAATATTTATCATAATAAAGTAAAGATAAATACAAGTTCTTTTCTTTTTTCTGGAATGGTTGTAACTATTGATGTTGGGGGATAAATTATGAAATTAAAAACTATAATAATTGATGATGAAAAATATGCAAGAGAAGCTTTAAAAGATTTATTATTAAACTTTGATTTATTTGAGGTTGTAAAAGAATTTCAAAGTGCTACTCAAGCTCTAAAAGAATTGTATAAAATACAACCAGACATAATATTTACAGATATTGAAATGCCTGGTTTAAAAGGTACTGAATTTGCAGATATTATTAAAAATTTTGATACAAAAATTATAATAATAAGTGCTTATACAGAATATTCTATAAAAGCTTTTGAATTAAATATCTTTGATTATCTTTTAAAACCAGTTTCTATTGAACGTTTTTCAAAAACTGTTGAAAAATTACAAAAAGAATTAAAATTTAAGTCAATAGAAAAATTACCAGTAAAAAATGATGAAGGAATTGAATTTATTGATTTAAATGATATAAAATACTTTGAATCCTTTGATAAAACTTTAATAGTTTATCATAATAAAGGAAAATCAGAAGTATATAAATATAAAATTTCGGAAATTGAAAGTATAACAAAAAATAAAATTTTACGAGTTCACAAATCATATGCAGTAAATATTGAGAAAATTATTAAATTTGGGCATTTAATTGGAAAATCATGGTTTGTTACTCTTAATACTGGAGAAAAAGTTCATGTTTCAAAAACATACGTCGAAAATTTAAAAAAAAGGTTAAATCTTTGATATATAATAAAAATGGTTTAGCATTTGCTAAACCATTTTTATTATCCTTTTACTGAACCTTGAGTTAATCCTCCAACTATCCACTTTTGCATAACAAGGAATAATGTTACCATTGGAAGCATCCCTATCATAGACGCTGCTGTAAACATTCCCCATTCCGTTTCAAATGGTCCTGTTGTAAATGATCTTAAACCAAGTGCATATGTATAAATTTCTTCTCTTTGTAATATTATATTAGCAAGTAAAAATTCATTAAATATACCCATAAACGCCAATATTGTTACTACGGATATTATTGGTAGTGATAATGGAAAAACTATTTTCCAAAATGTTTGCAATCTTGTTGCTCCATCTATCATCGCTGATTCTTCTAAAGAATCAGGAATTGTATCATAATACCCTTTAAAAAGCCACATATTGTATGCTATTCCACCAAGATAAACAAAAATCAATCCGCCAATCGTATCCAATCCAATAAATGGATTATAATCTCCTATAAACTTTAATGTTTTATACAACGCTACCATTGACATTATTGCCGGAAACATTTGTATTATCATTAAAAATAATAATCCTTGTTTTCTTCCTACAAAACGCATTCTTGAAAATGGATATGCTGCCATTGAAGTCATTAAAACTGTTAAAAATGCTGTTAATCCTGCAACTATTATTGAGTTTAACATCCATCTTACAAATGGTTTTCTTAACCATTTCTTCCAATCCATTGAAAAATTATACAAATACTTATCTATTTTTTTCAATATTGACTTTAAATTTCCATATTTTAATTTTTCAGAAAAATCACTTACTATTCTTGAAGCTCTTGATAAATCAGCATTTGCATTCCCATACTTAGTATTGTATAAATCTGTCATAATTTCAATAGATTTTATATTTGTAACATTTCCACCATAATTAAGCTTCACTATATTTTTTATATTATTCTTTAAAAAAGTTAATTGAACACTCATTTTTGATATTAAAGTTTCCATTTTTTCTTTTCCTGATAAAAATCTATTTTTTGATTCTTTTAAATTATTATAAGCAGAAAATAAAAAGTACTTATTTCTTTCTGGAATATACTTTGAATAAAATTTTGATTTTAAAAATATTGAATAATAATATGCTTCATTCAATGTTTTTATATTTTCATTTGTAAAATCTTTTACAAAAATCAAATTTGGTAGTTCTTGTATTTCATTAACAAAATCTAATTTATCTTTTTCATTTTCTTTTAACACTTCATTTTCATTAGATGCTTTATTTATTTCATTTGTTAACTTATTATCCATAGAAATAAGTTCTAGTTTATTTTCATAATTATCTTTATATTGATTTATTATCATCTTTATTTCTGATAAAGAAATAGCCATTTTTTCTGCAGATGATTTTAATGTTTCATAAGCTGGCATAACTGTTTCATTATTTCTTAAACTATATATTCCTGAAAAATTGCTATATAAAAAATTAAATATCTCATCATACAATTTTACTGTTTCAACAAATCCATTTTTATTTAAAGAATCAATATTTTTTGCACTTGAATAAATATCTGGAAGTATATCTTTATATTTTTGAACAAGTAAATAAAAATTGCCATCTGATCCTGTTTTAGGAAGTTCTCCACCTTTAAATTCTGTACTCTTAATTACATCATATGCTGCTTTTATTTTTGATTTATTTAAGAAATAAACATCTGTTATAGCTTTTACTTTTACTTTTATTTTATTCAAAGAAACTTCTGTATTGTTTAATTCATTCTTTAATTTAGATTGTATAGTTTCATAATTTTTAATTTTTTCTTCATTATCTGAAATAGTTTTTAGTGTAATTCCAAATTTTTCTTGAACAAAAGTATTTATTTTATTACTTAATATTTTTATTTCAGAATCAACTTTTTTCCATGAACTTTCTAAATTAGATACTTCTGTTCCAATATTATTAATAAAATCAGTATTTTCTTCTCTTTTCCATTTTCTATAAGTTTTTATCTTCCATAAAGTTGTTTTTAATGGAACTTTAAACAATAAACTTTCTGTTTCAGAATAATACTTATCATTGTTTCCTTTATATTGTATTAAAAATTCATAAGTTTTTTTTCTTTGACTCAAATAATTTTTTATTAAAGTATCTAATTTTGATGTTTCTAAATTATATCCATATTCATTCAATTTTTTATTCAAATCAGAAAGTTTTTTATTAAAGTAAGCAAAATCAGTTTCTCTAATTTCATTTAAATCTTTCAAAATACTTTCTTTTTCTTCAATAAAGGTTGAAAGAACACTTTCATAGTTTTTTTCAACATTATTTAAATTTTCTTTTGACATATCCAAATAATTAAATAACTTATTTATATCTTCATTTGATCTTTTTATTGCTTGTTCTGTGGTATAAGAGTTATATTCATCTATATACGCAGTAACATCATTTAAATCTTTTATTAATTCTGGAACCGTAGGTTTTGGGAAAAGTAATTCAGTATAATTTCTCATTGTTAATCTGTTTGAAAATAATTTAGAACTAAAAGCTGCATTGTCTCTTCTAACAGATGTTGAAACAACCCAAATTATAGGAAACAATATAATTAAAACTACTATAATCATTATTATATGCCTTAAAAAATAATTCTTTTTTTGTATCATAGCCATTATCTACTCACCTCTTCAAAAGCCTTTGAAAATTTAAAATTAAAATAACTTATTATAGATACAATACCAAAGATAATTATTGCTATTGCACTCGCAAAACCAAAGTCTTGACCTTTTCTTCCTTCAAAAGCTAATTTGTATGTAAATGAAATGAGGATATCAGTAGCACCTGCTGATGTATTTGAATTTGGTAAAGCTGGTCCTCCTCCTGTTAATAAGTAAATACCAACAAAATTATTAAAATTAAATGCAAATGACATAACTAAGAGTGGAGCTACAGAAACCATTAAAAGTGGCATAGTTATCTTTGAAAATTGCTTCCACTTAGTTGCTCCATCTATTGATGAAGCTTCATAAAGTTCTCCAGGAATACTTTGAAGAGCTCCAAGAGTTACCGTCATCATGTATGGAAATCCAAGCCATGTATTTACTATTAATATAGATATTTTTGCCCAAAATGGATCATTTAACCACTTTATTGGTTCTAACCCAAGTTTTGCAAGAAATATTTTATTTATTATTCCATAAGTTTCATTAAAAAAGCCGTTTCTCCAAACCAAAACAGAGATAAAAACTGGAATTGCCCATGGAATTATTAATAAAGTTCTATAAATCATTCTTCCTTTCATATTTTTATCATTTAATGCAAGTGCTAGTGCCAATCCAATTATAAAGCTAAAGATAACACTCAATATTGCATATGTGAAAGTCCAAACAAAAATTTTGAAAAATGGTCCTGCAATTTTAGGATCTGTCAATATCTTTTTAAAGTTATATGCACCAACACCTTCAACATAACCAATTAATCTCGTTGAAACTCCATTTTTATCATAATCCCAAAAAGCTCCATCTTTATCTTCTAATATTGTATTTGTTAATGTATTTAATATTTGTGTCTTAGTAACCTTTCTTCCTTCAATTATATTTGTTTTTGAAATTGCTTCATAAACACGATATGATTCTGAAAATTTTCTATAAACATAATCACTCGATAATCTAAAACTCTTTTTACCATTTTTTAAATTAATAACTTTTAAATATTTTTGTCTTATAACCGAATTATAATAGGCAGAATTTGAAGAAACACTTGGATCATCAAATCCATAAAAATACGTATACTTTATTTTTCCATTATCAATAGCTATTATTTTTCCTTCTTTATTTTTTATTATTTTATATGTTTCATCAAAAACATCATTTTTTAAAGGCATAAGCTCTGATTCAGCATACTTAACATTTCCTTTAGCATCATATTGAATATTTTGTGGTTTTTTAGCAAGAAAACTCTTTTCTTTATTATACAATAAAACTAAAAAATCTTCTGTAGGTTTATACTGTTCATCGTACTTAACAAAAATTTTAAAATCATAAATTTCAGCATTATTTGGCGAATACAAGAATCTTGTATCTGTCAATAAAGTTTCAATTGCTTGATCTCTACTAAACAAATGACCAGTTCCATAATTAGTAAAAGCAATTTGAATTGTGTAATACATAGGATATATAGTTAACACAAATAAGAAAAATAATGCAGCAATTGTATATCTATATGGATATCCTTTTTTTGAAAAAATAGCCCAATCAGCTATCGCAACAAATACTCCCAATGTAACTGCAAGAGAATAATTTCCCAATGCAAAGAGCATGAAGGTAAACCAAACGAGTATAGCGTTCAATATTGCCACTCCGCCCCACATAAGAAACTTTAAAAATTTTTTCATAAAATACCCTCCCTAAAAAATTTTTAATTATACTTTTATTAATAATTTTTATTATAAAAATCACTAATAAAAATATTATTTTGAAAAGGGAAGAGATTTCTCCCTTCCCATATTTTTTCAAAATTATTTAAATGATTTTTATTCTTACTCAGCCTCTTACTTAGACATAGATGACTTAATTTTAGAAACTGCATCATTTAAAGCTTGTTCTGGAGATTGATTACCAGAGGTTATATTATTTAAAGCATCTGCCATTGGTGACCATACCATACCCATTTCAGGAACATTAGGCATTGGTTCTCCACCTGCAGCACTTTTAATGAATTCTTCAACTATATTTTCTGGAATAGGACCACCTTTTTCTTTAATTATATCAAGTACGTCATTTCTTGCAGGAAGTCTTGGATCTGCAACATAGAAGTTGTAAATACCTTCTTTTGTAGCCAAATAATTTATAACAAATTCTTTAGCAAGTGCTTTATTCTTTGATTTTGCATTTACCATTAAACCTTGTACTCCAACAAATGGTTTTGCTGTTTTACCTGGTTCAAGTTCTAATTCTGTTAAAGGCAATACACCAAAATCAATACCTGCATCAATATAGCCTTTTAATGACCAAGGACCATTAATTATCATTGCTGCAAGTCCATCTTTAAACATAGAATCCATAGTATTATAATTTGCTCCAGCTGGTATTATTCCATCATCCATGAATTTTTTTATTAAGTTTCCACCTTTTATTGCGCCTTCATTGTTTAAACCTATATCATGAACATCATATCCATTTTCTTTTGACCAATTAAATACGTATCCGCCAAAACCTTTTAAGAAACCATATGTAAAATAAAAGTTGTTAACATCATATACAAAACCTAATGTTTCATCTGTTGTATATTCTTTTGCTGTTTTTAATAAATCATCAATAGTTTTTGGTGCTGTTTCAACATAGTCTTTATTATATATTAATGCTACTGCTTCTATTGCATATGGAAGACCATATAATTTTCCATTTACAGTAAAAGCATTTATTCCTGATTGAGCATACTTATCCATTTCTATTGCAGATGTTGGAAGTGGATCTAAAAGTCCATTTTTTACTAATTCTCCAACCCAATCGTGTGCACCAACAATAATATCTGGTCCTTCTCCTGCTTGTGAAGCAGTTAAAAATTTTGATTTTATATCTCCAAAGTTAACGAATTGAACATCAACATTTATACCTGTATCCTTTGTAAACTGTGCTCCTATCTTTTTCATAAAATCAACTTGTTTTTCAGATGCCCATATAACAATTGATTCTGAAAAAACTGAAAGAACTGAAAAAATTACTACGAGTGCCAATAATAATGTTTTTTTCATCTTTTTTCTTACCCCCTTATTAATAATTTGATTACGATGAAAACGTTTTGTATATAGAAATTATAACATAAAAATTTCTTATTTTTTCAATTATGAAACCTAATAAAGACTAAATATTTATATTTAATTTTAAATATAAATAAAAATCTTGATAATTCTTTATTTTTAGCTTTTTTTAGCATTATTTTTATATAAAAAAATTGAGAGCTTAAAACTCTCAATTACCATATTTCTGGTTCAACTTCTAAATTCATATTATAAAGTATTTTTACCTTATTTTTTACTAATTTTATTAAGTTTAAAATATCTTCAAAGGTAGCATTACCTTTATTTACAATAAATCCTGCATGTTTTTCTGAAATTTGTGCATCACCTATTGAAAAACCTTTTAACCCCAATTTTTCTATTGTTGTTCCAACATAAAAATCTGGTTTAGGTCTTTTAAATATACTTCCTGCTGATGGCATATCAAGAGGTTGACGTTCCCATCTTTTTTCTAATAATTCTTTTGTTTTTTCTTCTACATTATTTCCTATATTTAACTTTAAAACAGCTGAAAGAACTATTATTTTAAGATTTTTTACAATAGAACTTCTATAATCAAACTTCATATCTTCTCTAGAAAAAGTTTTTATTTTTTCTTCATTCACATCAAAAATTTCTACACTTTCAACAACATCTTTAAACTCTCCACCATATGCACCAGCATTCATAAAAATAGCTCCACCCAAACTACCAGGTATACCGCTTGCAAATTCTAATCCAGATAAATTATTTTCACATGAAATCTTTGATAATCTAGTAATAGATACACCACACTCTGCAATTATTTTTTCACCTTTTAATTTATAATTACTTAGATTTTTTGTGGATAAAACAAAAAAATCATGAAATTCATCCTTTGCAATTATATTTGCACCACCACCAATTATTTTATATTCTTCATTTTTTAATTTTTTTAATGCGTAAATAAAACTTTCTTTAGTTCTTGGTTCTATAAAATATGAAACTTTTCCACCAACTCTAAAGTTAGTATGATTTTTTAATGGCTCATTTTTTTTTACATCGCATCCATTTAAATAAAGATCTTTTATTAAATTCATATTCATCTCCTTTTTTATTGTTTTTTTATATTATACATCATCTTATTCATGTATTTAACAAATTATGGTATAATAAAATAAAGATTTTTTCGAGGTGAAGTGATGAGCAGTCTTTCTGTTATTATGATTTGTAGAAATGAAATAAAAAATATCAAAAGTGTTCTTGATTCCTTTTATGAACAAAGTTATGTTCCAGACGAAATAATAATTGTAGATGGAATGTCTAATGATGGAACTTATGAATACTTAAAAACTCAAGAAAATAACTTTAAAAATTTAAAAGTTTTACAAAATAAACAAATGTACACACCACATGGATTGAACATGGGAATTAAAAACTCATCTTCTGATTATATAATGATAGCAGGAGCTCATACAAAATACAATAACAATTACATAAAAAGCATAAAAGAATACTTAGATATACACAAAGATATTGGAATTGTTGGAGGTGTATCTAAAGGAACGCCTTCAAAAGAAACTTTACTTGCAAAGAGCTTTGCTGATTCTTACTCTTGTATCTTTGGTGTTGGAGCAAAACACCGTGTATTCAATACTGAACAAGAAGTAGATACAGTTGCTTATGCTGCATACAGAAAAGAATTATTTGAAAAATATGGACTCTTCGATGAAAGACTTTTAAGAAATCAAGATATAGAATTGAATTATAGATTTAGAAAAAACGGTATAAAAATCATCATGCTCCCAATTGAAAATAAATATCTTGCTCCAAATTCATTATTAAAGTTCATCAAAAAAAACTTTGATAATGGTTACTGGAACTTCATAACTTTAAAATTAACACCTCATGGTATTTCTTTTCGACATTTTATTCCAATGTTTTTTGTTTTGTTTTTAATATTATTTTTATCCTTGTTTTCTATAAATATAATTAGAAATATTTTGTTAATACCAATGGCATTTTATATTTTACTTGATGTGTTATTCTCTTTAAAAGAAAAAAATTTATTTTTACTCATCATCTTTCCAATATTACATATTTCATATGGATTTGGAACACTAATATCTTTAATAAAAAATTTTAAAATAAAGTCGGAGGTGTCTAAATGAAAAATCTTCATGTAGTTGAACATCCATTGATAAAACATAAATTATCTATTATGAGAAATAAGGATACAGGTCCAAAGGAGTTTAGAGAACTCTTAAATGAAATAACATTATTATTAACCTATGAAGCTTCAAGAAAATTACCTTTAAATGAATACGATGTTGAAACACCTATTCAAAAAACAACTGGTTATGCTGTTGATGATAAAAAAATAACAATAGTTCCAATTTTAAGAGCTGGTCTTGGCATGCTCGATGGAATTATGGAATTAGTTCCAAATGCAAGTGTTGGATTCTTGGGATTGTTTAGAGATCCAAAAACACTTGAACCTGTTGAATACTACTCTAAGTTTCCAGAATTTACAGAAAATCACCACATATATATAATAGATCCTATGCTTGCAACAGGTCATTCAATGAATGCAGCAATAGAAATAGTCAAAAAAAATAATGGAAAAAATATAACCGTCATGTCTTTAATTTCTTCTCCTGAGGGAGTAAAAGAAGTCTTAGATAAATATCCAGATATAGAAATTTATACTGCAGCACTCGATGAAAAATTAAATGATAAAGCATATATCATTCCAGGACTTGGAGATGCAGGAGATAGATTATTTAGAACAAAATAAGGTCGGTTATTCCGACCTTTTAATTTTGGAGGAAGATCATGTCGGAACTTTTAACACATTCTATTTTATTTGGAATTGCTACTTTAATCAGTAGGTTATTGGGGTTGGTAAGAGATGCAGCCTTTGCTCATTACTTTGGTAGAAGTGAAGCTTTTGATGCTTATACCATTGCAATAATGCTTCCATTCTTTTTAAGAAGAATATTTGCAGAAGGAGCTCTTTCATCTGCATTCATACCCTTGTTTTCAAGAAAAGGAAAAAAAGAATCACAAAAATTTTTAAGTACCACCATTTGGTTAATGCTATTTTCCACATCTATTATATACATCTTTGTTTTGTTTTTTTCAAAAGATTTAGCATTTTTACTTGGATCTGGATTATCCAAAGATGCTTTAAATCTTTCATCAAATTTAATGAAGATAACTTATCCCTTTATAATTTTTATTTCTCTTTGGGCAATAATTTCTGGAGTTTTAAATACTAAAAAAGTGTTTTTCACACCTGCTGTTGCACCAGCATTGACTAATATAACAACTATAATGGGAATCTTTTTTTCTTTTTTATTTCTACCAAAAATACTTGGTCCAGTAATAGGATTTACTCTTGGTGGATTATTTCAATTTTTATTTGTTATTCCATCATTAAAAAAAACAGGTTACTCTATAACCTTTGAATTTGAAAAAAAATATGTAAAAGAAATAAGTATCTTATTTGGGCCAGCACTCCTTGGAGTTGCAGTAACCACATTAAATACATTAGTCGATCAAAATATAGCAACTTGGACTGGAACCGGTGGAGTTTCTACCATACAATATGCTTCAAGATTGTATCAATTACCTTTAGGAATCTTTGCAGTAAGTGTAGCTAATTCTCTTTTACCAAAACTATCCAAAGCAGTTCATTTAAAAGATGAAATACTTTATTCAAAACATTTAAAAGATAGCATAGAAATAATAGCATTCTTAACAATTCCATCTGCAGTTGGATTATTTTTATTGAGTAATGGACTAATTGGATTGATTTATCAACATGGAAACTTTACACAAGCAGATACGATCATAACAGGAAAAACACTTGCAATGTACGCAATCGGACTACCTTTTTACTCTCTTTACAGTATCTTTGTAAGAACCTATCACTCAAAATTAAACACAAAATTACCAACTATAATTTCAATAATAATGCTAATAGTAAATGCTTCATTGAACTTAATCTTTATTTTTTATATAAAAACAGGAATTTATGGAATTGCACTTGCAACATCTCTTTCTGGAGCTTTAGGAATGATTATTTCAATGATTCCATCTATACAACATATAAAATTAAACACAATTTTAGAAATAATAAAGATAACAATAGCCTCCTCTTTAATGGGAGCTTTCATACTATCGACTCAAACCATATTTAATTCTAAAATATTACTATTAATACAAATTTTCATAAGTACTCTATTATACTTTGGATTTGCCTATCTCTTAAGAATCAAAAACATGCATCAAGTAATAAATATTTTTCTAAAAAAAATATCAAGCTCTAAATAAAAACAACCACATAATGAAGTGTGGTTGTTTTTATTACTTAATACTTTATTTTTCATTTGACTCCATACTTTCTAATTATTCAAATCATACAAATTATAATTGACCATGTATATTTTTAATTTTTTCAATAGACAAATTTGTTGTTTTAGAAATAATTTCTATATCAACTCCATTTTTTAATAGTTCTTTTGCTATTTTTTCTTCTGGAGTTAATTCAATACCTTTATCCAAATTACTAACGATTTCAACCTCTTTTTTGTCAAAAGCTATTGAAACTTTTATTATATCGTTTATTCCATAACTTTTTATTTCTTCTTCATACTTCTTTTCATTTATTTGTTTTAGTCCATTTTGTGCACTGTCTTTTAAACTTTTATCTTCATCTCTATTGTACTTTTTAAACTCAATAATTATTCCTTTATCTGTTTTATCTTTTGGTATTAATATAACATCAGCTCTTCCAAGTCCTGTTTCTCTATTACTCTTTATTATGTACTTTTCTTTCAAACCAACACTCATTCCAAGTATTAATCCATGATAAAACCTTTCTGGTTCCTTTCCGCTAACGTCAAAGTAACTCAATGTATTCATCGTTAAATCTTTAAATTGGTCTGTAAATGTTTTTATTCTTCCTACTTTTAGATTTAATAACATATTATCAAACTTTATTCTTTCTTCTTCAAGCATTGATACTACAGTCTTATTGTAAAATATTTTTACTTCTTTATTTGGTATCTTTAATGTATATCTTTCATAATCATGATTTATATTTTTTGTCCATTTTAAGTAACCACTAAACAAAAATAATGTCCATACAGACTCTTCTAAGTTATTATTTAGGTCACCATAAACCATGGTTTCATTTATTGTACTTTCAATTTCTTCACCATTTATTAGTTTTTCTATTTTATCTTTTAATTCAGCACTTCCTTGTTTTATTAATTGTTTAACTAAGTAGTTCCCACTAGTATTCATCCAATATGGTCTTATCTTTTTTTCATCTACTAAGTTTATTATAGAAAAAGGATTGTAAATTTCAACACCACCAAAGTTATAACCATTGTACCAATCTATAACTTCACTTTCTTCATATTCAAGTTCATAATACTTCAATGTTTCTTCTACTTCTTCTTTAGTTAATCCATACTTATCATTGAATAGTTCATTCAATACAGTAGAAACCTTTAAGTTATTCACACCAGTAAAGATACTTTCTTTAGAAACTCTTGTTATACCAGTAAGAACTGCTTTTTCAAGATATACGTTATCTTTTAATGCCATGCCAAATAAGTTACCTATTAAAGATATTATTTCATCATAGTATCCGTGTAAGTAAGCTTGTTGAATTGGAGTATCGTATTCATCTATTAATATTATTACCTTTTTACCATAGTATCTTTCCATATATTCAGATAAACTTCTTATACAGTTTTCATAATCAGCATCTAAAGCTTCTCTATCCATTATTTTATTGAATACAGCTTTTTCTCTTTTATTTAATACTTTTAAAACATATTCATGTTTTGTATATAATCTTGAAAGTTCCATTGTTAATAAAGCATGCATCTTTTTTAAGTTATTAGATTTTAAATCTTTAAAGGTGATGTATATAACAGGATGTTTATTTAAATGTTTTTCTATTATCTTTTTTTCTTTATATATCTTTAAATCTTTAAAGAGGTGTTCATTATTTTGAGTAATATCAAAAAAGTACTTCATCATGGATTGGCTAAGAGTTTTCCCAAACCTTCTTGGTCTTGTTATTAATAAAACATCGCCACTTTCAATAACTTCTTTGATTAACAAACTTTTATCTACAAAATACATATTGTCTTCTATTAATGATTTAAAGTCACTTCTTCCTATTGGCAATCGTTTCATAGAATCATCTCCTCATTTCTAATTCTTTATATACTATTATATCAAAATTACTTTAAAATATAAAAAAACACATTAATTCTTAATAAGAAAAGATTTAAAATTCTTGATTCCTTTATAATTTAGAAATCAAGCATTCAGTTATATATAATTTTTATTAATTTTTTTCTCTACTCTATGGTTTATAATTGTCCCCTTGAGGGGACGAGGCTTTTTCGGAGGGATGTGGGGCTTTCTAAATATCTATATACCAATTAACATAATATAACAACAAACCACATCCCTCCGTCCTCCGGACTCGCCCCTTCTAAGGGCACTTTCCGATTCTAAGGGCACTTTCCGAATAATTGAGGGAATGTCAAGAAAAATGTGTAAATAGTAAATTAAAAATCAGAAAAGTAACGAAAACGAGACTGAAATCTGGGGTCAGTATCAAGTTGATTTCTAACAAGAGCCCAGTTAGGAACAGGTCTAGAATTCCATTTAGAATAAAGTTCATTAATACGTAAAAAAATCAATTTAAAGAGAGCCTTTTCATTAGGGAATGCACCTTTTTTTACAACTTTTCTAAAAGAAGAGTTAACAGACTCAATAGGATTAGTAGTATACATGATTTTTCTAACAGCACTGCCAAAATAAAATAATTGTTCAACAAAATGGAATTTTCTTTTCCAAACAGAAACAGCTCCAGGATATTGAGACCAAGCAACTTTAAAAAGTTCAAATTCTGATTGAGCAGTTTTAAGATTAGGAGCAGTATAAAATTTTTTAATACTAGAGGTAAAAGATTTATAGAATTTAGATGGAATATACTTTAAAGAATTACGAATAAGATGAACAATACATCTTTGAACAATAACATTAGGAAAAATAGATTTAGCGCCATCTTCAAGACCAGAAACACCATCCATAGAAATAAAAAAAATATCTTGAGTCTGTAAAGATTAGTGTGTATTAGATATATCTGGTAGCATATAAATATTGGAAAACAACGACAAAAATCTTAAAAAAATGTAGTTATTAGAAAATGAAAAAAATGTTCCTGAATAGTATGAATTAAATAAGGCAAAATTGGTAAAACCAACCTTTTACAGTAAAAAACTGCAATGACTGAAAGGGCGACAACCCATCTCCCGAGAGTGTAAAATATTAAGTTTTTTAGGATTACAAGCTACTTTCAGAGGTAGTCTTTAAGACGTTCCTCGAAAAGGATGGCCAGTTCGGAAATAACAGCGTTCCAGTTGTGAAACCGTGCTGTCCATTTTTTTGTCACGTTTTTGGTAGTAAGGTATAAACTTTTAAGGACAGCATCGTCATTAGGGAATATTGATTTGGTCTTGGTAGCCTTCCTGAATTGCCTGTTAAGTGACTCTATGATGTTCGTGGTGTACATAATCTTCCTTACCCCGTCTGAGAACTGAAAGAAGGTGGATAATAGGTGCCAATTTTTCTCCCAGCTCCTCAATGAAGCGTAATACTTGTCTCCCCATTTGTTTATTACATTGGTTAGATTATCATAGCCTGTCTTTTCATCCAGTGCTGTATAGATTGTCTTTAAGTCCTTTGCGAACTCTTTCCTGTCCTTGTGAGGAACATATTTCAGGGTGTTTCTAATCTGGTGGATTATGCACCTTTGTATCATAGTTTGCGGGAAGGTTGCATTTATAGCCTGCTCGAATCCAGAAAGACCATCTATTGAAGCTACAAGTATGTCCTTAACTCCTCTGTTTTTGAGGTTGTTAAGTACTCCCATCCAAAACTTGGCACTTTCTACTTCACCAACATATATCCCGAGCACATCTTTAATTCCATCTATGTCAACACCTATTATTACATAAGCAGCCTTCTTTACTATCCTTCCGTCCTCTCTAACGTTGAAGTATATTGCATCCAAGAAAACGAAGGTGTATATTTCGTGTAATGGCCTTTCTTGCCAGTCTTTTATTAATGGCATAAGCTTATTTGTTATTTTGCTCACCAGTTCAGCTGATACTTCAAATCCGTACAAATCCATTATCTGATCAGATATATCCCTGGTGGTCATTCCTCTTGCGTACAAACTTATTATTTTTTCCTCTATCTCTGAAATATCATTCGAATACTTTGGAACTATTTTGGGTTCATATTCTCCCTTTCTGTCTCGAGGTACCATTAATTCTATCATACCGCTACTACTCTTTAAATTCTTCTTCCTGTAGCCATTTCTTGAATTTTCTGTATTTTTCTTTTCTCTGTCATACTTTCCATAGCCCAGCTCGTCTTCGAGTTCCGCTTCCAGTACTTCCTGGATCAGATTTCCTGTCAGTGATTTTGTTAATTCCTTTATATCCTTTATTGTTCGGATTTCTCCTTTTCTTACCATTTCCTTTATTATTTCCTGTAGTACATTTCCCATTTTTCGTACCTCCTCTGGTTTTATTTTACCACCAGATCTGTATCTTTTTTTCCTTATACACTTAATATTTTACACTCTCAATATCTTCAACACCTCTAGCTTTTAATTCATCAAAAATTTGCATCCATTTGTGTTTACTTTCAGATTCATTAAGCCAAATACCTAAAATATCTTTAACGCCATTAGCATCATAAGCTAAAGCAGTATATAAAGCATAATTTTTAACTTCATAATCTTTTCTAATAGTAACATACATACAATCAACAAAAACAAAAGTATAAAGTTTTTTTAAAGGTCTATTTTGCCACTCTTGTAATTTTGGTAAAATATTATCAGTTATTTTACTTACAGTTTCATGAGAGATTTCAAATCCATAAATATCTTTAATAGTAGAAGAAATATCTCTTTGACTCATACCTTTTGCGTACATTGATAGGGAGTGTAAAATAAAGTGCATAAGTTTTTATACTTACACACTTTATTTTACACTCCCTCTTTTATTCCTCTATTTTTTAAATCATTTAATACTCTTAACCAAAATTTTGATGATTCTATTTCACCTATATATATACCAAGTACTTCTTTAAATCCATCTATATTTACACCAAGTACAACATATGCAGTCTTTTTTATTATTTCACCATCATCTTTTACTTTAAACACTATTCCATCCATAAACATAAAAGTATATATTTCTTCTAAAGGTCTGCTTTGCCATTCTCTGATTTCAGGTAATATTTTATTAGTTATTTTACTTATCATTTCCGCTGATAATTCTACACCATATATGTCCTCTACGTTCTTTACTATATCTTTTGTGCTTAATCCTAAACCGTACATACCTATTATTCTACCTTCAATATCTGAGATATCTTTTTTATACTTTGGTACTATGGCTCATATTCACCTTTTCTATCTCTAGGTATTTTTAATTCCATTTCTCCAACACTTGTTCTTACTCTTTTTGAACTGTACCCATTTCTAGAATTATCTGTTTTCTTGTTTTCTTTATCGTATTTCCCATAACCTAATTCATCTTCTAATTCTGCTTCTAACATCCCTTGTATTAACGGTCCCACTAATTCTTTTATCTTTTCATATACATCTTTTATTGTGTTTACCTCTGGATCCCTTGCTATTAATCTTGCTAATTTTTCAATGTTGCTTTCTTCTTTTTCTTCTTTTTTCCTTCTTTCCATTTTAAAAACCTCCTTCCTGGTTTTATTTTACCATCCCAAGAAGAAGGTTTTATTTTTTTATTTACACAAATTTTTTTATGGTCTCTTTTTGATACCTGTTCTTGTGCTTCTTCTGCTGTTTCTATCTTAAATTCTTTTATAAAATCTCTTACTATTTTTTCTCTTTTTAGATTTCTTTTTCTTCTCATTTTTTCACTTCCTTTTTTTCTATTTTATCATAATTGTGTAGGAGAATAATAATTATTTTATTTTATTTTATTTTCCTTCATGTTGGGTTCACTAAAAATAAAGTGCATAAGTTTTTATACTTACACACTTTATTTTACACTCCCATTTTTTTCATTTATTTGCTTTAATCCATATGGTTAATAATACGTATAATCCCTTTCTTTTCGTGTTTTCAGCAATTTCTTTTATTTATAAACCTCATTTTTTTCTTCCTGTGTGTTTTAGGTTTTGTCTAAAAATTGGCCATGCAGATTCTGCAACTCCTTTACTCTCTGAGGTTATCGCGTATACTTTGTTATCGGCACTCCCCACATATATCATTCCGTCCTCTCCTATTGTTAGACTGGAGTTTATACTACCTTTTGTTTCATATAACCACTTTAATGTTCCATCTTGTTTTATTGCATATACGTTTCCATCTTCACTTCCTACGTATATCGTTCCATCTCTCCCTATTGCCGAACTGGAGTTTACTCTACCTTTTGTTTCATATGACCACTTCAATGTTCCATCTTGTTTTATTGCATATACGTTTCCATCTTCACTTCCTACGTATATCGTTCTATCTCTCCCTATTGCTGGACTGGAGTTTACTCTACCTTTTGTTTCATATGACCACTTCAATGTTCCATCTTGTTTTATTGCATATACGTTTCCATCTTCACTTCCTACGTATATCGTTCTATCTCTCCCTATTGCTGGACTGGAGTTTACTCTACCTTTTGTTTCATATGACCACTTCAATGTTCCATCTTGTTTTATTGCATATACGTTTCCATCTTCACTTCCTACGTATATCGTTCTATCTCTCCCTATTGCTGGACTGGAGTTTACTCTACCTTTTGTTTCATATGACCACTTCAATGTTCCATCTTGTTTTATTGCATATACGTTTCCATCTTCACTTCCTACGTATACCGTTCCGTCCGCTCCTATTGCTGGACTGGAGTTTACGCCTTTTTTAAATGAAAACCAGCCTTTTATTTCATACTTCCATTTTAATGTTCCATCTTGTTTTATCGCATATACGTTTCCATCTTCACTCCCTACGTATATCGTTCCATCTCTCCCTATTGCTGGACTGGAGTTTACTCTACCTCCAGTTTTATACTTCCATTTTAATATTCCATCTTGTTTTATTGCATATACGTTTCCATCTTCACTTCCTACGTATACCGTTCCGTCCGCTCCTATTGCTGGACTGGAGTTTACGCCTTTTTTAAATGAAAACCAGCCTTTTATTTCATACTTCCATTTTAATGTTCCATTTTGTTTTATTGCATATACGTTTCCATCTTCACTCCCTACGTATATCGTTCCATCTCTCCCTATTGTTGGACTGGAATATACATTATTCCCTGTTTCATACTTCCACTTGAGTATTCCTCCACCTACATAAAAATGGTATATTTGCGTTTCAAATGTTTCACCTTTATTTGATTTTATCTTTACTTTCCAATAATATATCCCTTTTTCTTTCCGTTCTCCTAAATTATAGCTGTTTTCTTTTTGATCTTCTGATACTTTTAATAAGTTTTCTTTTTCTGTTCCAAAGTATACATCATACATGAATTTTCTTCTATCGTCATTTACTACATTCCATTTTAGTTTTATTTTATCTTCATTTACTATCTCATAATTCCTTGGACTTATTAAAGAAATTACTATTCCTGTTTTTACTATTCTAAATCCTACATCATTATACTTATAATTTTTTATGATTTTATTTCTACTTGAAACTTTTGTATCTTTTGATTTTGTATGCCAACTTCCTCCTCTTATTACTTTATATCCACTTTCTACACTGTTGTATGGGTTTGTTTGTGGTGAGTTTGTATAATAATTTTCATCATACCAATCATTACACCATTCCCATACATTCCCACTCATGTCGTATATTCCTAATTCATTTGATTTTTTTGTTCCTGCTTCATGTGTTTTACCCAATGAATTATTTGAATGCCATGCTACATCTCCTACTGTATTACTTCCTGCATATTTATTTCCTTTGCTTTGCATTCCTCCTCGTGCTGCATACTCCCATTCTGCTTCTGTTGGTAGTCTATATCCTGCTACTTTTGATAAGTCTGTTGTTTTGTTTCCATTTTCATCCAATAAATTTCCATTACTGTCATATGCTACTGGTAATCCTTCTTTTTTACTCTTCCAATTACAGTACTTTATTGCATCATACCAAATTACATTTATTACAGGTCTTTTTCCTCTTCCCCATCCTTCATCATTTGGTTTTTTTACTCCAGTTTCTTCACAGTATTTATCATATTCTTCAAACGTCACTTCGTAGTTTCCAATTAAAAATTTATACGTCAATTCTACTTTGTGTGATGGTTTTTCATCACTATATCCATTATTACTTCCCATTTTAAAAGTTCCTTTTTTTATGTATGTCATTTTATCTTTTACCATTATATTTACTTTCTTATATACATCTGTTACTCCATCTGTCACTTTAAAGGTTACTTCGTATTTTCCACTTTGTTCATATGTTGGTTTCCATTCAAATTTATTTCCTTTAAATTTTGCTCCTTCTGGCATCCCTTTTGCTTCATATTTTAATTCATCTCCATCTTCGTCCGTTCCTTTTATTTCTATTTCTATTTTGTCTCCTTCGTTTATTTCTTTGTCTCCTATTTCTTTTATTTTTGGTTTTGTGTTTTTGTTTTTTACTATTATATTTACTTTCTTATATACATCTATTACTCCATCTGTCACTTTAAAGGTTACTTCGTATTTTCCACTTTGTTCATATGTTGGTCTCCATTCAAATTTATTTCCTTTAAATTTTGCTCCTTCCGGCATCCCTTTTGCTTCATATTTTAATTCATCTCCATCTTCGTCCGTTCCTTTTATTTCTATTTCTATTTTGTCTCCTTCGTTTATTTCTTTGTCTCCTATTTCTTTTATTTTTGGTTTTCTATTTTTGTTTTTTACTATTATATTTACTTTCTTATATACATCTGTTATTCCATCTGTCACTTTAAAGATTACTTTGTAGTTTCCACTTTGTTCATATGTTGGTCTCCATTCAAATTTATTTCCTTTAAATTTTGCTCCTTCCAGCATTCCTTTTGCTTCATATTTTAATTCATCTCCATCTTCGTCTGTTCCTTTTACTTCAAATTCTAACTTTTTTCCTTCGTTTATTTCTTTGTCTCCTATTTCTTCTATTTTTGGTTTATAATAATTTACTTTTACTACTCTAAATCCTAAAAAACTTCTCTTTATATCTGGTTCATATTCATTTTTATAATCTATACTCAATATTTCTTTTTCATCATTCCAACTTCCACCTTTTATTACTTTTTCATCTTTTTCATACCAATCTGTACACCATTCCCACACGTTTCCGCTCATGTCGTATATTCCTAATTCATTTGGCTTTTTTGTTCCTACTTCTTGCGTTTCTTTTGTATTATTCCAATACCATGCCACTTCGTCTATATCATTTGATCCTGAGTATTCATATCCTTTGCTTTCCTTTCCTCCTCGCGCTGCATATTCCCATTCTGCTTCTGTTGGTAGTCTGTATCCTTTTGCTTTTAATGGGTCTGTTGTTTCCTTTCCATAATTATCTAATAAGTTTCCTTCTTCATCGTATGCTTTTGGCAACCCTTCTTTTTCACTCTTCCAATTACAGTACTTTATCGCATCATACCAGCTTACGTTTATTACTGGTCTTTTCCCTCTTCCCCATCCTTCATCTTTTGGTTTTTCTGCTCCTGTTTCTTCACAGTATTTATCATATTCTTCAAACGTTACTTCATATCTTTTTATATTATAAATATAATCTATCTTTTGCTCTTTACTTTTTATTCCTTCTATTTTTACATAAGGAGGCTTTTTTGGCTGCTTTATTTCTTCTTTTTCTGCTGAACAGCCATTCATTTGAAATATTATTAATGTTATTATCATTATTAATATTATCTTCCTCATTCTTTTCATGCTTCCTCCTTTTTTCTCAATTAATATATCAAATTTATTTAATTTTTGTTTTATTTTTTTAATATTTTACATAATTAAAATATTAAACAATATATTATAAATAAATCCTTTTTATTATATCATTTTTTATTTAAATAAAAAAATATCTCCAAAGTAGTTTTGTGTTTTTTACCTACTTTGAAGATATAATTTGTGTATATTTTTTCAGTTTATTTAAAATTTTCCTTTTTCTTTTAATTCTGAAACAATTTCTCTAACTTTTTGCACCTTTTCTTCATTTGCAACGAGTATACCATTGTCTGTTTCAACGACTACTATATTTGAAAGTCCAATTACACCAACAAACTTTTTTGAACTAACATAAATGTTTTTTCCTTCTACAACTTTTACGTTTTCATTTTCATCTGAATAGCCTTTTAATTCACGAACTGAAAGCCAGTTTCCAACATCTGACCATGAAAAATTTGATTTTATAGTATAAACTTTTTTTGATTTTTCCATTAGAGCATAGTCTATTGAAATTTTTTCAACTTCTGGCATTATTTTTCTCAATTTTTCAATATTTCTTGGATCTACATCTTTTAATTTTTTTATTATGTTTGAATTATACTTTTCCATTTCTTCAAAAAACACATCTTTTTTCCATATGAACATACCACTATTCCAATAAAAGTTTCCTTTTTTTATAAAATCAATTGCAGTTTCAACGTTTGGTTTTTCTCTAAAGGCTTTTACTTTAAAGATATTTTCTTCAACTTCATTTTTTGATTCAATATATCCATATCCTGTTTCTGGTCTCGTTGGTTTTATTCCAAGTGTAAATAATCCATCGTATTCTTTTGCTGCATTTACTGCTTTAAAAATTGTTTTCCAGAAATTTTCTACATCTGGAATATAATGGTCAGCTGGTAAAATAAATACCACTTCATTTTTATCTGCTACAAGTGTTGCTAATGTACATGCAGGTGCTGTATTTCTTGGAATTGGTTCTAAAATTATATTTTCTTCAGGAAGTTCTGGTAGTTCTTTTTTTGTTAAATCAAAATGTTTTTCAGCAGTAATTACAAAAATATCTTTTGGATCGAGTTTTAATACTAATCTTTCATATGTTTCTCTAATTAATGATTTGTTTGAAAAAATTTTTAAAAATTGTTTTGGTGTTTTTGAATTAGATAGAGGCCAAAATCTTTCACCTGATCCTCCTGCAAGAATTATTGCTTTTATTTTTACCACACTCCTAATTTTTTATTTTCATACTTATATATTTTATCATATTTATGGTAAAATATAATGTAAAAGGTGGTGAATTTATTGATAAATGAGGTATTAATAACTAAACCTATACTTTCTGAAAAAGTCTGGGGAAATAATGAATTAAATAATCTATTTAATTACAACTCCGAAACTCCACTTGGTGAAATCTGGCTTTATTCACCTTATAAAAAAAATGAAAGTATTTTAAGTGGGTTAAATTCAAAAGAAGTTTATGGTAAGGCTAGTGAAATATTTCCAAACTTTAAATTATTAATAAAATTAATATATACATCAAAATGGTTGTCTGTACAATTGCATCCAAATGATACTATGGCAAAAAAATTGGAAAATGAAGAAAATGGAAAAACAGAAGCTTGGTTTTTTTTAAAAGACAATGGAAGATTAAAGATTTCTAATGAAAACAAAAAAATAATTGATAGTTTAAAAAATAATGATTGGAATTTAAAAGAGTATGAAATGAATAAAAATGATATTGCTTTTATTCCCGCTGGAACAATTCATACACTCGGGCCAAATAGTATGATTCTTGAAGTTCAACAGAGCTCTAACATTACTTATAGATTGTACGATTGGGGAAGAAAAAGAGAAATACATATTGATAAAGCAATAAAAGTTTTAGAAAATGTTGAAAGCAATTATTCAATTTCAAGAAAGTCAAATGGTTTTGAAAGTAAATACTTTAATTTTAATATAATTGAAAATGTTGAAAAAGAAGGTTTTGGAGTATATGTTAGTTTAAAAGATTTCACAACACTTGTTTTACCTGAGAATATTAAACATAAATTCACAGGTCAATGGTTTGAAGTAAAAAAATAAAGTGGGTAATCCACTTTATTTTTGGAGCGGAAGACGGGGTTCGAACCCGCGCCCCCCTGCTTGGGAAGCAGGTGCTCTACCACTGAGCTACATCCGCAGATAAATTAAAACCGCTCCATTTGGTGGAACGGTTAAGTGGCTGGGGGAGGAGGTTTCGAACCTCCACTCTCGGAGTCAGAGTCCGATGTCCTGCCGTTAGACGATCCCCCAATAACGTATTTGATTATAACACAAAAAGAAAAAAGTGTCAATAATTTGTCAATAATTCAAGCTTTTCAATTTTATTTTATTTTTTTTACTTTAAATATATTTTATGAAAAAATTGAACAAATTTAACATTTAAAGTGTCTAAATTATGAGTAATAAATTATCGGGAAAAGGAAGGGGATGTTTTATGGGGAAAAAAATCGATGAAAAGAAAATAATGAGTGAACTTCAACAAATTAATCTCGAACAATTGGAAGAATCAGATGGAGAAATGGTCATTAAAGTTCATAAAAAAAACAAAAAAATTAAAGATATAAATAAAATAATAAAGTCTTTAAAAACAAAAGCAAAAAAAAATAAAAATATTTTAACTTATTCCGACATAGATGAAACAATTCCAGCAAATTTTGCTGATGAAATTAGTAGTGAATTTATTGAAAAAATATACTTTGAATTAGAAAAAAGCGGTATATCCATTGTAGAAGATATAAATGTTCCTGAAGACGAAGAAATTGAAAATACTGAAGAAGATGAAGAATTAAAAATTTTAGAAAATGTTGAATTAAAAATGTATGATAATATCTCTCTGGGAGATCCTATAAAAATTTATTTAAAGGAAATAAGTAAGGTTAATCTACTTTCAACAGCACGCGAAAGGCAGCTTGCAAGAAGAGCACAAAAAGGTGATAAACACGCAAGAGATGAATTAATAAAGGCAAACTTAAGGCTTGTTATAAGTATAGCAAAAAGATATACTGGACGTGGCTTATCTTTTTTAGATTTAATTCAAGAAGGAAATATTGGTTTAATAAAAGCAGTTAAAAAATTTGACTGGAGAAAAGGGTTCAAGTTTTCTACTTATGCAACTTGGTGGATAAGGCAAGCAATAACAAGAGCAATTGCCGACCAAGCAAGAACTATAAGAATACCTGTTCACATGGTTGAAACTATAAATAGAATGAATAAATTAATAAGAGAATATCTTCAAAAAAATGGTGAATATCCAAGTAATGAAGAACTAAGTGTTTTAATGGATAAAAGTGTAGAAAAAATAAATGAAATTTTAATAAGTGCAAAAGATATAATATCTTTAAATTCCCCTATTTCAAGTGGAAATGGCGATGATGATGAATCAGAAACTGGAGATTTTGTTGGCTCTGAAGATTTAACCCCTGAAGAGGTTGCACAACAAATGATATTAAAAGAAAAATTAGAAGAAATATTGGATACACTTCATCCTAAAGAAGCTTTAGTATTAAAGATGAGATATGGATTTTTAGACGGAAAACAAAAAACTCTTGAAGAAGTTGGACAATTTTTTAATGTAACTCGAGAAAGAATAAGACAAATTGAAACTAAAGCTTTAAGAAAGTTAAGACATCCAAGTAGAAGTTCTCAATTAAAAGATATTGTTGATGGATAAAAAAAACGGCATAAGCCGTTTTTTTTATTATTTAAAATGTTGTTGTTGGTTCAAAATGGAAATTAACATTTAAAATGTATGGATCTTGTGTAGATACAGAATCATCTGCATTTGGATTTTTGTTTCCACCAGCTGCTTTTAAAGTTAAAGCAACATCAAAATCAGCGTTTAATGCAAATTCATCAAATTTATATGTTCCATCACCATTATCTATAATTCTTGGTTTATAAACTATTCTATCTATTGTTTTTCCATAATCTTTTGTATAAACATTACCTGTTTGAACATTTTTGTGCCAAAATTGAAGTCTTGTTATATCTAATCCTTCAATATCATCAATGTTTGTATCTATGTTCATAACAACTTCGTCATTTGATGCAACTACAAAATCTACAATTTTTTGATCTTTTAATTCTCCTGGTTTTGTAATTGTAAGACTATTTCCTTGAACATTTGCATAAATCCATTGATAAACGCTGATACTTACATTTGCTGTTTTATCTACATTACCATTAGATACCCAATCATTTCCGTTATAGTTAAAATTTATTGGATCTGCAGCAAAAATACCAATTGCCATTGCCAAAGCAAATACTACTAAAATAACTTTCTTCATAAAAATCACCTCCAAATTTTTTATTACACCCAAATTTTACCATTAATATAATCTAATGAAAAGTGTATTGTAACCTATTCAATAAATACGAATTACAATATAGTAACAATATAATTCTACATTTACTTGAATTTAAAGTATTGATCTTTATATATTAGTTTCAACCATTATACAATCTATAAAAGAATATTCAACATCTATAGATTCAACGTATTTTTTTATCTCTTCTGATTCAGCTCCTGGTTGGAATCATAATTTTTTAAAACCACTTTCATAGGCTTCTTTTGCAGAGTTTATACCAATTTTTGCTGGAACAACAAAAACAATGAGTTGAACATCTTTAGGTAAATCAGAGATTTTTTTATAAGCTTTAACTCCTACAACTTCTTCATCTTTTGGATTTACTGGATACATTTCAAATCCTTTTTTTATTAGATTTTTCATTATCTTATATCCATATTTTTCTTCATTATTTGAAGCACCAATAAGTGCTATTTTTTTTATATTTGTTAAATTAATCATCTTTTTTCACCTCCGCATTTTTTAAAACTGTATCAAATGTATGCCACGATAAAGTAAAACATTTTACTCTCATTGGATAATTAGAAATATCTTCAAATATTTCTATATCTCCAACAACTTCTTCATTGTATTCATTTCCTTGTGCCATATTTAAAACATTTTGTACTATTTTTTTTGCTTCTGAAAGTTTTTTCCCTTTTATACTTTCACACATTATGGATGCAGAAGCTTGACTTACTATACAACCATGACCTGTGTAAGATGCATCTTTTATTACACCATCTTCTAATTTTACATACAGTTCTAATTCATCACCACAAGATAAGTTTTTACCATGTTCATGCCAAGCATTTTTTATTTCTTTTTTAAATTTTTTATTTTTTGCATAATCTAAGATTATATCTGTATATAAATCTTCAATAGACATAGTATCACCCCAAAATTTTATTTACTTTTTTCAAGCCCTCTATCAAAACATCTATTTCTTCCAATGTATTGTATATATAAAAACTTGCTCTACAAGTAGAATGTACGTTTAAATTTTTCATTAACGGTTGTGCACAATGGTGTCCACTTCTTATTGCTATTCCATAAAGATCATTCAACAAGTTTGCAACATCATGTGGGTGTACATTTTTCACATTAAAAGATATCAATGAGTTATGATTTGTATCTTTTGTTCCATAAACATCTAAAAAATCAAGTTCAGATAATTTTTTTATTGCATAAGATGTTAACTCTTTTATATGACTATATACTTCATTCACATTTAAACTTTCTAAATATTTTATTGCTTCTGCTAACCCTATTGCTCCACCAACATTTGGCGTTCCTGCTTCAAACTTATAAGGTAAAACATTAAAGGTTGTTTTTTCTATTGAAACCTGATCTATCATTTCTCCACCATATAAAAAAGGCTTCATTTTTTCTAAAATATATTTTTTACCATACAAAACTCCTATTCCCATTGGACCTAACATTTTATGTCCTGAAAAGGCTAAAAAGTCAATATCGAGTTCTTTTACATCTATTTTTGAATGTGGAATTAGTTGAGCTCCATCTAATACAATTATAACATCTTTGTTTATTTTTCTTATTTTAAGTACTAAATTTTTTATATTTATTTCTTGTCCAGTAACATTTGATTGACCCGTTATAGAAATTAATGAAGTATTTTTATTTACTAATTTTAAATATTTTTCTTCATTAAAAACTCCATTCTCAGCATCATAATATATAACATTATCAAATAATTGCTGCCAAGGAACAAAGTTTGCATGATGTTCTAATGTGCTTATTAATACTTCTCCATTTAAATCTTTAGAAAGAGAATAAGCAAGAGAATTTAAGGATTCTGTTGTTCCTTTTGTAAATATTACTTCTTCTCTTTTTGCATTTATAAAGTTTGCAACTGCATCTCTTGCATCTTCATACATAGTTGTAGCTTCTCCTGCAAGTGTATGTGGAGATCTATGAACATTAGAATTGTGATTTTTATAATAATCTTCAATTGCCTCAACGACTCTATTTGGTTTTAGAGTCGTTGCTGCACTATCAAAGTATATTAAATCTTTTCCATTTACTTTTTTTGATAAAGAATCAAAATCAGATCTTACTTTTAATAACATTTGTAATCACCTCTGCCGTTGAAGGATGATACTTTTCTATTTCTTCTATTACTGGTTCAAATATACCAAAAGATATTAATTTTTTTGCTTCATCTTTTGAAAAACCACGCGTCATTAAATAATATAATTTATCTTCTTCGATTGTTCCAACACTTGCAGCATGAGCAGCATTTACTTCATTTTCATCTACTAAAAGACTTGGTATTGCTTCTGCTTTTGCTTTTGGTGAAAGTAAAAGAGTATATTCTGATTCATCTGCAGTTGCTTCTTTTGCTCCTTTTTTTAAATCTAAAAAACCTCTAAAAATAACCTTTGATTTATCTTTTAGTGCACCTTTTCCATATATTTTACCAATAGTATCTGGTGCATAAAATTTCATCAAGTAAAGCATATCTATTATTGTTTCATTATTTCCTAGAAAATAAGGCTTCATTTCAGCTTGACCATTTTTTTCAGATAATCTAAATATATAATGAGGAACAGCTAATTTTCCGCCAATATTCAAATCAAAAACTTTTATCTTTGCATTTTTTCCGATATCAAACATTGCATTATCAATACTTATATTTTCATCATTTAAGATATTTACATTTATTATTGTCAATTCTGAATTTTCTTCAAGTCTACCTTTTAAAGCTGTTGTTCTAAAGATATCACTTTTTGTTTTAAAAACCCTAACTACTGTAAGTTTTGAATTCTTTTTTATATTAAATACTGTATTTTCATAAACAGATGTTTCTGTATTGTATTGTATTACTTTTGTTTCAGCTATTTCATTTTCATTAGTTTTAATATAATAACCAGTATTATAAAATGTTTCAGCCATTAAAAGATATTTTCTATGTGCTCCTTCAAATCCATACTTACTTAAAATTTCAAGGCCTTCTTCATCTATATTATCAATTTGAGACTTACATGGTGTGTATTTTAAAGGATCATAACCTTTTAACCTTGCTCTTTTCCATATTGGAAAGTCCCATTTTTTATATGCTTCAAATTTTATTTTTCTATACTTTTTCATATCTTCATTTTCAGTATATTCTATTGCCATTTGTAGTTCAGTTTCATTATAATCATTTTCAGATTTTATTTGTTTTGGTTCAGGTTCTATACCTTTAAAATTTTTGTGTACCATATTTATTGGTTTTTCAAATATTGTTTTCATATTATCAACTCCTCATCCTATTGAAGATTCTACTTCTAAATTAAGAAGTCTATTCAATTCTATTGCATACTCAATAGGAAGTTCTTTAGAAAATGGTTCAACAAAGCCTCTAACAACCATTGCCTTTGCTTCTGCCTCTGATAAACCTCTTGTCATTAAATAGTATATTTGTTCTTGTTTTATTCTTCCTATTTTAGCTTCATGTCCAACATCCGCATCATCATTATAAACCTCTATTAAAGGAACTGTATCACTCTTAGATTCGTTATCAAGCATCAAAGCTTGACATTCAACGGAAGCTTTAGCCCCTCTTGCTTTTTCATTTACTTTTAACCACCCTCTATAAAAAGACCATCCACCTGCAACTGAAATACTTCTTGCATCAACAGTTGCACTTGTATGAGGAGCAAGCATTAAAACTTTTGATCCAGCATCCATATGTTGATTTGCACCAGCATAAGTTATAGCTTTTATTTCTGTTTTAGCTCCCCTACCAATTAAAATTGATGAAGGATATATCATTGTTTTATAACTTCCCAAAGATCCTGAAACCCATTCCATTATTCCATCTTCTTCAACCATGGCTCTTTTAGTATTCAAATTATATGTATTTTTACTCCAGTTTTGTATAGTTACATACTTAACTCTTGCTCCACGTCTAACATATATTTCAACCATTCCAGCATGTATATTTGTTGTATTATAAAAAGGTGCAGAACAACCCTCTATAAATGAAACTTCTGCTCCTTCATCTGCAACTATTATAGTGTGTTCAAGTTGTCCCATTCCAGGATTATTCATTCTAAAGTAAGCTTGTAGAGGTAATGGTACTTTTACACCCTTAGGAACATATAAAAATGTTCCACCACTCCAAATTGCACCATGTAAAGCAGCATATTTATGATCTGTTGGTGGAACAGCCTTCATAAAATACTGTTTAACTAAATCAGGATACTTTTTTACTGCACTTTCCATATCCATAAAAATAACTCCAAGTTTTTTAAGATCATCTTGAACGTGTTGATAAACAACTTCTGAATCATATTGAGCTCCAACTCCAGCCAATGCTTTTCTTTCTGCTTCTGGAATCCCTAATTTTTCAAAAGTATCTTTTATTTCATCTGGAACTTCTTCCCAAGTATTACTCTTTTTTCCTTTAGGCTTTATATAAGCAATTATTTTATTTAAATCAAGTCCAGAAACATCTACACCAAAATTTGGATCTTTTATAGTTTTAAAAATTTCTAATGCTTTTAGTCTTTTTTCCAACAACCATTTTGGCTGTTCTTTTTGAAATGTCATTTCTTCTATTATTTTTTTATTCAATCCAGGCAATGATTTATAAGCATAAACCTCAGGATTTCTAAAGTCAAATCTACTCTGATCTATTAAAAGTTCTTCCATATTAAAATCTGTCATAATATCACTCCTCAACAGTTTCTAAAAATGCATACCCATTTTCTTCAACTTCTTTAGCTAATGTTGCATCTCCAGTTTTTACTATCGTACCATTTGCATATACGTGAACAAAATCTGGTGTTACATAATTTAATATTCTTTGATAATGAGTTATCATTAATATCCCCATTTTTTCTGTTTTAAATTTATTTATAGATTCAGAAACTATTTTTAAAGCATCAACATCAAGACCAGAATCAATTTCATCTAATATTGAAAGGCTTGGATTTAATAAACCCATTTGAAGTATTTCACTCTTTTTTCTTTCTCCACCCGAAAAACCTGTATTTACATATCTATTTAAAAAGTCTTTATTTAACTTTACAGTGTCAGAAAAATTTAATATTTTTTTATTTAATTTTAAAGCAGTTATTTCGTCTTCTGTATTTATATTTCTATAAGAATTCAATAAAAACTGTCTCATCTTAACTCCATCAACAGATTCTGGGGATTGAAAAGACATAAACAAACCTAACTTTGCCCTTTGATCTGTACTCAAGCCTAATATAGATTTTCCTTTAAATAAAATATCTCCTTCAACAACTTCATACTTTGGACTTCCCATAATAACATTTGAAAGTGTTGATTTTCCTGAACCATTTGGTCCCATTATAGCATGAATTTCACCTTCATTTATTTTTAAATTAACTCCTTTTAATATGAGTGTTCCATCATCTACAGTCTTTGCTTTTAAGTTTTTTATCTCTAATATTGTATTCATAAAACAATTCCTCCTTTTTTTATCTTATTTACATTTAAATACTACCATTTTTGTCATGTTTTAGTCAAGACTAAAACCGACTTTTTTAGTTAAGTTTAAATTAAGAAAATATTTTTTTAATTATACATAAATATGATATAATAAGAGTATAAAAGGGAGGTGGACAAATGAATATAAATCCATTAGTAGACTTTGCATTTAAAGTAATATTTGGAAGTGAAAAAAACAAAGACATATTAATAGATTTTTTAAATGCTTTATTAAAAGAAGAAAATAAAAAAATAGAGAGTTTAGATATATTAAATCCATACACAGAAAAAACTGCAATAAATGATAAGTTATCCATATTGGATATAAAAGCAAAATTAGATAATGGAACATATGTAAATATTGAAGTACAATTAATAAATGAAAAAAATATGATAAAGAGAACTTTATATTATTGGGGAAAAATGTATACAGAACAATTAAAAAAAGGCAAGAGCTATATAAGTTTAGAAAGAACAATAACAATAAACATTTTAAACTTTAATTTATTAAAAACAAAAAAATACCATAGCATATATAGATTAAAAGACATAAAAGAAAATACAGAATTAACCGATGTAATGGAAGTACATTTTGTTGAACTACCAAAAATAGAAACAGAAGAAGCAAACTTAAATGATAAATTAATTGAATGGTTATTGTTCTTAAAAGAACCAGAAAATACAAACATGGAGGTGATAACCATGAAGAATAAAGAAATTAAAAAAGCAATGACTGTATTAGAATTTATAAATTCAGATAGAATAGCAAAAGAATTATATGAAGCAAGAGAAAAGGAATTAATGGATAAGATAGATCAACAACTATATGCAGAAGAAGTTGGAATGAAAAAAGGTTTTCAAAAAGGGTTAAAAAAGGGTATTGAACAAGGTATTGAACAAGGTATTGAACAAGGTATTGAACAAGGTATTGAACAAGGTATTGGAAAAGGCATTGAGCAAGGCATAAAACAAGAAAAATTAATAATTTCAAAAAAACTTTTAAAAAAGAAATTTGGGAATAAAATGGATAACTTAATACCAAAATTAGATACATTATCCATTGAAAAATTAGATGAAATAATATCTAACATTTTTGATTTAACAATTGAAACCTTAAAAAACAAAATTAAATAGTATTAAATTTTGCATAAAAACAAGTGCACATTGTGCACTTGTTTTTTAAACTGATAACTTTCCAAATATAACCATAATTATAACAATAACTGCTATTGAATCCATTATAAAATAAGATAACTTTTCATTTTTAGTTAAATTTAAATTTCTTTCTTTTTTGGCTTTAGGATAAATAAAAATCCCAGTTGCATAAATAACTATAGCCGTCAAAACATAAACAATTCCAACAGCATAAATTACCCAAATTGTGTATATAATAGCAACTATTGAAAAGAATTTAAAGATTCCACTTTTTTCTTTAAAAGCAACATTTGCTCCAAATATAGAAGAAGTTAAATAAGGTAATAGTAATGTTGTAGTAGAAATATAAAAAATTGTATTATATACACCTTGCAATGTTTTTGACATTAAAAACAATAAAAATATTTGTGTTAAAATATTTGTTATTGTTAAAGAAAATATAGGAGTTGCATGTTCATTTTGTTTTGAAAAATTTTTAGTAAAAACATTATCTGTTTTTGATGCAATAAAAGGTATTTCAGAAGTTAATAGTAACCAACTTAAAAGTGCTCCAAAAACAGATATTAAAAATCCAAAATCTAATAAATACTTTCCAAAAGGACCTATTAATTCTTTTAAAACTGTTCCAAGTGGTGAAGTTGAACTTACTAATTCTTTTACAGGAACTATTCCCATTGTTAAAGTTGATACACTAACATAAACAAATAAAGTAATTAAAAATCCTATTATTGTAGCCTTTCCAATATCTTTTTTAGATTTTGCTTTATTTGATAAAACAACTGCACCTTCAATACCAACAAATGACCAAAGCATTGTTCCAAAACTATTATTTATTTGATGCCATATTGAAGAATATTCTCCAGTTGAAGCTAATGTTGTTGAAAAGAAAAATTCTTTTACTAAATCTGGTTTAAATGCAAATAAAGAAAATATTGCGACTATAAAAAGGGGTATTAGCTTTAATATTGTTAAAACAGCATTTGTAATACCTGCAGTTTTTATACCACTAATTATTAAAAAATGATATATCCACAATATTATACTTGAAAATATAAAAGCATATATTTTATTTGTTTCAAGTATTGGAAAATACCCACTTAATATTTTCATTATCACAGCAAAAAAAGCTATATTAGCTAATAAAGCTGCCCACCAATATCCCCAAGCAGCATTAAATCCAATAAATTCTCCAAATTGTTCACGTGCATATGTGTAAATTCCACCTTCAAGTTCTGGTTTTTTCATAGTCAAGAAATAAAAAACCATGGCTAACGAAAAAACTCCAAATCCTGTAATAGCCCAACCAATAAATATTGCTCCTGGATTTGCCACACTTCCTAAATCTGCGGGCGAATTAAAAATTCCAGCACCAATCATAGAACCAATAACAAGAGTTATTAATGCAAATAATCCTAAAACTTTATTGTTACTCATAACTCCACCTCCAAAATGTGATTTGTGTGATAATGTAATTATATTAATTTAACTTTACTTTTACTAATACTTTTATTAAATTTTTCACATAAAAATATAAAAATTCATTTTTTGGCACGATGTTGCTTAATTATTTTTGATTATACAAAACTTAAAAAAATTAAGGAGGATTCATATGAATAGAGTTGCAGTAACTGGTATAGGAACAATAAATTCAATAGCAAAAAACACAAAAGAATTTTCAGAGAGTTTAAAAAATGATGTTGTTGGCATAGACATGATAACTCAATTTGATACATCAGATCACAAAGTTAAAATTGCTAGTGAAATAAAAAATTTTGAACCAAAAAATTATATGGATAAAAAGGTCGCAAAAAGATATGATAGATTTTTACAACTTGCATTAGTTGCATCTAAAGAAGCTATTGAAGATGCAAAATTTAAAAATGATGATTGGAAAGAAAATACAGCTGTAATTATAGGTTCTGGAATTGGTGGATTTAAAACTTTATTTTCGGAATTTGAAAAATTTTCAAAAAAAGGAGCAAAAATGGTTAGCCCATTTTTGATTCCAATGATGATTCCAGACATGGTTTCTGGTGCTGTAGCAATAGAACACAAATTAAAAGGACCTAACTTTTCAACAGTAAGCGCTTGTGCTTCATCATTAAATGCAATAGCAAATTCAGCAATGTTAATAAAACATGGATATATTAATGTAGCTGTAACTGGTGGTTCAGAAGCAGTAATAAGCCCTATGCCAATAGCTGCATTTGCAAATATGCAAGCACTTTCAACAAGAAATGACGATCCTAAAACTGCGTCAAGACCTTTTGATAAAGATAGAGATGGTTTTGTCATGGGTGAAGGATCTGGAATTTTAATTTTAGAATCCGAAGAACATGCAAAAGCACGTGGAGCAAAAATATATGGATATATAGATGGATTTGGTCTAAGTGGTGATGGTTATCATATAAGCGCAACTGATCCAGAAGGTGCTGGTGCTGTAAAGGCAATGGAAATGGCTTTAAAAACTGCTAATGCTAAACCTGAAGATATAGATATGATAAATTGTCATGGTACAAGTACTCCTGTTGGTGATGTTTCAGAAATAAAAGCAATAAAACAAGTCTTTGGTTCTCACACAGAAAAATTACTTGTTCAGTCAACAAAAGGACACATAGGACATAATCTTGGAGCTGCTGGAGCTATAGAATTAATAGCAGTAATACTTCAATCAAATGAAGAATTCATACATGGTATGCCAACTATCCAAAATATAGATGGAAAATTTGAAGATTTAAATATAACTTTAAAAACAAAAAACGGAAAAGTTAAAAAAATTTTAAAAAATGCATTTGGCTTTGGTGGACATAATGCAAGTATACTCTTTGTTAAGGAGGATAATTAATGGGAAGAATTGGAATAGTAGTAGATAACACTTCAAATATTCCAAACAAATTAATAAACGAACTTGGTATAGGCTGTGTTTCTTTATATGTTATAAGAAATAACAAATATGTTCGGGCATCTGATGTTTGCCAAACAAAATTTTATGATGAAATAAAAAAATCAGTTTATATTCCACACACATCTCAACCATCTGTTGCAGACTTTGAATCAATTTATAAAAACATGATAAATAAATATGATGAAATAATATCGTTACATATATCCTCAAAATTGAGTGGAACCTACAATTCTGCTACATTGGCTGCAAAACTTATTGACAGTGAAAAAATACATGTAATCGATTCAAAAACAACAAGCTGGGGATTAGGTTACTTAGCAATAGAAATTAAAAATATAATAGATAAAAATCAATACTCAACAAAACAGATAATAGAATATGCAAAAAATTTTTATAAAAAAACAAAAGTTTTCTTTAGTGTTGGAGACTTAAATTATCTTTATAAAGGTGGTAGAATTGGAAAAGCAAAAGCATTAATGGGTAGCCTATTAAATTTAAAACCATTAATAACTCTTGAAAATGGTGAATTGAGTGCTGTAAGAAGTTTACGTGGAAACAAAAATCTTTTTAATGAAATGATAGAAAGAAGTTTTGATTTTTCTGGTAAATTAAAAAAAATATCTTTAATTCATACTGGTAATCTAAAATTAGCTGGAGATTTAAAAGATATGCTAATCTCCCGAAAAATAAGTGAAGATATAATAAATATAAGCTATTTAGACATTATAATAGGAACTCACTTAGGTCCAAACTCTGTAGGTATAATAACACATTTTGAATAGGAGGAAGTTTAATTGAATATAGACGAAATTATGAAAATTTTACCTCATAGATACCCTTTTTTACTTGTAGATAAAGTATTATCAATAGAAGAAAATAAAATAATAGCATTAAAAAATGTAACAATAAATGAACCTTTTTTTCAAGGCCATTTCCCAAAATATCCAATAATGCCTGGAGTTTTACAAATAGAAGGTTTAGCTCAAACCGCTGGACTCTTATTTATGAAAGACTTAAAAGAAGATGTTGTTCCTTTATTTATAGGTATTGACAAATGTAGATTTAAAAAAGAAGTTAGACCTGGAGATACAATAACTTACGAATTAGAGGTAATGGCTGAAAAAGCCGGAGTATATAAATTAAAAGGAATTGTAAAATGTGAAGGAAAAGTTTGTACAAAAGCAGAAATAATGGTCGGTATAAAAAAATAAGCAGGTGAAAATATGAAAGTTCTTCAAATTGGAGCTTATATTCCTGAAAATATCTTAACAAATGAAATGCTTTCTGAGAGATTTAATGTTTCTACAGAATGGATATATAAAAGAACAAATATAAAAAAAAGATTTTTATCAAATACTTCAATATTAGATATGGGAATAAAAGCTTCTAAAAATTTAGACTTAAATGGTGTAGATGCCGTTTTATTTGCTTCATCTATTGGTCCGCATTATGTTCCAAATTATGTTAGCGCTTTTAAAGCATTAAATATAAAAACAGCAAAATATGGAATAGATATTTCAAATGGATTTGTTGGTTTTATAACAGCAGTACATACAGCAGAAATAATGATGAAAGAAAAATTGGCTAAAAGAGTTTTAATAATCATCTCTGAAAAATTATCAGATCTTACAGATAAAAATGATATAAATACTGCCATTCTTTTTTCAGATGCAGCAATTGCAATGGTTGTTGAAACAGAAAATTATGATTATGAACATAAAACTAATTATGATTATTCACTTTATCCTGCTTTGAATGTAAATAAAGATAAGAAAATTGAAATGAATGGAAAAACTGTATATAGATTTGCAGTTAAGAATATGAATGAAATAATAAAAAAATTTTTAACTTCAAAAACAAAGTTAATTGTTCCACATCAAGCAAATGGAAGAATTTTAAACTCTGTATCCAAACAATTTTCAGGAGTTAAATTTTTGAACTATATAGAAGAAACAGGTAACACTGGTGCGGCAAGTATACCACTTGCACTTTATAAGTACTATGGAAACAAATCATTTTCTTTAAAAAATCATATTTTAGTATCAGTTGGTGGTGGAATGACTGCCAGTGGAATAACTTGGAGGTGTTTTAATGAAGACTCGAATAACTGAACTTCTTGATATAGAGTACCCTATAATTGAAGGTGGAATGGCATGGGTTGGTACAGGTACTTTAGCTGCTGCTGTTTCAAATGCTGGTGGATTAGGTACTATTGGATCAGGAAGTATGACTCCTGAAATTTTAAAACAACATATAGATATAGTAAAAAGTCAAACAAACAAACCTTTTGCAGTAAATATAATGTTATTAAATCCATATGTAGAAGAATTAATAAAATTAGTTTTATCTGAAAAAGTTCCTGTAGTAATTTTTGGAGCAGGAAATCCCGGAAAATATATTAAAAAATTAAAAGAAAATGGAATAAAAGTAATGGCTGTTGTTGCCTCAGAAAATCTTGCAATAAGATTAGAAAGAAACGGTGTAGATGCTATAATAGGTGAAGGAATGGAATGTGGTGGTCACATCGGAGATGTTTCTACTTTAGTATTAATTTCAAAACTTGCAAAGATGTTAAAAGTACCTCTAATTGCAGCTGGTGGAATTGCAGATTCAACAACAGCAGCAGCAACATTTATGCTTGGTGCTGAAGGAATACAAATGGGAACGAGATTTATCGCAACACCAGAATGTGAAGCACATCAAACTTATAAAGATTTAGTTGTAAAATCAGGTATAAGAGATGCAGTAGTTACTGGTTCAAAAATAGGACATCCTGCAAGAGTAATCAAAACAAAGTTTGCAAAAAAAATAAAAGAACTTGAAATGGCATCTCCTGAAGAAGCTGAAAAAATGATGGTTGGAAGCTTAAGAAAAGCCTTCATAGAAGGAAATAAAGAAGAAGGTTCTTTCATGGCAGGACAATCTTGTGGTTTAATTGAATCAATAAAACCTGTTAAAAATATAATAATAGAATTGAATAAAGGATTAGAAGAAAAACTGGAGGTGAAATAATGAAAGCATTTGTTTTTCCTGGTCAAGGTTCACAAACTCTTGGAATGGGTAGTGAAATTCTAAAAGAAAATCCAGAATACAAAATTTATTTAAAAAAAGCAAATGATACTTTGGAATATGATCTTGAAAGTATAATTTTTGGAGATGATTTAGAAAAATTAACTTTAACACAAAATGCTCAACCAGCATTACTTACAATTGGTTATATATACCATAGATACTTAATAGAAAAAAAAGAAATCTTACCAGATGTTGTTGCTGGTCATTCACTTGGGGAATGGACTGCTTTAGTTGCTTCTGGAGTTTTAAACTTTGAAGATGCAGTAAGATTAGTACATTTAAGAGGACTATATATGAGTCAAGCTTGTCCTCCTGGTCAAGGAACAATGGCTGCAATTCTTGGTATGAATCCAGAAAAAATAAAAGATCTTTTAAGAGGTTTTGAAAATGTTGTTCCAGCAAACTTCAATTCTTCTGTACAAACTGTAATAAGTGGAGAAACAAAAGAAGTTTTAGAAGCTATGACTTTTTTAAAAGAAAATGGTGCAAAAAAAGTAGTTCAATTGAAAGTTAGTGGACCTTTCCACTCTCCATTAATATCAAATGCTGCTGAAAAATTACAAATTGAAGTTGATAAAGTTGAATTTAAAACACCATCTATACCAATAGTTCAAAATGTTACTGCTAAATATGAAAATGATCCAAATATAATAAAAGAAAATATTATAAAGCAAATAACTTCTCCAGTTAGATGGGTAGATTCAGTTATAAACATGAACAACAATGGAGTTGATAAATTCATAGAAGCTGGCCCTGGAAAAGTATTAACTGGTCTCATAAAAAGAATAGTTAAAGGTGTAGAGTTAATAAACATATAAAAAAAACCACTTTAGTGGTTTTTTTTATATGTTTATCGAAAATTTTTTTATTTTTATCTCAAAGAGATACAATATTAATATATCAATTCAAAAGGAGGTGTTTCTATGAAAAAGATATATCTTATATTTTTATTAGTTATTTCATTGTTTATATTCTACAGTTGTACAAACCTTTTATCTAATACTGGAACAGTAAAATTAAGTATTACAGATTCTCCAATAGATGGAGCTAATATCAAAGGCGTTTATATTGATGTAACAGGTATTAGTTACTCAATGAGTACAGGAGACACTGGTTGGACAAAACTCGATTTAAAAGAAGAAAAACTTTTTAACTTATTAGAATTCACAAATGGTGATGCAAAAATTATGGGGAACTTTAATTTACCAGCAGGAAAAATAAACCAAATAAGATTTTTCTTAGACACTAATAAAAGTTTTATTAAGTTTTCAAATGATTCGACAACCACATTATCTATTCCTTCTGGTGATACTACTGGATACAAAGCAACAATTTCTGGAGGAGCTACAATTCCAGTAAATGGACAAATTGAAATTACAGCAGACTTTGATGTGCGAAAATCATTAAATTTAATAGGAAATGGTTTATACAAACTTCAACCAACAATAAGACTAATTGTGAATAATCAAGCTGGTGTCATTAAAGGACAAATAACAGATGCTTCTACTGATACAACAGTTTTTGCTTATTCTAATAACTCTTATAACACTTCAGATATTGAATTTTCTTCTGCAATAAACAGCTCTAGACTTAGAGATAATGGAACTTTTGAACTTCATTATCTTTCTGCAGGCACTTATGATCTTGTTTTTGCAAAATTTACTACCGATGGAACTCTTAGTCTTCTTGGTGGTATTTCAAACATTGAAGTTAAATCTAATCAAATCACAAATGTACCAACTACTACAATAAATAATCTTGAAAATGTTTCTATTTGGTAATTTTAATTCAAAAAGGTTGCAAAAGCAACCTTTTTTATTATGTAAAAAAATTATATGAAAAGATAGTGAAATTTAACATTCATTTGATAAAAAATGTAAATTTATAATCATTTATATTGCTTACTTAAACAAGTCTAAATTAGTCTAATTAACCCCAAAACTTTGTGAAATATAGAGTAATTGTTGTTGTTAAATAGAAATATATTTTTTTTAATAGCAACAATAGATATATATACTTAATTTAATGTTACTCTCATGAAATTGACATTTTCACCTTTAAAGCCTACAATTAAATTGTACCCATACTACGTATAACTAATGGAGGTGTTTTTAATGGGAAAAGCAAAATTTAGCATAAAAGCAAGAAGAGCAAGTCATACAAAAACTGTTATAGAATCAAGAGATTTCAAATTAATAATAGATGAACCAGAACATATGGGGGGTACCGATGAAGGACCTAATCCTGTTGAATATCTTGCAGCAGCACTTGCTGGATGTTTAAATGTAACTGGTCATATGGTTGCTAATGAAATGGGAATAAAAATTGAAAATCTTGAATTTGAAGTAGAAGGTGAATTAGATCCAAGAGGTTTTATGGGTAAAGCCAATAATGTTAGACCTGGATATTCACAAATGAATATTAAAGTAAATGTTGAAACTGATGCCGACAATGAAACATTAAATAAATGGCTTGATATTGTTGAAAAAAGATGTCCTGTAAGTGATAATATTCAAAATACAACTCCCATTAATCTTTCAATAATTAAAAAATAAAACGAGCTAAGCTCGTTTTATTTTTTAGTTCTAACTATTCTAAATCCTAAATTAGGGCCATAATCTGTAATTGAAATAGATTTTCTTCCAGTAACTTGTGCATCTCCTGCACCAAAGTTATAGCTTCCACCACGTCTTATACGATTTCCAGATGTAGAGTCTATATTATAAGGATTTATTTCTAATGAACTACTATAAGAACCATAATAATCACTCACTAATTCCCAAACATTTCCACTCATATCGTATATCCCAAAATTATTAGGCATTTTTTGACCAACTTCATGAGTTTTTGAATCTGAATTTCCAGAATACCAAGCTACATCATCTATATTATCACTTCCAGAATAAAGATAATTTTCATTTCCTTTTGCAGCATATTCCCATTCTGCTTCCGTTGGTAATCTATAACCATATGTTTTTGCTAGATCAGTAGTAATACTTCCTTTTTCATCTATAAAATTACCCAAGCTATCATAAGATTTTGGAAGCCCTTCTTTATCTGAAAGCCAATTACAATATTCATTTGCATCAGTCCAAGAAATATATATTACAGGATAATTATTTCTATTTCCACTATATTGTGGTTTATTTTTACCTGTGTCTTCACAAAATTTATCATATTCATTGAAAGTTGTTTCATATCTCCCAATATAAAAGTCATAATTTAAAATTACTGTATGAATTGGTTTAGAAGTTTCACCATTTCCCATTTCAAATGAACCATTTTTTATTTCTACCATACTATTTTTTGTAGTAGTAGGTTCTTCTGATTCTAAAACATTTAAAACAATTGTTTTTGATGTTGTAATAATTCCATCACTTACATTAAAGGTTATACTATATTGTCCTGATTGTGTATAATATGGTTTCCAAGTGAATTTATGTGTTTCTTCTCCAAAATCAGCTCCTACTGGAAGATTTTCTGCCCAATAGGTTAGTATATCATCATCTTGGTCTGTAGCACTTATTGTAAATGTCAAAATGTTTCCTTCATTAATTGTTGTATTTATTATTTCATCAATTACTGGTGAATTATCTACTTCTTCAACTACTATCTTTACTTCTTTGCTTACTTCTGTTATTCCATCTGTTACCTTGAATATTACATTGTATTCTCCTGCTTGTTCATATGTTGGTATCCATTCAAACTTTCTGGTAATAGAATTAAATGTTGCACCTTCAGGAAGGTTTTTTGCCGTTACTTTTAAACTATCTCCATCAACATCCGTAGCATTTACTGTAAATTCTATTTTTTCTCCTTCTTTTATTACTATATCTTTTATTTCTTCTATTTGTGGTGGGTTATCTACTTCTTTAACTATTATTTTCACATTTTGATAAGTTGTATTAATCCCATCTGTTACACTAAACTTCACATCATACTTTCCACTTTGAGTATAATCTGGTTTCCATTGAAAATAGCTCCTTTAGGAGTATTTTCAACATTATATATTAAATTATCTTTTTCAATACTTTTTACTTTAACTATAAAATTTAATTCTTCATTTTCTTTTATGATTTTGTCTCCTATTTTCTCAATTGCAGGTGGTGGTGTTTTAATCTCTGTACAACCTACAAAAAGAATTAAAATTAAAATCATTAGAAATAAAAACTTATTCACTTTTTAATGCCTCCTCATACCTTTATTTATTAATTTCAAAAAATTCTAAATATTAATTAATCTTTACTTTTATATTTCATATGATATATCTATTATATCATATGATTAAAAAATTTTTTCACAGAAGAAAGAAAAATATATATTAAATTTAGAATATTTTTTTGTAAAATTTAACTTATTTTTTTTGTTTTTTTAAAAAAATAAAGGTATGATTTAAATATATAAGTATGAGGAGGTAAAAAAAGTGAAAAAAACTTTAGCAAAAAAAACATTTGTATTACTATTTATTCTCTTTTCAATTTTAAGTATTGCCAGTGTATCATTTGATATTAAAAATTTTGATCTTTCAACAGAACAAAAAATAAGTATTGCTCTTGAACATGATCAATATGATATAGGAGCAAATGCTGCTGAAATAATTATCAAATTATATAATTTCAATAATTATGATACATTAATTTCAAGTTTAACTTATTCTTTTGAAAACAACGATGATGAAGATATTTATGATGATGACTTTGATGACAACTATGATCACGAATATTATGATGATGATTATAATGAGAATACAGAAGATAGCACTGATAATAATTATCATTTAAAAACACCAGAGAAAAAAGAAGATCCTTTTACAATAATACAAGAAACTGGTTTTGATAAATTGTTATTATCTTTAAAAGAAAATTTAAATGTCATAAAAAATATTAAAAATATAAAAGTGAACTTATCAAATGAAGCTGCCATTCAATTTCAAAAAAAATTATTCTCAAATGATACAGATATTTATAATGAACCTATAAGTTTTGATTATAGAGATTTTAAGTTATTAAGTCTTTTAACTTCTTTAACCAATGAAAAACCATCAAATAATGAATTTTTAAATGATTTAGACAAAGTTTTAAATCAAGACAATGAAGAAAATTTTAATGATATAATGAAAAAATACTTAAATAAAAAGGCATTTGAACAATTCTCTTCTATGTTCAACGAAATAGCAAATTTAGATCCTGAAGGTAATACAGATGCTTTTGACATAATAAACAACTATTTAAAAGTATTTGCAAAAAATGATGGTGAAGAAAATTGGTTGAGTTTAAAAGATATTTTTAAAACTAATATCTTTGATCCAGAGAAAATAACAAAAAATATAGATGAAGACTTAAACCAACTAAAATTTTTATTAAAAGAAAGTTTTAATATATATGATTTTGAAAATAATCCTATATTTTTAAATAGGAAAAATAAAGATTTTACAGATATATTATTAAATAAACTATCAATAGAAAATAACGAAGTATTCAAAAAAAATAAGTTAACTTATTTATTAGATTATGATTTGAATAAAAAAATACTTTCAATAAAAGTTAATGAAATAATAGTAAAAACGCCTTTAGAAATCTTAAAAGAATTATATAATTCATTGCCATATGGAGAATTCAACTTATATATTGAAACAAAAGAAAAAAATGTAATAACTAAAACTAATTTATATTGTAATTTTTTAAAATTAAAATCAAACTTCGAATTTACTGATTTGAACCTTAAAGTAAGCCCTGATATTATAAGATATACTATAGGAATAATATTTAGCTCTCTCTTTAAAAATTTAGATGATGAATACTTGTATCTATTGCCAGATATGTTTTCTTTAATAACAAGAGATAATAATGACTTAATTTTTTCAGTAAAATTAAAAGATTATTTTATTTTATCTTCTAGAACTCCTAACTTTTTTTCAAAAGAAAATATTGAAAAAATTATAAATGATTTTAATTCACCAGATGAATTAACCCCTACCGAAACTTCAACAAATTCATCTGAAACAAATGAATCCAATTAAAAAAAAAAAAAAAAACAAGTGCAAAGCTTAGCTTTGCACTTGTTTTTTAAATATTAATTTATCTTCTTCAAAATCAACAATAATATTATCTCCTTCAACAAAATTGCCATTGATTATTTTAAAAGCTAAAGGTGTTTCCAATTCTTTCTCAATTACTCTTCTTAAAGGTCTTGCACCATATATTGGATTGTATCCTTTTTCAAGTAAATACTCAACGGCTTTTTCACTAACTTCTAAATTCATTCCATTTTCTGATACTCTATTTTGTACATCTTTTAATTGAATTTTAATTATATTTTTTAAATTTTCTTTTGATAAAGGATGAAATACAATAATTTCATCTAACCTGTTTATAAATTCTGGTTTGAAGAATTTTTCTACTGATTTCATCACTTCATTTTTCATATCTTTGTAATTCTCTTTAGCATCTTCAACAAACCCCAAAGCATGCCTTGACTTTATTATTTGTTCTGATCCTATATTAGAAGTTAATATTATTATTGTATTTCTAAAATCAACCTTATTTCCTTTACCATCAGTTAAAATACCATCATCCAAAACTTGAAGTAATATATTATAAACATCAGGATGAGCTTTTTCTATTTCATCAAATAGTATAACTGAATATGGCTTTCTCCTTACAGCCTCCGTCAGTTGACCACCTTGATCATAACCAACGTATCCTGGAGGTGAACCTATTAATCTTGAAACACTAAATTTTTCCATATATTCACTCATATCTAATCTTATTAATGCTTCTTCAGTATTAAAAAGGATTTCAGCAATTGTTTTAGCAATCTCAGTTTTTCCAACTCCAGTAGGACCTAAAAATAAAAATGAACCATTTGGCCTTTTTGGATTTTTAAAACCTGCTCTTGATTTTCTTATTGTTTGAGCAATTAGTTCAACTGCTTCTTCCTGACCTATTACTCTTTTATGAATTTCACTTTCAAGATTTATTAATTTTTTTCTTTCATCACTCAATATCTTAGTAACGGGTATTCCAGTCCATTTTTCTATTATTTGTGCAATTATTTCTTCATTTACAATGTTAGATATTTCTGAATTTTCTCTCTTTTTTTCTTTTTCTATATTCTTTTCTAAGTCCAATAATTCTATCTTTACCTTAGCAGCTTCTTCATATTTACCATTTAGTGTTAGATCATTAATTTTTTCTTCTAATTTTGATTTATTATCTAACATTTGATCTAAACTTGCACTTGATTCACTATATGCTAACTTTACCTTGGCACATGCTTCATCTATCAAATCTATCGATTTATCTGGTAAAAATCTGTCATTTAAATATCTTGAAGAAAGTTTAACAGCTGCATTTATTGCTTCTTGAGTTATTTCTACTCCATGATGTTTTTCATAACTTTCTTTTAATCCATTTAAAATTTGTATTGCTTCTTCTTCTGATGGTTCTTCAATAGTTACAGGCTGAAATCTTCTTGCAAGGGCTTTATCTTTTTCTATATACTTTCTATACTCTTCCATAGTTGTAGCTCCAATTACTTTTATTTCCCCTCTTGCAAGAGCTGGCTTTAAGATATTAGCTGCATCCATTGAACCTCCTTCAACAGCACCAGAACCTATTATAGTATGAAGTTCATCTATAAATAATATTACTTCATTTTGTTTTTTCATAACTTCATCTATAACATTTTTTAATCTTTCTTCAAATTCACCTCTAAACTTAGAACCAGCAATTAATCTTGCTAGGTCTAATTGAAGAATAGTTTTATTTTTTAAAAATTTTGGTGCAAATCCTTTAACAATATTTTGAGCTAATCCTTCAACTATAGCTGTTTTACCTACTCCAGGATCTCCTATTAATACCGGATTATTTTTTGCTTTTCTTGATAAAATTTCTATCATTCTATAAATTTCATCGTCTCTTCCTATAACAGGCATGAGTTTACCAGCTTTTGCCCTTTGATTTAAGTTTACTGTATATTTTTTTAATGGATCATCTTCACTTTCATTCATTTCTTCATCTTCACCATTTTCAATATACTTTTTTATAACTTCTTCTATTTTTTCTTTATCTGTTGACTCATTTAATATTTTAGCAGAATAAGAATTCCCTTCCATTAATATTGCCATTAACAGCACCAAAAGTGTAACTTTTTTTAATCCAAGTTTATTTGATTCTATCTTTGCAGTATTAAAAACGCCTGCTACTTCATTTGATAAATAAATTTGATTTGAATTACTTGAATACATTCCATTTTGACTATGAATATAATTTTTTAATTGATTTTCAACATGATATATATTGTTTTTGTAAAAAACATCAGCTATTTTTGGTTCTTTCGTTTCTATTATTGCAAGTGCCAAATGATCTGGAGTAACAACATTATTTGTGTTTCCCTGAGCTAATAAATTAGCTTCTTGTATTGCTGATAGTGCTTTTTCTGAAAAATCTTCTGGGTTAAATCTCATATCAATTCCTCCTTTCCATAACATATTTCATTTTCAATCTTATTATATCATTTACTTTTATTATTTCGGTTAAGCAATCGTAACAATATTCTGATAATTAATGAGTAAAAAATTTAATTTTTTATATTTTGAATTTTTTTGAAAGAATTATGATTTTTTACATTAATTAAAAACAAATAGATTTAATTGTTTTTTTAATAAGATAAAAAAACTATGAAATTTTTTTCAAAGTGATATAATATACTTTGAAAAGTAAATAACCCACGGAATTGTTGGTTTTTTTATTAAAAGGGAAAATGGTGAAACTCCATTACGGCCCCGCCACCGTAACCGAGAACGAACACTACAAAATGCCACTGATAAAATCGGGAAGGCGTAGTTATTAGAATGATCCGGAAGTCGGGAGACCTGCCTTCAATTCTAAGATATTCTCACTCTCGCGGGAGAGGTGAGAAGGGTTTTTATATAAAAAAGGAGGTTATTTATGAAAATTCATGAATTTGTTGGAAAGGAAATCCTTTCTAAAAATGGTATTAAAGTTCCAAAATCTTTTTTAACAAGAGAAAAAGAAGTACAGTGCAATATTTTACCTTGTGTTTTAAAATCACAAGTACTAGTTGGTGGAAGAATGAAAGCGGGTGGAATTTTATTTTCAGATGAATGTAATGATTTTAAGAAAAAACTAAGTTTACTTTTAGAAAAAAAGATAAAAGGAGAAAAGCCTTACGGAGTTTTAATTGAAGAAAAAAAAGAAATAAAAAAAGAATATTATTTATCCTTAATTTTAGATAGAACACAAAAGGACATAATAATAGGATTTTCTAAAGATGGCGGAATAGACATAGAAGATTCAGAGAGTTTAATAACCGGAAATTTTGAAAGCATTATAGATAAGCTTCCAGTTAAAATAAAAAATATTTTACCAAAGTTAAGAAAAATTTTCAGAGAAAAAGATTTAACCTTATTAGAAATAAATCCACTTGCAGAGTTAAAAGATGGAAGTATTTGTGCTCTTGATGCTGTTTTTCATTTAGATGACAATGCAATTTATAGGCAAAAGTGGGCACAAGAATTTGAAGAAGAAACTCAATATCCATTTCATTATGTAAAATTAAATGGAGATACAGGAATAATAGGATGCGGTGCAGGAATAGTTATGGCAACTATGGATACTGTTAAGATGTACGGTGGAACTCCTGCAAACTTTTTAGATTTAGGTGGAGGAGCAAATGAAGAAAATACAATAATGGCTCTTGAACTATTAAAAAACGAAGGTATTAAAAAAATAGTAATGAATATTTTTGGCGGAATAACAGAATGTGATGTAATAGCTAATGCTATAGTTAACTTTACTAAAAAAAACAAAGATATAAAGCTATTTATAAGATTAACAGGAACGAATGAGAAAAAAGCAAAAAAAATATTAATAGAAAATAATATACCATTTTATGAAGATATGTATAGTATGATAAAAGAAGGTGAAAGAGTATGATTACAGGAAACGAAAAGGTTTGTGTACAAGGAATAACAGGAAAATCAGGAAGTTTTCATACAAAAAAAATGAAAGAATATGGAACAAATATAGTTTGTGGAACATCTAAAAATACTAATATAAATTTTGTTCATAATGTACCTGTAGTTAATTCTGTAAAGAAAGCTGTTGAAATCTATCATGCTGATACAAGCATAATATTTGTACCTGCTAAATTTGCAAGAGAAGCTATTTTAGATGCAATAAATAATGGAATTAAAAAGATTATTATAATTACAGAACATATCCCTCAACATGATATGCTTGAAGTATATAAGTATGCAAAAGCAAAGAACATAATTATAATAGGACCAAACTGTCCAGGAATGATATTAACAAATATATCTAAAATAGGAATAATGCCAGAAAGGGCATTCAAAGCTGGTGATACTGCTATCATATCAAGAAGTGGAACATTAATGTATGAGGTTTCAAATTATATTTCTATGTATTCAACAGGAGTTAAAGTTGCTATTGGCTTGGGTGGTGATCCAATAATTGGAACATCTATTGCTGAAGCTTTTGATTATATTATAGATAATAACATAAAAAAAGTAATAATAATAGGTGAAGTTGGAGGAAATGATGAAATAACAGGAATAGAATATGCTTTAAATAAACAATATAATGGAAAAATAAAAGTATTTTTTGCCGGAAGAACTGCACCAAAAGGAAAACGTATGGGACATGCAGGTGCAATAATAGAAGGTTTTGAAGGTAGTATTGAATATAAAGAAGAAAAATTATTTCAAATGGGAATTCCTGTTTCAAAATCTATACCCGAGTTAGTATAAATTAATAAAAAGGGGAATAATTCCCCTTTTTATTAAAATTTTTTTATGGAGGTAGATAAAAATTTTATTTTTAAATCCATTTTTTTTACTATTTTTATCAATTTTAACTGGATTAATACTTGGAAAAATCACAAAACTTGGAACTTCTGGTGTTTTATTTAGTGGATTTTTTATTGGGTGGTTAACAACAACTATAATAGAAAAAAACACTGATTTATTTAATAAAATAAATACAAATGGTCTAATTTCAAAAAACTTTTTTTCTTTTTCTTTGATACTATTCATATCATCAGTAGGATTACTTGCATCAAAAGACATAATACATGTAATAAAAAAATATGGTTTAAAATTTATATTTTTAGGATTCTTAATAACTTCCTCTGGAATGTTTTTCACCACTATATTAAAAAAATTATTTAATGCAAACAAATATATTTTTAGTGGTATTTTTACTGGTGCTTTAACAAGTTCACCAGGTTTTGCTTCTGCACTTGAAACTTCTAAATTTCATGAAACACAAGTAGGATATGGTTATGCCCTTGGATATATACCAGGAGTTCTAGTAGTAGTTTTATCAATGTATTTACTACCAAAAATATTTAAAATAAACATTGAAAAAGAACTACAAAATTTAAAAAATGATGTTAAAGAAACTCAATACAATGAAAAAAACTTTGATTTTATAGCTTTTTCATTAATTATTATAATTGGAATTATTATAGGGAAAATAAAATTTAATTTTGGAGTTGTCAAATTTAGTTTTGGAATAACGGGAGGAGTTTTAATGAGTTCTTTATTCTTTGGAAATTTAAAACAATTTTTAGGAATGAACTTCAATATGAATACATATATCTTAAAAAATATAAAAGAATTAGGACTCTTAATTTTTTTAAGTTCCGTTGGATTAAGATATGGCTATACTTCTATAAATTCTTTAAATTCAAAAGGCATATTATATATAATCTCTGCTTTTATAATAGGTTTTTTATCACTATTAATAGGATTTTTATTTGGCAGATATGTATTTAAAATGAATTGGATCATGCTTTCTGGCGCCCTTTGCGGAGGAATGACCAGTACTCCTGGTCTTGGTGCTGCAATAGACTCAACAAAAAGTGATGATGTAACTGCAGGATATGGAGCAACTTATCCTTTTGCTTTAATTGGAATGGTTATTTTCGTCATTCTTTTAAATAATTAATTCAAAAAAGTTGTAGAGAAATCTCTACAACTTTTTTTATTTTATAAATGATATATACTTTTGATATATTAATTCTAAAAATGTGCTTGCATACAAAAATGAACCTCTTACAGTCATTAAATCCCAATCAGAAAAGTATGTTTCTTCATTTCTATTGTTCCCAAAATACCAATAAGAAAGTAAATCAAAATTTCTTTCCCCTTTTGAATCATCTCCTATATCTTGATTAGAATCTGATAAATATAGAAAATCTGCATCTATAAGTGTATGAGTTAATCCAAAAGAAACAGCATATATATTATCATTTATTACTTCTGCTCTAAAAGAGCCTGGAAACAATCTTGATTCTTGAATCGAGGTTGCAAGTAAAAGTTCAACTGGTACATCCTTTATAATGACTTTTTCTTTATAAAAAGTAGAAGTAGTAGATTGTTTTCTATTTAATGTTAAATTTGTATTTGTATAAGCATTTGCACAGTCTACAAGATACGTTGCATACTCTTTTAATTCTGTATCACTTAAAGATTTTGTTGGAAAATATTCTTTAAACCATTCCCCAAATAAATAAACACTATCTGAACCATAATAATACTTTAAAAGATCATAAACTCTATTTATTAATTCAGTTCTTTTATCATAAGCTGTTGTTAATTCAGGATTCAAATAATTAAATGATGAATTATACTTTGAAGGCATTGAAGGTACTTTTTCATTAAAAGTACCAATAAACCAATTTGTACTTGTTGTATTATTTACGTCTGTTTGAAAACGAGTTATTATGGACTTTATATAAGTAATTATTCTTTCATCATAGTGCTTGTCCGTTCCATCGAACGGTACTCTTGTTTTTATATCATTTAATGTATACTCTCCAACTAAATACTTATAAAATGCTAAGACATTGTCATCATATTTATAATTAGCATCATCAGCATAACTTTTAAGTTTATCAAAATCATAACCAGCACCTTTATTGTATGCTGTATAAATATATCTTATAAAGTTATCTCTTTGATTTACGGTTAAATCAGAAAAGTTAGTATCATCTGGAAGTTTTATATCAATTTTTATACACGAACTCAGCCCTAACATTACAAAAATTAAAATTAAATATATCATCTTTTTCATTTAAAAGACCTCCAAAAACACCTTATCATATCCTTCATCAAATACTATAAATCTAATTGTTTTTAATGATTTAGGATTAGTTTTGTCGAATTCTTCACAAGCTTCTTTATACACAGGAACTGCCAATTCAACTGGATATCTAAAAATCCCACAACTAACTGCAGGTAATGCTATTGAAGTTAAATTCATATCTTCTGCCTTTTTTAAAGAATTAGTAATTGCATTGAAGAGTAATTTTTTTTCATCTTTGTTTCCACCAAACCATACAGGACCAACTGCATGTATTATATGTTTTGCGGGTAAGTTTCCTCCAGTAGTAACTGCAACATCTCCAACTTCTAATTCTCCATAACTATTAATAAAATCATTTGATTCCCTTTCTACAATTATTCCACCCTTTTGTGCTATGAGCCGAGCAAGACCTCCACCATGTTGAAGCATCTCATTTGCAGCATTCACTATTGCATCGGTTTTTTCTATTGTTATATCGCCTTTAACAATTTCAACATAAAAATTTTTAAATTTAATGAGCTTTAGTGTTTCATTCATAACTATTCCCCCCTTTTAATTTAACATAACAGTTTCTACAAACTGCTATATACTTATCAAAACCACCAACATCTATTTCTCCACCATTTTCAACTATTTTATACGAAATTGTTCCTGCATATTCACCACATTCATGACAAACAGCTTTCTTTTTTATAACTTCATCTGCATAAGACATTATAAGGGATGTTGTTTTAAATGGATTATTTTTATAGGTTAAATCCAAACCCGAACAATAAACATCTATTCCATTAAATATTAATTCTTGAATTACTTCTGCTAAATTTTCAGAAAAAAATTGTATTTCATCTATAAAAACTGCGCTTTCATCACCACTTATTTTATTTTTAATTTCTTCTGGATTTGTTATAGGGAAAGCTTTTACTTTTGTATTTGTATGAGAAACTATATGCGTATCATCATATCTATCATCTATTACAGGTTTAAATGCTTTAAATTTTTTTTTACCTAATGAATATATTTCTACAAACTGTATTAATTCAGAAGTTTTTCCAGAATACATTGGTCCAACAATAACTACAAGCTTCCCTGTTTTCATTAAAATATTCCCCTTTCATTTATCTTTATGAATTCTTTTTCTGCTTTTTCCCAAAGTTTATCAAATCCGCATTTGTTTAAAATACTTTCATTTGGTTCTTTAAAATAATAAATATTAGTATAATTAATTTTTCCAAAAGTAACAAGTGCAAGTAAATACACAATAATTGATTTTAAAGAGTAATGATTATACAATAACTTTATAACTTTAATAAAGTTTTCATGTGCAACTTTAAAACTACTATTTATTTCATAAAAATCCATTAAAAGTTCATCATAAGTTACTATAAAATCTACATCGAGTTTATTTGGAAATAAACTCAAAATATCGAGTTTTTTAAAACTTTTATTTAAATACTTTCTAACATATACAGCATCCATTAAAACTTCGAATTTTTTATGTTTTCTACCACTCCCAGCCACTTCAAAAATCTTAGGATGAAACTGTTCGTCTAAAAACATGTGTAAAAAATATCCCATTGCATAATCTGGGCTTATTTTATTTAATTCTTTTAAAAAATCCATATATTTGACATTGTGTAACTTATCTCCTGCATTTTTATAATTTTTGTCTTTTACAACATAAAAAAATGGATCTGGACCCATTAAACCCAAATTAAACATTTTATGATTTTTTATGTCTTTGTACATTCTATTTCCAAAAATTATATGTGTTAACAAATCAGGCATTATTTTTTATCTCCATCCAATATTTTCCAATTTCTTTTTAAAGCCATTTTTTTTAACTTTTTATCGGGTCCAACACAAACTGGATACTTAACCTTTTCAAGTAATGGCATGTCAGTTATAGAATCAGAATAAAAATAAGCATTTTTTAAAGTATATCCATTTTTCTTACAATAATTTTCTGCAAGAGTAACTTTGTTTTCTTCATAACAATAAACTCCTAAATTACCTGTAAAAATGTCATCTTTAAATTCAAGTTCAGTACATATTAAATCATCAAATCCTAAATTATCTTTAATTGGTTGACATAAATTTCTTGGAGAAGCAGATATTATAACTAAGTTTCCATTATTTTTCTTATGAAATTCTATTTCATCAAGCATACTTTGCCTTATATAAGATTTTACCAATTTTTGATAAGTTTCTTCAGCAAAATCAAATATTTCTTTTCTATTCATTCCTTTATATTTTTTTGAAACTTTCCTTGTTATTTTTTCCATATTTATCAAACCTAACTTATATAAAAAAGGATATGGAACTAATTTTAAAATTTCCCATCTATTTATATAACCTTCATTGTAAAAATTTTTAAAATAAAGTCTTCCAGCATATGTTGTTAAAATAGTATGATCCATGTCAAAAAACGCCACATAATCTTTCATATATCACCTCAAAAAATATTATATATAATCATTTCTTTTTTTATTAAATTATACCATATTAAATTATTTTTTTATTTTACAATTTTATTCTTCTTTACTATAAAACTTAATCTTTATGGTAAAATAATTATAGTATCCTAAAACTAAGGAGAGTTATAATGAACAACACTTGTAAGATTTGTGGAAATAAAACAGAAGAATTTTATGATGAGCAAATGAAATCATATTACTATTACTGTTCAAACTGTGAATTTATTTCAAAAGCTGAAGAATCTATTCTCTCAATAACTGAAGAAAAAAATAGATATAATTATCACAACAATTCAATTGATGATATAAAATATGTTAATTACTTTAAAAAATTCTTAGATACTTCTGTTTTAAAATATGTAAAAGGAAAAGATGGTTTAGATTTTGGTAGTGGTCCATCACCAGTTCTTTCAATGATTTTAGAAAAGGATTATAATTTTAAAATGGATATATATGATTTATTTTATGCTCCAAAAAAAGTATATATTGGAAAGAAATATGATTTAATTACATGCACAGAAGTAATAGAACATTTAAAGTATCCTATGAAATATTTTAATTTATTTAAAAATCTTTTAAATAAATATGGTATTTTAGCTATAATGACATCTTTTCATCCTAAAAGTGTAGAAGATTTTCATAAATGGTATTATAAAAAAGATTCAACTCATATTTCGTTTTTTACCGAAAATACCATGAAAATAATATCAAAAAAAACTGGTTTAAATTTATTATTTACAGATAATAAAAAGTATTCAATATTTAATGTGAGGTGATTTTAAATGGCAGAATTAAAATTTGAAATAATAGAAACATTCGGAACATTATCAGAATCTTCAAAAGGGTGGGCTAAACAATTAAAAAAAGTAAGCTGGAATGAAAGAGAGGCAAAGTATGATATTAGAGAATGGTCTCCTGATGAATCAAAAATGAGTAAGGGAATAACTTTAACTAAGGAAGAATTAATAAAGTTAAAAGATATTTTAAATGGAATGGATTTCAATGAATGAAAATGAATTTTTTTCAACAGAATATCCTAAAATATTAGAAAAAATTAATAAAAATATATACATATACTTATTTACTAAAAATACTATTTTAATAAGCTATTTTTTATTTTTATCCTTTATTTTTTTATTTCTATACTTAAAAACATATGTTATATCTTTTATTTTTGTGTCTCTTTCAATGCCTTTGTTTTTTTTAGTAAAAAAAATTTCTTTAAACTTAGATTATAAACTAAATAAATTAAACTTATCTCTTCAAAAATTTATTGATTTAAAGATGATGTATGGTAAAAAAGTTGGAAGATACTTAAATGAAAACTCTTTTGAAAAATTTTTTTCTGATATTAAAAATGAACTAAATAAAAGCAATTTAAAATTTTAATGAGTTAGTTAAAACTAACTCATTAAAATGTTTCTATATCTATTGCGTTAAACGTATCTACTTTTTTTATCATTTTAAAATCAGAATCATAAATATAAATACCTTCATATAAAAGAGATATATAAACTTTATTATTATAGTATTCTATATCAGAAATTGGCAATTTAAAGTTTATCTCTTTTATTTTTTTTAATTCTTTATTTAATACAATTAATTTATCTTGTATAGAAATAAAAATTTTATCTTTTGAAAAAAGAATTTTATCTACCTTAGTTTCTGTATTGTAAGACTTTTCAATCTTGAATTGTAAATTTAACTCATCTATACCATCCTCTGTAAGAATATAAATACCTTCATTATAAAAACTTTCTATTATTCTTTTATTAGATTCATACATTATTTTATTATTTAAATATATTTTTTTGTTTTTAACATAATAATATTTTTTATTAATTAATAATATATTTGAAACTAAATTTTCTAATACTTTACTATTATCCTTTAATTTAAAAGCTCCTTCTTTATTTACATAATAAGTTTCATTCAAATCTAAAATATTCAAAGCTGAAACTTCATATGTTTTTTTATTGTATAAATCTATTATTTTATCATCATTTAAAAGAAAAATATTTTTATTTGTTTTAATAATTTTTCCATTTAATTCTTCTTTTTTTAGTATATTAAAATTTTTATCCATATAATATATTTTTTTATCATCTACTGCAAAAAACAAATCATTTATTCCTTTTAATAAGTAAACTGAATCCATTTTATTGTACTGTTCAATTAATTTTAAAGTATTTAAGTCATATATTTGTAAACCTTTATCATACCTTGTTAAATACATATAATCATCAAAAATTTTTATTTTCGTATTTGAAAAATCACCACTTATTATTTTTTTCATTTTATTATCTAAAGTATATATTCCATCTGAAGCTGCAAAATAAATTATATTATTATAAAATGCAAAAGAATTTATTGAATAAGATATAGCTTTAAACTCAACTTTATTTTCAAAAAAACTTTCTATATTAAAGGTATAAAATCCCAAAAATCTATCTAAAAGATATAACTTTCCATCATTTGCCAATATTTGTATTGGAGAAAATAACTTTGTAAAACTTCCAACCTCATTAAACTTTTCATTAAATATTTTTATTCCAATTTTTGGACCAACTACAAAAAGATTATTTTTATACTTAGTCATAGAAGTAACTATTCCATTTATTTTTATATGTTTTTTCAAACGCAAAAATCCACCAGGTTTAAGTTCAAATACAACAATACCATTTTTACCATCACCAACATAAATTTGATTTTTATCAACGAGCAAGCTTAAAGCATCTCCAAAAGTATTGTATTCATTTAATAAGGTTATTGAATTTTTATTTATGTTGTATATCTTTAATCCATCTTTATCTGTTAAATACAACGTACTTCCAATTATTTTTATGGAATTTACATAGTTTCCAGTATTTATTTGTTTTATTATCTTATTATCCTTTAAACTAAATAAATAAATCCCACTATATCCACCACTTATTACAGCAGTTTCTTTACCAACATATTCATAATTTGTTGTTTTTTTTATACTTTCACTATTCTTTACATTTGTTTTTAAAATAATTTCATCTGTTTTTATAGTATTAAAAGCTGTATATATAATCAAAAAAGATATCAAATAAAATACTACTATTTCTAAAAAGTTTTTTTTCATTTTATAACTCCTTTCTTTAAAAAATGAACGGGATAACTCCCGTTCATTATTAAGTTTGTATATCAAATTTTGATTTGTTTGTATTTGCACTCATTTCTTTAAGTGTATTAACAGATTTTTTCATTGCTTCCTTCCAAGTATCCAATAAATCTTTTATAAGACCTTGTACTTCTTCAATTATTTCAATATCTTTTTTTACATTTGCTTCTAAAAGTCTTCTATACATATAATTATATAAAGATCTTAAATTTTTTGATACTTCTCCACCAACTTCCATATCCAATGAAACATTTAATTCATTTATTATATCTTCAACTCTTATTATTTGTTTATTTGCTTCAGTAAAATTTTTTTCTTTTATCATTGTTTTAGATTTTTCAAGTCTTTCAACAGCATTTGAATAAAGCATTTCAACGAGCTTAGCAGGAGTAGCAGTTCTTACTGTATTTTCAAAATAAGTATTGTTGTTTTGATTATACATTTAAATCACCTCTTAATTAAAACTTTCATTAAGTAATCTTTTTCCTTCTTCAAATATTTCTTCAAATAATTTTAATATTTCTTCAAAATCAAAATCAACAATATCCGAAAGTTCCAAAGTGTCTTTTTCTTCTTGTGCTTTAAACATTGATTCTATTACCTTTTTTATTTTTTCAATATCTTCATCTGAGTATATCTTTTTATTTGAAAATATTTCTATTTGTTCAATTATTTTAAGGAGTGACTGAAATCCTTCTGATAAAGCTGAAAGCATTTTTTGACCTTCTTGTGTATTTAAAAGCAACTCTTTTGAAAAAGATTCTGAATTTTCCTTTACTTTATTCAAATAAACTAAAGCTTCATCACACAATGTCATTAAAACATCTTTTTTTGGTTTAAATTCTAATACTATATTTTCTCCACCTTCAAAATGAGCATTTTGAAGCTCTGATATATACGAAATTGGAATTTCTTTATCATTTATCTTTAAATAAGTTAGAATTCCTTCTGTTTCATTTGTATATTCTGTAATCATATCATTAAAAGATTGAAATTTTTCGGGCTCTACACTCAGTGTTTCATTTTTTATTCCTCTTAATTCTACATTTATATTCAATGCACTGCAACCTCCCTTTTTAGTCTTTAATATATCGACTAAAAACCTTTAATACTTAAACTTACTTACCTTTTTTCCTATATTCTTTGAATCATTAAATAAGTTCCTATACCATTGTTTATATTCATTTATTTTTTTATCTTCTGATACATTATAAATGTTTATAAAATCTTCTTCCAAATTCAAAAACTCAAATAATTTAGAAAGCTTTTCAAATTGATTTAATATCATATCTTTTCCAAAGTAATTAATTAATTTTAATAAAATTTCTTTTTCTACATCTTCTTTTTCTACATCATCTTTAAACATTTTTAATTCATCTAAAGCGTCTTTTATTTCAAATTGTATACTTTTTGAGTTTCCAGACAATAATTCATCAAATAATTCTATAAAATCTTCTTCTTCATCAAAGTTTTCATCAAATATTTCCTTCATTTTATCTTCAATTTCATCCATATCTTCTATAATAAAATCTAACTCTACCTCTGGAGAAATGAAATCTTCCTCTCTTGTTTCACGAGTCTTTAAAAATTTTAAATAATTTATATACTCTTTTAATTCATCACTAGCATTATCTATTTCCAATATTCTTTTCAAATTAACATCATAAATATTAAATATCTCATCTTTTTTATTAATTAAATAGTTATATGAAACTTCTTTTGCATTAGAAGCTTCACCATATTCTTTTGTTAATTTATCTATTATTTCTGGTAAAATAGAACTTCTAAATGAATTAAGTTCTTTTAATAAAGATTTATAAAAATCTAAAAGTTGTTTTTTAGTAAATTTTACAAATAAATCAAAGTAATTCTGATAATCATAAGAAGAAAATAATAAATGATGCTCAATATATCTTCCATCTTTTTTTAAATATAAAAAAGTAATATCTGTACTTTCATTCAAAGAATAAATCAAAGATTCCATATCTATTATATTTTGAGTTTGATGATCTAATTCTGTAGAAAGTACTGAAACCATATTTTTTTTGTCTGATTCAAGAAATGAATTTATTCTAGTTAAAGTTAAGATAAATGGAATGTATTCCATATTTATCTTTAATTTATCGAATTCTGTATTTTTTTCAAGATTAAATTCATTATCATACCATACATAATCTCCAGTTTTTAAGCTTACTTCAAAACTATATTTTTCTAATATATCAGAATCTGAGCTTTTATTTTGATTAAATAGTATTTTTTTTATAAAATTCGGTTTAATTTCAAAGTAATCTCCGTTTTTTTTCTTGTAAACGGCCAACACTTACACCTCACTTATCATATCCATAAAGATTTAATATTTTTCCAAGTATTAAAAATGTTACTATTGAAATTATAGCACCATAAATTGGAAAATTCCAAGAAAACAGAGATATTAAACCATATGTTATAGAAATTAAATATAAAACAAAGACTGTTAACGGTACAGAAGAATTAAATCTTCTATTTAACTTATCATATATATGTTCTCTATCTCCAGAAAATGGTGATTTTTTATTTAAAATTCTTCTTAATATCGCAAAAGAGAAATCAGTTGCAAAAACTCCTCCTATTATTAAAGATATAAAATATCCTCCATTTCCATGTTTTTGAGTTAAACTCGTTATTGAATAAAACAATGTAAATCCAAGTAAATAAGACCCTGCATCACCTAAAAATATCTTAGCAGGATATTTATTATAAATTAAAAAACCTATTAATGCAAAAACTATATAATATAAACTATTATCTCCAAGTATAGCAAAAAAGGTTAAAGCTATTGCGGTTATTCCAGAACAAACTCCATCCATACCATCTATCATATTTACTGAATTTATTATTGCAACTCCAGTAATCATTAATAGAAAAAAATACACAATATGAATATAACCATAAATCATATATATAGTAATTCCCATTAAAATAAATTCCAAAATTAATCTTACTTTAGAATTAACATTCTTTATATCATCCCAAAGCCCTAAAAAAGTTATTAATACAGCTGGAAGTATATAAGAAATATTAAAAATAAAAAACGGGATTATAGAAAATAAAACTGCAACTCCTCCCAAATAGGGTATTGATTTTTTATGCGTTTTTAAGTTTTCATCTGGATTATCAACTATATTAGCTTTCTTTGCTATGAGTATCATTAAAGGTGTTAAAATTATTGCAAATATCATAGATAAAGCATACATATTATTACCTCGCTATATTTTTTCTTATGACTGCCGTTGAATCTGGAATATACTTTTTTATTAAAGTTTGTAGCATATCCAAATCATCATTTTTTATTGACTTTAAAAGTTCTATTACTAATCCTTCAGTATCTTTTAATACAGTTGAATTTCTTGCTATATATATTCTCTTATTTTGTGTTTTTTCATAATCTTCTTCATTTAAAAATAATTCTTCATAAAGTTTTTCTCCCGGTTTTGTACCGGTATAAACTATTTCAATATCTTGATCGGGAACATATCCAGAAAGCCTTATTAACTCTCTTGCAAGATGATCTATTAAAACAGGTTCTTCCATATCCAATACAAAAACTTCTCCATTTTTTGCAAAGTTTCCGCTTTGAATAACAAGTGCAACCGCTTCTGGAATAGTCATAAAATATCTTTTCATTTTTGGGTGAGTTACAGTAACAGGTCCACCTTTTTTTATCTGTTCTTTAAATATTGGAACAACACTTCCACGACTTCCGAGTACATTTCCAAATCTTACAATACCAAAGTTTGTTTTTGAATTTTTTGCAACACTCTTTATTAAAATTTCTCCAAATCTTTTAGACGTTCCCATTATTGAAGTTGGATTTATGGCTTTATCAGTAGATATAAATATAAATTTCTTTACATCATATTTATCTGCAAGTTTAGCAAGTTCATATGTTCCAAGTGAATTTACTCTAAAAGCCTCTGTTGGATTTTCTTCCATAAGAAAAACATGTTTATGGGCTGCAGCATGAAAAACAACATCAAATTTAAATTTTTTAAAAACACTTTCCATTCTTTCTTTATTTGTTATATCACATATTATATCTTCTATTTTTAATTCAGGAAATCTTTCTACTAACTCTCTTTTTATTTTAAAAATACTATTTTCTCCACGACCCAAGATATATAATGTTTTTGGGTTTAAGGCGCAAACTTGTCTACATATTTCAGAACCAATACTTCCTCCAGCTCCAGTAATTAATATATTTTTTTTATTTATATATTCTTTTATTTGATTAAAATCAACATTTACTTCTTTTCTTCCCAATAAATCTGATATTTCTACATCTCTTAAAAATCCTAAAGAAAGCTTATTACTTAATATTTCATAAAAACTTGGAAGAGTTTTTACCAAAACTTTTTTATTATCTATTTTATTAAAAATTTGTTTTATTTCTTTTGAAGAAGCACTTGGAATCGAAATGATTATCTCATTTATTTCAAGTTCCTTTACGTATTTCATAATATTTGATGTATCATCATAAACTCTATAACCATGTATACTTCTTCCTATTTTATTTTTATCATCATCAAGAAATCCTCTAACAATACCAAATTCCGGATGCCTTTCAAATTCATTTAAAATCTCTGTTCCAGCTTCTCCAGCACCAATTATAAGTATGTTTTTTGAACTTATGTTTTTCTTTTTAAAGTATCCATTACTTTTAGCAAACCAAAAAATTCTACTCCATACAATTAAAAAAGTTCCTATTAGTGCTGTCATTGCTGAAATACTAAACGGTAAAAGGAAAAAATCAGTAACATACCTTCTTAAAAGTTCCACAAAAACAAAAGAAGATAAAAAACCTATAATACTACTATTAAAAACAACCATTAAATCAGTTAATTTTGCAAATCTCCAAATCGAATTATAAACCCCAAATAAATAATATACAAGTATCATTATAAAAGGTAAAATTAAAATAGAAGAAAAATATTTATCCATTTCATTCATATTAAATTGAAATCTCAATACTAATGATAATATATAAGAAATAAAAAATATTGAAATATCAACTAAAGATAGTATAATCTTACGCCTTGTAAGATATTTCATTTTCAATCTCCTCCAAAACTTCTTTTATTTTTAAAACAACATATTCTTGTTCTTGAATAGATATATTAGAATAAAAAGGAATGGCAACAGTCAACGAAGATATTAATTCTGTTATTGGATAATCACCATATTCATATCCATATAATTCCTTATAAAACGGTTGTAAATGAACTGGACTAAAGTAATTTTTGCTTTGAACGCCTTTTTCATTTAACTTCTTTAAAAATAATTTATGTATTTCTTTTATTTTATAAATTAGTTTTTTCCATTCTTCTTTATCTATTTTTTCTGACACTTTAAATTCTTTAACCCAATTAGGTATTTTTATAAACTTAGAAATCCAGTTTAAATCTAATCTTATAACATAAACAAACCAGCTCATTTTTGTTGTATATTTTTCTATTTTTGGCAAAATAATTCTACTTTCATCTTTAAATAAATTATGATAATTATCAGCTACTTTTTCACGAAGTAATAAAATTTCATTTATTTTTTTCATTTGAGCATATCCCATAGCAGCTGACATTTCATCTAAACGATAATTATAGCCAATCCTAACATGTTCAAGCCATTCCATTGAATCTCCACGACCTTGATTAGCCATTGAACGGCATAGTTTACTTATTTCTTCATTATTTGTTATTATTACGCCACCTTCACCTGTTGTTATTTGTTTGTTTGGGTAAAATGCAAAGGTTCCTGCAATTCCAAAAGTTCCCGTTTTTTTCCCTTTGTACTCAGAACCAAGAGCTTCACAAGAATCTTCTATTATATCAATATTATTTGGAAGAATTTTATAAACTTCATCCCAATCTATAGGTTGTCCAAAAATGTCAACTCCCATAAATGATTTTATCTCATTGTATGGGACTTTTGTTATCTTATTTCCATTTTTTATTAATTTTTTTAACTCTTCAATAGATATGTTATAAGTATATGGATCAATATCAACAAACACTGGATGTCCATTTTCATAAATTGCTACATTTGAAGAAGATATAAAGGTAAATGGCGTTACTATCATTCCATTATTTTTAGTAAAACCAGTTGCCTTAAGTATCAACTGTAATGCTGATGTACCACTGTTTACCCCTACACAATACTTTGATTTTGTAAATTCAATAAAGCTTTCTTCAAATTTTTTTAAGTACGGACCAAGTGCTAAATAGTTTGAATCTAAAACATTGTTTACATATTTTTTTTCATCGTTGGTTATATATGGTTTTGATAAAGGAACAAACACAGTGCGCCCCCTATATAAAAGTTTTTATTCTATCATAATCTTCTTTATTTATCTTTTCTTCATCAAATAATCTTTGTAATATTTTTTTTGCAGTTTCTTTTTTTAAAGCGGTTACTTCTGAAAAAATTTTACTATATTTTTCATCTTCATTTAATTTTTCTATTTCATTTGTTATTTTAATATATAAATTATCTATTAAAGTATTTATGTCTTCCTTTATTTCTTCTTTTGGAATTTGTACATACTTAGTATAATCTCCACTTGCAGTACCATTTGCAATATAACACATATCAGTTTCCCTTATAAGATTAAACAAAAGTAACCATTCATAAAAATTCAGTGTTATTATTCTAAAAATCATAGCTACATTTCCTTCGCGTAGTCTTATAAATCTACTTTTTATTATTTTATTATGTAGTTCTGATTCTTGCATATGCCATTGATCTTTTACTATTCCATTTATCATAAAAACATAAGAAATCCATGTAACTGTAAGTGAAATTATAAAAGTTATAGATTTCCATAAAGGATAAGTTTCTACTATTTTTGAGTATTCCGAAGGATTGATATCAATAAGTTGATTTGTCATATCTATACTCAAAAAAGCTATAACAAGTGCCGAAATAATGTATAAAATAAATGGTATATAACTCATTTTTATATTTTTAATTGGAAAATCCCAATTATTTGCATTATAAATTTCTTTCATTTTCTTTATATGTTCATTTCTATTTTTTATTAACGTATGATAAACAAAAAGTATTATTGCCATACCTATAAATTGTAAATAAGGTATATACCAAAATATTAATGCTATTAAAATAATGAACGGTTTTAACAAAATCATATTTTTTTCCTCACTTGTTTTCTAATTTTTCTGTAATTAAATTTATAAACCAACCTTTTTCAACTTGTATTTGTTCACCAGTTTTTAAATCCTTAAAAGAAACAATATTATTTTTTACTTCATCTTCGCCTATTATAACAGCAAATTTTGAATTTAATTTGTTTGCATGCTTCATTTGACCACCAAAATTTCTTTTTGAAATATTTAAAAATATTTTTAAATTTTTTTCACGTAAATCTTTAGCTATTTTTATTGCTTCTTTTTGGGTACCTTCTCCAGAATAAATTATATAAACATCTATTTCATCATTTTCAGGTATTTCTACTTTTTCTGCTTTCAATGCTAATACTAATCTTTCTAATCCAAAAGCCATTCCAACTGATGGTGTTTCTTTTCCACCAATTTCACTGACTAATCCATCATACCTTCCACCACCACCTATTGCAGATTGTGATCCAAGCATTGGGTGTTCTATTTCAAAAGCCGTTCTGTTATAATAATCTAATCCTCTAACTATCCTCGAATCTACTTCATAAGGAATTTTAAATTCGTCTAAATATTCTTTTAGTTTATCAAAATGCTCTTTACATCCTTCATCTAAATAATCTAATATTGAAGGAGCATTTTTTGACTTATCAAGATCTTTTTTACAATCTAAAAGTCTCATTATATTTGTATTAAAACGTTTATTACAATCTTCACATAATTGAGGAAGAAGAGGTTCATAAAATTCTTTTAAAGCATTTTTATATTCTGCTCTACAATTTTCACAACCTATACTATTTATTTTTATTTTAAAGTTTTTTAATCCAAGTTCTCTTAAAAAATCATAATTCATACTTATAATTTCAGCATCAGCCATTGGTGTGTTGGCACCAAAAATTTCAGCACCTATTTGATGAAACTGTCTATATCTTCCAGCTTGAGGTTTTTCATATCTAAACATTGGACCCATATAAAATATCTTCGTTGGAGATCCAAAAGAAGACATTGAATTTTCAACATAAGCTCTAACTATTGGTGCAGTTCCTTCTGGTCTTAATGTTATAGATCTTCCACCTTTATCTTCAAAAGTATACATTTCTTTTTGAACTACATCAGTTGTTTCACCAACTCCCCTTAAAATTAACTTTGTATTTTCAATTATAGGAGTTCTAACTTCATTAAAAGCATACTTTTTTAATACTTTTTTTGCTGTTTCTTCAATATAACTCCAATACTTCATTTCTTCTCCATATATATCTTGAGTTCCTTTTATTCTATTATATTTAGCCAACTTAAATTCCTCCTATTTTTAAAAAAACTATTTCTCTTCAAACTATTTTACCATAAATATATATAAACAAAAAGGAGCCTTTGGCTCCTTGATTGTTTTTTATCTCTTTTTTCCGCCTCTTTTTTTATCTCTAGATCTTCTAAACTCTGAAATTTTTCTATCGCTGTCCTTTAAGAACATAGAAAGTCTTTTTTCAAAGTTGTCATCTTTTACAGGCGCATCATTTTTTATATCTTTTAATGAAATTTCAAGTTTTCCATCTTTTGTTTTGCCTATAACCTTACCTTCAACAACTTTTCCAACTTCTAAAAAGTCAGTGATGTTCTTTACATAATTTTTTGAAACCTTAGATATATGTACAAAACCATCCTCGCCACTGTTTTCTACTTTGACAAATGCTCCGAATTTTTTAATATCAACTACTTTTACCTTAACAACAGTGCCCTGAACTATACCTTCACTCACTTATATAACCAGCCCTTTCAAAAAGAATTTCTCACATGAACCTTGCTAAGCCGTGATTTCGCCAATGGCGGCCCGGGTCCAGGCTACGGTATTCACCTCCGAAAAAATAATTATTATTAAGCATCTGAAAATTTCTTAAAGAAAATGCAAGGATCAGATGCTTTAAAAACTTTTTATTTTTTTTATTTAGTTTTCAAGGAACTTTTTATACTTGTTCTTGAATCTTTGTACTCTACCTTCAGTATCGAGTATTTGTGCTCCTGTTTCACCTTTATAGAAAGGATGACATTTTGAACACACATCAAGTCTCATGTTTTCAACTGTAGAATAAATTTTGTGTTCTGCACCACATGCGCATTTAACAGTTATTAACTTCATTTCAGGATGTATTCCTTTTTTCATAGCTTCAATCCACCTCTTGTATATTTAGTTTTATTTCCCTGCTATTATAGCATATTCGTTTTTATAGTGTCAAGGCTAAAAATATTAATTAATATTAAATTAACTTATCATTCACTATATTGAACTATATAACAAATAACTTTTACCAATTATATTGTATATTATATAAAAATATGTTAGAATTTAAAAAAATTAAAGTTTTGAAAGGAAGTATATATGACTATAAAAACTTACATAGAAATAAATAATAAAATGAAAGAAATTTTTTTTGATGTAAACTCACAAGAATACAAAGAACTATTGGATAAAAACTTAGTTAAAAAAAACGAATTAAATTTAAAGCTATTTACTAAAGATAAAAAGGTTCAAGATGTTTGGCGATACAATTATATTCCAGAAAAAGGCGTTATTAATAACAAAACCTCAGACTTTAATTCTAAATTTAATGATAAAAAAATTCCACTTGACATTAAAAACTCAATAATTTTATTATTAGAATCACCTCATAAAGATGAATATCAAAAAAACAACTTTATTCCAATAGCTCCAGCACAAGGTGCAACTGGTAGAGCAATAGAAAAGTTTAAAGATAGGAACAGCTCAAAAACCTTAAAATATCTAACAATTGAAGACTTACTAAAAAAAACAAACATTATAGAAAAATCACCAATACTTTTAGTTAATCCCGTTCAATATCAAGCATCTTTAGGAAGTTTTACTAAAAAATTAAATAAAAACTTAAGAAATAATTTATGGAAATCATTATTTAATGAATTAAAAAATGATTTTATCTCAAGAATAACTATCTACAAACCTTTATTAATAATAAACGGCTGTACAAATGATTTAAAAGATGAAGTTAATAATTGTATAAATACAAACAAAATAATAAATGTTCCACACCCTTACAATTGGTCCTTTGGTGGAATACGTAATCCAATTTACTTAAAATAATCATAAAGTTTCAATTATACTTAAAATATTTTTATTTGTATAAAATAATAAAGAATCGACTTATGTCGATTCTTTATTTATGGGGGAGATTATATCTTTTTAAAAAAAGATTTTGTATTCGTATGCAAAAATAGTTTCTTTATTTAATCTTTCTTCATTTACTAAGTTTACTTTTGTTCCAAATAATGTGTTTTTAATTTTTTTAATCATTGACATCGCCTCCGTTTAAGTTGTTTTATTTTTATTTTCATTTATAGTATAATCCGTGGTCTTTACTGCATGTCAATACTAAAAAAACTAATTTTTTGGTAAATTGTTTGTAAATAGTGGAGTGCTATGTCTATTTTTATTTTAAAGAAATAAAAGAAATATTATTGCATACTTCGAAAACATTATTTAATAATAAAGAGATGAACTTAATGTTCATCTCTCTTAATTAATTTTCATTTAATTTTTTTAACTCTAATTTTACCAGTTCAATAGTTTCTTTTCCTTGTGCAATCCAATCTGGATGAAAATCCATTGTTAAAACTTTTTCAAATTCTTTTTTTGCTAAATCTTTTTTATTTATTTTTTCATATAAAATACCAAGTTCGTAATGAATATTTGAATATTTTGGATTTAATTCCAATGCTTTTTTTAAATATTCTTCAGATTTATTCATATTATTTAATGGCCAAGGAACATCTCTATATCTCATACCAAGAGCTATATATGTATAACTATAATTTGGATTCAATTCCAATGCTTTCTTTAAATATTTATCAAAATCACCAAGCATAAATAAACTCTCTATTATTCCTTTAAATTGAGCCAACCTTCCAATTGCAGTTCCCGTTACATAATTCGCATAATAACTCTTCGGATTTAGCTTAACTGCTTTTTTCCCATATTCTATTGCTTTTTCATATGTTTTAATTCTTTCAGATTCATCTTTTATACCCCAATTTGCTAATTCAGTTAAAGATTGACAGAGTATTGAAAGATTTTCAGAAGTTTTAGTAGCAGTATTTAGAATTCTTATTAAAGAATTCATTTCTTCAACACTTCTAATACTGTTTGCATGTAAAAATAGTTTTTGATAATCTTGTGTAAAATTTAAACTCACTAAAATAATAAAAAATAAACTTATAAAAATTTTTTTCATAAATCCACCCCCTTAAAAATATTTTATCATAATTTACACTCTTTTTACGATTTTACTGTATAATACTATTGTACTATCAGTAAAAAAATACAAAAGGATGTGAAATTATGTCTATACTTATAACAGGTGGAGCTGGTTACATTGGAAGTCATACATGTGTTGAATTTTTAAATGCTGGTTATGATATTGTAGTTGTAGATAATCTTTCTAACAGTAAAAAAGAATCTTTAAACAGAGTTGAACAAATTACAGGAAAAACTTTAAAGTTTTATCATACCGATATTTTAAATAAAACCGAATTAGAAAAAGTATTTGAAGAAAATAATATAGAAGCAGTCATACATTTTGCAGGTTTAAAAGCAGTTGGAGAATCAGTTGCTATACCTTTAAAGTACTATCATAATAATATAACTGGAACACTTATCTTAAATGAAGTAATGCAAAAATATAATGTAAAAAAAATGGTTTTTAGTTCTTCTGCAACTGTTTATGGTGATCCTGAATCAGTACCTATTTCTGAAGATTTCCCTTTACATGCAACAAACCCTTATGGAAGAACAAAGTTAATGATCGAAGAAATATTAAGAGACTTATATATTTCAGATAATGATTGGAGTATCGCACTTTTAAGATATTTTAATCCAATAGGAGCGCATGAAAGTGGAAGGATAGGAGAAGATCCAAATGGAATACCTAATAATTTAATGCCTTATATAACTCAAGTTGCTGTTGGTAAAAGAGAAAAGTTGAGTGTATTTGGAAATGACTACAACACTCATGATGGAACTGGTGTAAGAGATTATATACACGTTGTTGATTTAGCAAAAGGACATTTAAAAGCTCTTGAAAAAATAATGAAAACAAAAGGAATAGATGCTTACAATTTAGGAACTGGAACTGGATACAGTGTTTTAGATGTTGTTAAAAGTTTTGAAAAAGCAAATAATATAAAAATACCTTATATAATAACAAAAAGACGCCCTGGAGATATAGATAAATGTTATGCTAATCCAGAAAAAGCATTAAAAGAACTTGGATGGAAAGCAGAAAAAAATCTCGAAGATATGTGTAGAGATTCTTGGAATTGGCAGAAAAACAATCCAAAAGGATATTAAAAAAAGCATCTTACGATGCTTTTTTTAATTATAATGGTAAAACTTTTTTATTGTATACTTCATTTAATGTTTGTGCCATAGCTCCATAAATTGCAGAAAATCCACAGAAAATACCTTCATATCCAGCAATCGTCTTTATAACTGATATTCCTGTAAAATCTCCAGCAGCTAATAAGAAAAATAAGATTGTTAAAGAACCAAAGATAACTTGATTAGTTTTATTTTGTTTTAGTGTTCCAATAAACATATATAAAGTAAAAATTCCCCATAACAATAAGTACCAAGCTACTGATTTTGCGTCAGCTAAAGGACCCATATTTATACCATTCAAAGTCCATATTCCAACTAAAGAAAGCCAAAATAATCCGTAAGATGTAAAGGCCAATGCTCCAAATGTATTTTCATTTTTAAATTCCATTATACCAGCAATTACCTGTGCCAATCCACCATAAAAAATTCCCATAGATATTATAACTACACTTAATTTTAAAAATCCTGCATTATGTAAGTTTAACAAAACCGTAGTCATTCCAAATCCCATTAATCCTAATGGAGCTGGATTTGCTTTTTTATTCATAAATTTTCCCTCCCAAAGTTTTTTTCAATTCATTTTACTCATTGAGTCTATACTTTAAATTAAATATTTGTTGCTTTGTGTATCTTTTTATTTAAGTTTAATTATTTTTTGAGAAAATGTTCTAAAAGCAAAAGCCATGTATAAGTTTTATTTTTTATAGAAATTTCAAGTTCCTCTAATCTTTTTCTTTCAAAAATTTCTTCATTTAATTTATCTAATTCCATTATTTTTTTTTCATAAATATCTCTATATTCTCTCCATAAAACTAGGCACTCATTTTTAAAAAAGCCAAAGTAATCTATATCATTTTTATGAAAATTTAAAGCTTCTGCTTTTTTTATTATTTTAATTATTTGTTCATCATTTATTACACTATTTTTTTCGTATATGAGATTTTCTAAAAATAAATTATATTTATCTTTTTCTTTTTCAAAAAGACTAATTTTCTTTTCATATTTTTTTAACTCTAAGAACTTACTTTTAAATTCTTCAAAATTATTTAATATATACCTTAAAGCTGTTATTTTCATATTTAATTCTTCTGACAATTTAGAGTTCAAGTTTGAAAAATATTTAATGTATTCTTCTGTTTTTTCTATAATTTTTTTATTAGAACTATACTTCATAAGATGATTTTTTATTATTAGTATTCTTTTTGTTTCTTTTATAAAAAAATTATTAAGATAATAAGATATTTCATCTATACTCTCTACCATATGATTATTTTTTTCTATTATCCCCAAACTTTTTAATTTATAAATTAAAGCTGATAATTCCTTAATATTAAGCTCTTTTTCTTTTATTTTTTTTATACTCATTTTTTTTAAATAAGCAATAGACGCTTTTCTTTCAATAGATTTTGTATCTCCTATTATTTCTATTTTTCCTAATTTATATAGTACTGAAATTATAAATATAGTAGTTATTTCTTTCCAACCATATGGAGATTTTTTTAACTCTTCACATATGTTTTTTATTTCTCCTTCTGGAATCTCAATATTTTCAATATTATACTGCAATAACTTCCTTTTATCTGTTATAAATACTTTTTTTATGTCTTCTTCTTTTATTTTAAAATTTATAAAAGAAGTATATATAGTTTCAAACATTTCGTTTTTAACGAACTTCTTTATGAATTCATTAAAATTTTTTATCTTTTTTTCTCCATATCTATAATAAAATATTTTTGAATCATTTAAAGCATCTTTTATCTTCTTTAAAATTCTCTTTTCTAAATCTGAAATTAAAATCTCTAAATACTCATCTTTTTCAAAATTTTCAGCCATTTTCAAAGCAGTATACTCTTCTAAATCTTTTTGAAAGTTTATATTTATCATTACATAAGCAGTATACTTATCTTCTATTGATATTTTTTTTATATCTTCTTTTTTAGTTATTATATTAATTCGTATTTCAGTATCTTTTGTTTTCTTTACTTCTTCTCCATCTATTAAAATATTAAATGTTCTTTGAACTTCATTTATTTTAAATGACAAATCATTTGGTAATGATTTTGATATTAATTTTTTTAAATTCTTTTTTCTATTTCTAAAAAATTCTTTTTCTTCATACATTTTTTTTACTATTTTTAAAACTTCTTTTTGTTTTTTAGACAACAATTTCCAAATGTCTCCATTTTTATAAACAATATTTTCATCTTTTAATTCATTTAATTTTTCTTCAACTTCTTTTTTGTTATTTTTATATTTAATTGAATTAGTTAATAATTTAAACAGTTCAATTGTTTTAATTCCATTTTTAAAAGTTGTTGTTTTTTCTGTCAATTTTAAGATTTTTAATAAGTTTATTTTCATTAAATCATTTTCTTTCAAAGGAAAATCAACTATAAAATCATAAAATTCATATATTGAAATTATATCTCCTACTTTCCATTCTTTATTTAAAATAGAATTAAAGATATAAAGTATATTTCTCTTTTCAAGATCTGAATTTTCATATATTTCTGTTATTAACTTTATAGTTTCAGGATAAAAAGGATAAAACTTTGCAAACAACTTTGAAGATTCTTCAACATCATTTTCATTAAAAGATTCAAATTTATCAAGAGTATTTAAAAGTATATCTATTGAATTTTCTTTATAAATAACCTTAAAATAATTTTCATCTTTCTTTTTTAAAAATCTTTCTAAAACTATATATTCTATATCTTCAGCAGTTAATTCTAACTTAGTTTTAAATCTATCTTTTATAATAGAGAATTTATCGTCATTTAATGAACTTTGAGAAATTGCTAATAAATGTACGTTTTTATACTTATCAAAAGAATGAAGCAACCCTTGTAACTCTAATATTCTTTCATTATTTCCTGTAATAAAATGTTCTACTTCATCTAAAATAAAAATTACTCTTTTATATTTAATATTCAAACTGCTCTTTAAATATTCTTCTATAATATCTGATAACTCGTCTGTATTTATTAATTCCATACTATCTTTTTTTATAAAATCAAATAAATCTTTTTGAAATTCATTCCATTCTAATTTTCCACCATATCCTATATTTTTTAAAAATTCAATTAATAAAATATCACTTATTTTTTTATTGCTTCCTGCAAATGTCGAAAGATCTATTGCAACTGCCAATACATCATCTTCTATTTTATCCACTAATGTATAAAGATCTTTCATATTTTTAACTTTTTCTAAAAATAACTTTTTAAAAACTCCATTATTTAAAAAAATATTATAAATTATTTTTGCAAAATTCGATTTACCAGAACCAAAAAAACCTGAAACCCAAGTTCCAGATACTCTTTTATTAAAATTATTAAAAAATTTTACTAAATTTTTCTTTATGTTATCTGTAATAACATATTCATTAACTAACTCTTTTATATCATCGGCATTTTGTATTTTTATAACATCTTCAAAATGAGTAGAAAAATCATGCAAAAATTCTTTTTTTAATTCCAATTATTTTCAAACTCCTTCTTTGTGTTTTTTTCATTATATCAAAAATTTATTAATTTAAGAAAAATCTAAGCTATTTATAAGCAAACTTTAAGTTTAGTTTTTTATAATATTAGTGTAATCCCCCTTTGAAATAAATAAATCCCCATTTTATACTCCGAAAGGAGTATTTTTTTTATGAATTTTAATAAAAAAAAGACGCTTTTAAGCGTCTTTTTGGGGTGGCTAGTGGGATTTGAACCCACGACATTCGGAGTCACAGTCCGATGTTCTACCAACTGAACTATAGCCACCATTCATAATTTACAAATTAATGTAAAAAATATAAAAAGTGGCGGGCCTAGAGAGGCTCGAACTCCCAACCCCCGGATTAGAAATCCGATGCTCTATCCTGTTGAGCTATAGGCCCGTACTTTTTATGGAGCGGCAAACGAGACTCGAACTCGCAACCCTCGGCTTGGAAGGCCGATACTCTACCAATTGAGCTATTGCCGCATGTTCATGTGGTCGGAGCGACTGGGATCGAACCAGCGACCTCCGGTTCCCAAGACCGGCGCGCTACCGGCTGCGCTACGCTCCGTCTTACGGAATATATAATATCACAGTTTAGGTACTTTGTCAACAGTTATTTTTTTCAAATTCTTATAAAATTCGTTAACTTTAAGTGACTGTTTTTATTTGTTATTTTTATAAAATCAAAAAAACACTTATTTAATCAATAAAATAAGATTTTTTATCCTTTTTTTATTTTATATAAATTCAAAGTTTTTTTCTCTTTTCTTAATGGATAAAAAAATTTCAAATAAACAAAAAAATTCAAAAGATAAAAAACTGTACTTATTAAAAACAAATTTCTATATCCATTAGTAGTTCCAACAATAAATCCAAACATTGCAGTAGCTATTGCTCTCGTTGAATTATTTAAAAGATTATTCAAACTATTTATTGTTGTTATTTTATCTGAAGGAAGATTCGACATAACAAGAGTTGTAATAACTGGAATAGTCATATTCATAAATGAAAATCTTAAAGCATATAATCCTGTAAAAATATATGGTTCTCTAACAAATGCAAATGCAAGAATTAATGGAACAACTAAAAATTGTAAAAACAATGTATACTCAAGTGGTCCAAATTTTTTAGAGAGATATGGAGAAGCAAAAGATCCCAATGCTGTTCCAACCTGAGCTATAGAAATAGCTACTCCTATCATTGTAGGTGACATAGAAAACAAATCTTTAAAAATTAAATTTCCAAAATGTATGAATAGTCCTGCACCAAATCCTATTAAAAATGTTGATAATAAATATCCCTTTAATATATGAAGTTCATTTTTAGGTATAGTTTTAAAATTAAATAATTCTGAAAATTTTTGTTTCTTTTTTATTTTAACATCTCCAACTTTTAATAATGTAGTTGTTGAAAGTATATATATTATAGATGAAACTATCAATGTGTTTTTTAATCCAAAAGTATCTCCCATAACTCCACCAATCATATTACCTATTAAACCGCTACCCATCATTATTCCAAAATTATATCCAAAGGCTTTTGCTCTGTTACTATGATCTGTAACTTCTACTATAAAAGTATTTAATAGTATCATTCGTGATGCAAACAAACCTCCATTAAAAAAGGCTAACCACAATAACAATGTTTCAAATGGAAAAATTGCTCTTATTAAAATAACTAATCCTGAAATATATGAAGTTATTAAAAGCATTTTTTTTCTTCCATACTTATCTCCAAACATACCCAATATCATTCCAAGTATTGCTGATCCCCATAGTTGTAAAGACATCAATCCACTTATAAAAACATTATCCATATTTAAATCTCTTAAATATAAATTAAAAATTATTTGATACATATTCCAAGATGCACTACTTAAAAACGAATACCAAAGTATATTCTTCATTCTTTTAGGCATTTCATCACCTCATTTTAATTAGGATAGCTAACTTTATTATAGCATATATACAAAGATAATAACTATTTAATTTTTATTATCTTTTTGTAAACTTTGTTGAAAAAAATTTTAGAATCAAATCAACAAATTTTTTTATAAACAAAATATAATATTTTTGTGATAAAATTTATAGTATAAAAAGTTTAAGGAGGAAAAATTATGGATGTAAAAAAATATGTAAGAGACGTAAAAGACTTTCCAAAAGAAGGTATTATTTTTAAAGATATAACCCCTGTACTTAGTAACCCTGAAGTATTCAAATTTGTTATAGATGGTATGATAGAAGATATTAAAGATTGGAACTTTGATACTATAATTGGTCCAGAAGCAAGAGGCTTTATTTTTGCTGCACCACTTGCTTATAAAATGGGGAAAAAATTTGTTCCTGTTAGAAAACCTGGAAAACTTCCTTATAAAAAAATAAGCGCATCATATGATTTGGAATATGGAAGTGCCACCTTAGAAATGCATATTGATGCTATTGAAAAAGGCGAAAGAGTCATTATCGTTGATGATGTTCTTGCAACAGGCGGAACAACCGCTGCCATTGTAGAATTAGTTAAAAAAGCTGGCGGAATAGTAGAAGGTGTTTATAATTTTGCTGAATTGAGTTTCTTAAATCCAAGAGAAAAATTAAATGATATAAAAGTAGGTTCTTTAATAGAATATTAAATTTATGAGGGAGGGATTATTTATGAAAGGTATAAAGTTTGATTTTACAAATTTATTTAAGCCTAATGTAAATTCCGGGGTTACAGAAGCTGAAATAGATGATTACAAAGAAGAAATAACAAAAATAATAGAAAATATTTTTGAAGAAAAACCAGGATTTTTAGATGTTCCTTTTACAAGAAAATGGACCGATAGTGTTTTAGATATTAAAAATTGGGTTCAAAAATTTGAAAGTGTTGTTATTCTTGGAATTGGTGGTTCAGCTCTTGGAAATCAAGCTTTACAAACTGCTTTAAACCCATTAAACTACAACTCTATGAGTAAAGAAGAAAGAAAATCTCCTAAAGTTTTTATTATTGATAATGTTGATCCTGATTTTGTTTCTTCAATTTTAGATCAAATAAATCCAAAAACAACTTTATTTAATGTAATATCAAAATCTGGAACAACCGCTGAAGCCATGTCTAACTATTTAATAGCAAGAGGATTAATAGATACTTATGGATTAAATCCATCAAAACATCTTTTATTTACAACCGATCCAGAAAATGGAGTTTTAAGAAAAATAGCTATTGAAGAAGATATTAGAACTTTAGAAATACCTCAAAATGTTGGAGGAAGATTTAGCGTTTTAACTCCTGTTGGCTTACTCTCTGCTATGGCTGGAAATATTGATATAATTGATTTATTTAATGGTGCAAGAGATATGCAAAAAATACTAAATAATAAAAATGTATGGGAAAATCCTGCTGCATTAAATGCTTTAATACACTTTATTTTAAATAAAAAAGGATTTTCTATGTCTGTAATGATGCCTTATTCAAATAGATTATATCTACTTGCAGATTGGTATCGTCAACTTTGGGCAGAAAGCATTGGAAAAAAAGTTAATTTAAAAGGTGAAGTTGTAAATGTTGGACAAACACCTATAAAAGCACTTGGTGCAACAGATCAACATTCACAAGTTCAATTGTACAATGAAGGACCTAATGATAAGATTATTACTTTCTTAAAATTAGAAAACTTTGAAAGAGATATAACTATTCCTTCAATTCATTCAGATATTGAAGCATTAAAATACCTTGGAGGAAAGAAACTTTCTGAACTATTAAATACAGAATTAACTGGTACTGAATATGCTTTGGTTGAACACAATAGACCAAATATGAAAATAATATTCCCTGCAATAAATGCATATAATATAGGTCAATTCCTATTTATGTATGAGTTTTCAACCGCAGTTATGGGAAGTTTACTAGAAATAAACCCTTATGATCAACCTGGTGTTGAATTGGGTAAAAAAGTAACTTATGCTTTAATGGGAAGAAAAGGTTATGAAGAAATGGCAAGTGATGTCAATAAAAAGTTAAGTGAAAAAAAGAAGGTTATAATATGATAATAGGACTTACTGGACCAGCTGGTTCTGGAAAGTCTACTGTTTCTAACATAATAAAAGAAAATTATAAAAATGTTGAAATAATTGATGTTGATAGGGTGGGACACTACGTACTCACCCTTTCTTTTGTTAAACAAGAGTTGAAAAAAGTTTTTGGAAGTGATATATTTGAATGTTATAGAGAAATATCTGAAAAAGAATTATTACAAAAAAATATTTCCAGAAAAAAATTGGGACAATTAGTCTTTTCTAATAAAGAAAATTTAAAAAAACTTAATGCCATAGTTCATCCCGTTATTTTTAATGAAATTAAAAATAATATAAAAATTTTATTAAAAAAATATGATATAATAGTAATTGACGCTGCTTTATTAAATGAAATAGGATTAAGTAAATTGTGTAATAAAATAATCTATGTAACTGCCCCCAAAGAATTACGAATAAAAAGACTTGTAGAAAACAGGCACTTACCTTTAAATACAGCACAAAGTATTGTTAAATCACAAAAAAATATGTTATTTGAATTTTTTGATTATAAAATTATTAATGATTGTGACAAACAAACCTTAAAAAAAATTGTTGCCAACATATTAAATTAAATTCAGGGAGGTGTAGTTGGTGAAAAAGTTATTGGTAGTTTTATTAGCATTATTGGTAGTATCTATTGCCTTTTCCGATAAAGTAGTTTTGGAATTCTGGCATGCTATGGGTGGAGGACTTGGTGAAACTTTAGAAACTTTAGTTGAAAATTTCAACAAGGAAAACCCAGATATTGAAATCAAACCTATTTACGTTGGAAATTATGGTGCATTAAACCAAAAGTTACTTTCTACTATAACAGCTTACAACCAAGGATCTAAAGATGGTCTTCCAGTTATTGCACAATCTTATTCTAACTGGACAGCAAAATTTTTATTTTCAAAAGTTATTCAAGATTTAAATGGTTATATCTTAGACGATCCACAAATGAAAAAAGTTTGGGATACGCAAGTTTATGATGTATTTAAAGATATGACAATGTGGGGAGATAAAATATATGCTATTCCATTCAATAAATCAACCTATGTCTACTATTACAACACAGACTTATTTGACTTATATGGTATAGAACCACCAAAAACATATGAAGACTTTATGGATACTTTAAACACTTTAAATGAAGATATTGATGGCGATGGTCAAATCGATCAATATGGTATAGGTATTAGAACAACTGTTGATGATTTTCAAACTTTCTTGTATGGAATGAATGGAAAAGTTTTAGATTATGCAGGAAATGGACAATACAAAATAGTTTTAGATAAAGATTTAACAATAAAAACTCTTGAAATGCTTCATAATATAAAAGCAAACGATTTAGCAATAATGCAAGGTGGATATTTAAATGATCCATTTGGATCAGGACAAATAGCAGCTTACATGGGTACAATAGCTGGAAAAAAATATGTTGATAAATCATCAAGAGGAAAACATGGCTGGAATTGGGCTTACTTGCCATCAGTTGATGGAAAACCACATTCACCAATTGCTGGTACAGATTTAATCATGTTTAATTGGGGAACAAAAGCTCAAAGTGACGCAGCTTGGAGATTCATGAAATATTGGTTAGATCCAATCAATCAAGCTTATTGGGCAATAAATTCTGGTTACGTTCCTGTTAGAAAAGATGTTGTTGAAACAGAACAATGGAAAAAATATGTAGCAAATGATGAAAAACCAGTAATAGCTTTAAATACTCTTAAAACAGCTGTTGCAGATCCTAAACCAGCTGCATGGTATGATATAAGAAAAGAATTCGGAAGCATCTTTACTAATTATTTAAACGATCAATTTGGTGCTGAAGAAGCTTACAACAGAATGATTACATCATTAAAAACTATGTTAGATGAAACCAATGAATTAGCAAAATAAACAAGAACAAAAAACCGGTTGTATAAACAACCGGTTTTTTTATTAAAAATTAATATTTTCAATATCCTCAATTATTTTATCTATTTTTTTAATAAAATCCACATATAACTCCAAAAAATTATACTTTAAAATATCTTCTACTTTTACTTTAAAAATCGATAGTATTCTTTGATTTATCTTCATTGCTGGATCTTTGTATGTTTTTTGTATATTTTCATACTTTAAAATAATTTTATCTTTGAATATTGATCCAATCTCTGTTGCCAAAGCTTTTTGAGAAAAACTATATTTTTTAGGCATTAAAAATACTATATTTACTTCTCCATTAAATGGATAAAAAAACACATTAGAATTCCACTTTTTATAATTTTTTACTATAAAGTTAACCTTTTCTTCAGTCATATACTTATACAGTGAAAAGTACCTTTCACCACGTATTTTTTCAGAAAAAGTAAGTTTTTTTATTAAAGTTTCGTTACCCTCTAGTTTATAAGCATATACTTTAAAAGGTGATTGACATATTCCACCTATAATTTCAGTTTTTACACTTATACCATAATTTTCAGCTATATTCACATAATCTTTTTCTATTTTTTCTGTATTTTTAGAAACAATATTAAACATAGTACTCATTACAGATTTAGGAGAATCTGGACCAAAAACCTTTAAATAACGCCCTTCTTCATCAATATAATAAGTAATATACGGAAACTTATCATCTTTATCATGAACTGTTATATAAACAAGGTGTTGAAACTCATCTGCTAATTTTCCTTTATTATTTTTTAAATGACTGACACACTCTTTTATTAACTCATCCATTTTTACTTTCCTCCAAAACTTTCTTTTATTCTCATTGAAAGCTTTTTATTTTTTATTATTTTATCTATTTCTTCTACTGTTGCATTTTTTATGCCAGTTAATCCTCCAAACTCTTGAATTAAAAGTTTTTTTCTCTTTGGGCCTATACCTTCTATTTCATCTAATTTTGTTTTTTCAAACCTTTTACTTCTAAGCTTTCTATTAAATCCTATTGCAAACCTATGAGTTTCATCTCTCATATATATTAAAAGTCTTAAAACAGGGTGATCAAGTGGTAAGTGTAAGTCATTAAAATCCCCTGGAAATACTATTCTTTCATCTTCTTTTGCTATTCCAACAACATCAACATCATTTAAAGTAAAACCAATTTCATTTAATGCTTCAACTGCAGAGTTTACTTGCCCCTTTCCTCCATCTATAAATAACAAATCAGGAAGTTCATGCTTTGAATATCTTCGTTTTATTACAGTTCTTATACTTTCAAAGTCATTTGGTTCTTTAAATTCATCAAGTCTATATCTTCTATAATTATTTTTATTTGGTTTTCCATCTTCAAAACTTATTAAAGAAGCCACTGTATACATTCCTTGAAGATGCGAAATATCTATTCCTTCTATTTTTTGTGGTATTTTTTTCAATGATAATATTTCTTTTGCTTGCTTTAAAATATTTCCAAGATTTGTATATCTCTTTATTTCTTCTTCTAAATTTTTAAATGCTATCTTAAATATATTATTATTTTTATTTATTGTTGTAATTCTTTTTAAACCATGTTTTTTCAAAAGATCTAATACACTTTCATTTATACTTTCATCGTACATAGTCATTATTTCTATTGGCAATTGATTTTTTCTAACTATATAAAACTGTTTTAAAAACTCATTAATTTCATCGCTCAACGTAAAGGTTAACTTTGATATCAAATACCCTCTTCTTACTCTCAACAATACATATATAGGGTCTTCATACATTATTATATCAACATTTTTACTTGTTTTAAATTCAACTCCAAGAGGTATAAATAATTTATCTAATTTAAATAATGTATCCCTCATTTGAGCAGCTCTTTCAAAATTAAGTACTTTAGCATATTTTTTCATTGCTTCTTCAAGATATTTTTTTACTGATTCAACATCTCCATTTAAAAATTTTATTACTTTTCCAACACTTTTTTGATACTCTTGAAAATCTACTTCCTTATAACATGGACCATAACACATTCCCAAATGATATAAAAAACATGGTTTACTCTTTTTTTCAACATTTCTTTCACAATTTCTTATACCATAAACTCTTTGCAATACTTCTATTACTGATTTTACAAAATATACGTTTGAGTACGGCCCAAAATACTTTCCTCTTTCACTCTTATTTCTTACATATTTTAAAGTTGGATACTTTTCATTTGTAACTAATATGTATGGATAAACCTTAGTATCCTTTAATAAAACATTGTACTTTGGTTTGTATTCAAATATTAAATTCCCTTCAAGAATTAATGCTTCTTCTTCACTCGTTGTTACTATATAATCTATTGTTTCAGCATATTTCATTATATTAAAAACTTTTTCTGATTTTAATTGATTGGATTTATTAAAGTATGAACTCACTCTTTTTTTTAAGTTTTTAGCCTTTCCAACATAAATAATTTTTTCTTTTTTATTTTTATATATATACACACCAGGTTTATTTGGCACATCTTTTAAAACTTCTCTTTCAAGCATACTACTCTCTCCCACAAATGCAGTTACTACACTCCTTTTCATTTAAGCTATCCCAAACTTTTTTTCCAATTGGATTATCTATTCCACCAAGATATGAAGCTAAATGTAAGTGCAAGCATTTGATAGTTTTAAAATTTTGTATTCCACCTATTCCAACTGTTTTTAATTTTTTCTGCATATTTTCTGGTAAACTTGTTATTTCATTTTCTAATATTTCTAATCTTTCTTTTATTTCTTGATTATGTGCTTTATCCATTTTTTCTTGAAGGGTTTTATCTTCCATCAACTCTTTTTCAAATAACTTTATTGAATGAACTTCTTCTATTTTAGATACTTGTTCTATTAAAAATGGACAACTTAACCAATGCAATGTTGGAAATGGTTTTTTATCTTTTAATGGATAATTTTTTATTACCTGTGGATATCCATATGAACATCTTTTTACAACCTTTATATCATTTATTATTTTTCTATTTAATTGTTTTTCTATTACACTCAAATCTTTTTCTGAAATTTCAAACCTACCCATATATCTTCCTCCATTCGTTCAACAGGATAAAGATTGTGTTTTTTTGCTTCATCCTTTACCATTTGTTCTTTTTCATTCATTATTCCAGTTAAAATTACAAAAGAATTATCTTTTAACACATCATCAAATTTATTATCTTTTAACAATCCCATCAATATTTCTGCCACCATATTTGAAACTAATATATCAAATTTTCCATCTACATTAGACAAATAATCAGATTGTTTTATTTCCACATTAACATCATTTATTTCTAAAGTTTCATGGGCTTTTTCAACAGCTAAAGGATCATAATCAACGCCAACAACTTTATTCGCTCCAAGTTTTTTAGATAAAATTGATAAAATTCCAGTTCCACAACCAACATCAAGAATATCTTTTTGGAAACAATCAGTTTTTTGTAACATTCTACCAGCAAGCTTTGTTGTATTATGAAGCCCCGTTCCAAATGCTGTTCCGGGAATTATATTTATTACAATATCTTTTTTTAATTTTTTTTCTGGAAATGGATTTACCCAAACACCTTCAACAAATTCAAATGGGCTCAAAGTATCTAACCAAACCTTTAACCAATTTTTTTCTTCTACTATCTTATGGCTGAGTATCTCAAGATTAAATTTTTCTATTATTATTTTTAATAACTCTTCATCTGGATTATCATAAGACATATAAAATTTGAGTGTTATTAACTTTTCATCAACTTGATAATCTATAAAATATTCATCAAAGTTTCTTGTTAAAAATTCATCTATTATGCTATCTTCCATTTCTTTATTTAACAAAAATATGTACTCATGAAATTTCATTTTCATTTTTTCCCTCCATGCACATTATAGTTATGTATAAAAGAATTATACAGAAAAATTTGCTATTAATCAAACTTTATTTCTAATTTTTTATTATTAATATTAATATTAATATTAGCATTTTTAAGCAAAAATTTATTTATAAAAAGATATAATCCCAAAGCTACAGGGATTATATTTTTTCTATTTTGTATTCGTTTATATTTCTCTTTTCTGAGTTTATGTTTATTCCTATTATGTAAATTTCTTTCCCTTTGTACTTTTCATAGTACTTCATTTCTTTTATTTGATTCAAAGCCTTTTCTGCACTTTTGTCTATCTTTATTTCCATTATGTATATAGTGTCTTCCTCTATTACTATATCGCTTCTTCCTAAGTTCGTTAATTCTTCTGCTGTTACGTTCAGTCCCGCTGATGCAAGTATTGTGTATATCAATGAGTGATAGTAGCTTTCTTCTTTTTTATGCAAGTTGTATGGTATTGCACTTATTATTCTTTTTATTTCTTTTATTATTCCTTCTATGTCTTTTTCATATATTCTTTCATATATTGTGGTTTCTATTTGTTCTATTTCTCTTATTCCATAGTTTGCTTCTAATATTATCTTTGAAAAGCTGTTCTTTACTTCTATATTTGGATAGTCTAATATGTACTTTTCCCTCAATCCTAATCTTTTTATTCCTTTAAAGGTCAAGTATCCTGCTTGTGTAAAGAATATACTTGCATTTGCTTCTTCTATTTCTCGTGTTGAAAAATCGAGTTCGCTCACTGGATACTTCACTAAGTCTTCATATCTTATCTTCTTCCCTTTTATGTATTCGTACAAGAATGATGGTGATCCACTTTCAAACCAATAGTTTTGAAACTTTCTT